>NZ_SHKN01000001.1:2362090-2672475 GCF_004217115.1 Ancylomarina subtilis | reverse complement strand
TCTTCTCTGTTTTGATGCTGATTACAGCGTCAAAGCGGGTGCAAAGATAACAACTTTTCATTTTAAAAACCAAAACAAAATTGAAGTTTTTTTAAGTTTTTTTTTTCGAAAGAAATTAAACTCCACTTCCTGTTATCATCACCAAATTTTTTAAGAACTTTTCGCTATCAAAGCGGCTGCAAATATAAGAAACTTAATTCTAATTCTGCAAATCTTTTTTCGTTTATTTTTTAATTGTTTTTCCCGAGATTACTCAGTGTTTACAAGCATTACAAACGATTCAAAGATCAGCGCCTCTCTCTTAAAGCGAGTGCAAATATAGACCTTTTTATTTCAACTTTCCTAATGCGAAGATCCACTTTTTTCAAGTTAAAGCCTAAAGCTCTGATAGGCAGTGTCCATTATTTTCAAAAAAGATTTTTCCGAAAGTAATATTGATTAAATATGCTCCTGTGATGAGCCTAAAATCTCATGAAAATCCAAAAAGAAAAAGGATAAGCTTTCGCCTATCCTTTTCAAGAGAGAAAAATCCATTCCCCTATACTTATTCCTCTGTCTCAAATATCAATTATACAACGAAAGATCACTATAAAAAATCTTATAAACTGATAATGAGACAAGAATCATCATAAATCATTCTGTTTACCTACCATGTCTCTTCATCCAAGGGAAAGTTTGCTCGTTATATTTACCAAATTCTTTGGCTGTAAAATCATCCAGCTTCATTCTGTAGATCTCAACATTTTTAACGGCCGGTGAATTATAGGTGAACTTTCTATCTGTAAATTGTGCCATCAACGAATTTAAAGCATCAACCTTTTTATCGTAGTCATTAATAAACTCTATAGTTCCTCTTGCTACAATACTTTTACCTTTTACTCTGTAACTACAAGCAACTTCTACATTTTGATAGGCTAAAACTGTATCGGTGCAGAATGTGATACAGGCATCCGGATTATTTTTTAAAGAATCAATCAACTTTCCAAAATTGGCTCCATGTAAATAAATGTAACCATCCAGGTAACCAAAGTTCATCGGTACAACATAAGGTCTACCCTCAATATCGATAACACCTAAATGACAAAGATCACATGAATTAATAATCTCATCAATTTCCTTCTGATCTTCAATAAATACAGTCTTCATAAATTTATTCTTTTTTGAGATGATTAAATGATAAGTGTCACCCCCCTATGTCATTATTTAAAATACAGTTCTATTGCCCAGCTCTTTTGAAATCGCATTTTTTATTTGATCCAGAACCATTTTCTGTTTCATTAGCTCCATTAAACGATCTGTATCTCCGCTTGCCTGAACTTGTTGCATTTCCTGAACCACTTCTTCAATCAAAAGTTTAACCTTTTTACCTTTATATTCATTCACCAGTTTTGGAACAATCTCTTTTAATTTCATCTCTTCCGATTCGATATAACTATCGTTACGAGTCCACATACCACTTAATTGGTGGGGTTCACTCATAATATCGGCGGCAAGCTGAACAATTTTTGAATCGGTGTGATCTCTAAAGAAGGTCTTCGCTTCAAAATCCGGATTGAACTTATTCTTTATATACTCATCAAAAACTTTCTGGTAAGATTCGTTGACCGACCCCAATTCATCTCGCTCTAATTCATCTACGATATAGTTCCCTACTAAAATCGACTCGTCTTCTCCTTGTTCATTCTTATTATGAAACAGTTCTTCTTTTCCGAAATTGAGTAATAAACGAATTAAGGCTCTCTCTTCTAAATCACAATCATTGTCGGCACGAATGATACTCTGATTAACGATAGAATCTTCCTGAGCTTGTAGTTCAATATTCGAACGTTGTTCGTTTTTCCAGGCTTCTTCCTGAAGACGTCCTTTAATCTTATTAATCTCAGTATAAAGAACGCGTTCGTCAACATTTAATATACTACTGCATTCCTTTACATAGACCGAACGAATAATATTATCAGGAATAATCGCGATTGACCGCACAATATCAATAATTAAATTGGCGCGTTTCACCGGATCGTTCTTAGCATCAGCCAAAAGTAGATTCGTCTTAAAAACAATGAAGTCCGTTTCGTTCTTCTCTATATATTGTGACAATTCCGTTGCCCCCATCGTTCTTGAGAACGAATCGGGATCTTCTCCTTCAGGCAATAATAAAACCTTAACATTGAGTTCTTGTTCCAAAACCAAATCAATTCCCCGAAGTGAAGCTTTGATACCAGCGGGATCACCATCATATATAATGGTCATATTATTGGTGAATCGCTTAACCAAACGAATTTGATCTGCTGTTAATGCTGTTCCTGAAGAAGCAACCACATTTTCGATTCCCGCCTGATGAAATGCTAAAACGTCTGTATAGCCTTCAACCAAATAGCATTTATCATTCTGAACCATGCTCTTTTTAGCCTGATAGATACCATAAAGAATACGACTTTTGTGATAAACCTCCGATTCGGGAGAATTCAAATATTTGGCAGCTTTAGGATCTTTCTTCAAAATTCGACCACCAAAACCAAGTGTTCTACCTGCAATCCCATGAATGGGAAAAAGAACGCGACCTTTAAAACGGTCAATCAAACCTTTCTCTTTATCGATGCTTAAGCCTGTTTTAACCAGGAATTCCTTTTTATAACCTGATTGAATTGCTTGCTCCGAAAAAGCATTCCAACTATCAAGACAGTATCCAACTTGAAACTTCTGAATAATATCTTCACGAAAACCACGCTCTCGTAAGTAGCTCATCCCAACGGCCATGCCCTCTTCACTCTGTAAAAGCTTTTCCGAAAAATATTTTTGTGCAAAAGAGTTGACAATCATCATACTCTCCCTATCATTCTTTCGTTGTTCTTGCTCAGGTGACAATTCCTCGTCAACAATATCGATATGATATTTTTTTCCGAGATATTTTAAAGCACCCACGTAGTCGAGATGCTCATGTTCCATAACAAAGTTCACCGAGTTTCCCCCTTTTCCACAACCAAAACATTTGTAAATACCTTTGGCGGGAGAAACGGTAAATGAGGGTGTCTTTTCATTATGAAAAGGACATAGTCCCAAAAAGTTAACACCTCGCTTACGAAGTGTTACGAAATCAGAAACGACTTCGTCAATTTGAGCTGTGTCAAAAATCTTTTGTACTGTTGATTGATCAATCATGAAGCAAAAATAGAAAAGAAGACTCAAATGATTTCGCTATTTCGAAAAAAGATTTCAACAGAAAATAAGTGCTGTTTTTCACAAAAAAGGACTGTAAAACCTAAGGCGATTTTCAAATTTTATATTTCAATCCGGAATTGCGAAAAAAACTTATTTTCCTTGCTACATATTTTACTACTTTTGTGAGCTAAACAACAATCATTTATAATAAACCTATCTTGTTCTCTAATAATCCTTAGGAAGCTTCTTAAACGTATATTAGTAGATCAATTCAAAAGAAAAAATATGAAAATTGCAATTGCTTGTGACCACGCTGGATTTCAGTATAAAAACCGATTGGTAGAACTATTTACCAAAGAAGGACACGATGTTAAAGATTTTGGATGCCATTCTGAAGAAAGTATGGATTATCCTGATACCGCACACCCATTGGCTACAGCCGTAGAAAACAAAGAATTCGATTTTGGATTCACCATTTGTGGTAGTGGCAACGGTATTACCATGACAGCTAATAAGCACCAGGGAATTCGTGCAGCACTTTGCTGGACAGCGGAAATAGCTGAACTAGCCCGTCAGCACAATGATGCCAATGTTTGCGGTATGCCAGCTCGTTTTATTTCATTTGAAGAAGCGCAGGCTATTGCCGAAATATTTATTAAAACCGAGTTTGAAGGTGGCCGTCACCAAAAAAGAGTTGACAAAATTGCTGTAAAATAGTTTTCTTAATTATATCAGGATTAAAGAATCATGATAAATTGAGAATTACAGAGTTAGAGATGCGTTATTAATCTTTTAATTTTCCTATATTTGCCAAGTTGAGTTATTTATTCTCAATAGAGAGGTCAAATAATTCAATTATAATATAAGACATAAAGCTAAATTGGCTTTGACATGTCATGTTTAGTGAACTACCTTTAGAACAGAATAAGAATGTTATCGAATACTTGTAAATACGCAATCCGATCGGTTATCTATTTGGCTTTAAATGCTCAGGACGGTAAGAAAATTGGTATCAAAAAAATATCTGAAGATCTGGAAATTCCAACCCCATTTTTGGGAAAAATTCTTCAAAGCCTGGCTCGTCAGAAACTGCTAAGCTCAACCAAAGGCCCACATGGTGGTTTTGGTTTGGGTAAAGATCCGATGGAAATCAGCTTGATGAATATCGTTGAGATTGTTGACGGACTCGATATGTTTGAGAATTGTTTGATTGGTATGCGTCCATGTAAAACAGATACAAACAACCAAGATCCTTGTCCGGTTCACGGTCAGTTTGGTGCTATTCGCCAACAACTATACAATTTGTTTAACGAAAGAACCGTTGGCAAACTGATTACAGAAATTGAAAAGACTGACGAATATATCAGTTTATAGAATTTTCTTCAGAAAAGAATAATTGCAAAAGGGCTTACGATTTAAAAGTAGGTCCTTTTGTTTTTTTAGAAAAGGGAACATCAAAACCGAACAAATTCCTCCGGCAACATCAGCACAAAGATCCCAAAAATCACCACTCCTATTTACAAAGTAACGTTCTTGTAAAATCTCAATGGTTCCCCCATAAAGGGCAATAAAAACAAACGTAATCAGGGCAATACTCATTCGACTCAATCGGGTTTGGTATCTGAGTTCAGCAATCAGAAAAATTCCCATAATAAAGAATAAGCCAAAATGAACCATTTTGTCGAAGTAAGGAATTGCAAACATAGACGTTTGAGGCAAACTATCACCAGGCACCGAGCATAAAACAAAAATAACAATTGCCCAGATAATATTTCGAATCAACAAATTGGTCCCCATGATATAGATTTACAGTTTTCGTTCAAATAATTGACTTCCATCCGAAGTTAGCTATAAAGTTGCTGAAGAATTTTCAAAGCTCAATGAAATTCACATAAAAAACCCCCTATGTTTAACGTTTTTAAACATAGAGGGTATATTTAGAGGTTTCTAAAATTCTTACAATTTTTTGAGTACGCCTAAGAACGAAATATCACTGGTAACAGTAGGATCCCCTTTATACTTAACAGACCCAATACCTGAAATACTAACATTAAGCTTATCCTGCACAAAAACCTTACCTGTTCCAACACCGCTTATATCAATTCGAGCTTCGAGAGCCTTTAAATCAACCGCATTTACACTACCAGCTCCTGATATATCAATATTTAGCTCTTTAGCCGATCCTTTTAAACTAATTGATGATGCACCACTATTATCTACCGAAAGCTTATTGGCTGTTAATTCAAGCTTAGCTGAAGAAGCCCCATTGATTTCAATTTCCAGCTCATCAAATTTCAAACTATTTTCGTTTTTCAAGGAAATTGCACCACTCGCTTTTATAAAACGTAAATATTTAAAACCAATATACAACTCCATCTTCTTGGTATCATGAATGCTTTCTTCGTTTTTGATATACAAAACATCATTTCGAACCTCCGATTTAATAAGATCCTGAACATTTTCATCAGCTACTACCTTAAGGCTGCAATTTTCATCTTGAGTCAGGTAGATTGTATAGGCACCACTCACTTTTATACCAGTAAAATCACTTACTTCACGTTTTTCGGTGGTAACTTTGCCATTGCCTCTAACACCATCTGCCAATATTGGATTGGTAAAAGCGAAAATCAGAAGGATAACTGCCAGGCCTGTCTTTATTTTTTTTAACTTATTCATGCTGGATATTTTTTCCCGAGCAATCGGGCTTAAACAATAAATCTTAATTTGGTTGGTATCAACTATCTGAAAGACGACAATTTTTAACTAATGTTGCACCAGCATTTCAAATACTATTGAATACAATATAATATGTGCTCTATCGTTCTGAAATGAAAGGTCTCTTTTTAAACTTTTAATCAAGCCTATATGTCAGGTATTTATTTTCATATTCCCTTTTGCAAACAACTTTGTCACTACTGTGCCTTTCATAAAAGTATCAGTCTTCAAGCAAAAGAAAGAATGCTCGTTTGTTTAAAAAAAGAATTGAATGACCGAAAAAATTACCTTTCGGGAAGTCAAATTGATAGCATCTACTTTGGTGGAGGAACGCCCTCGGTTTATTCACCAGAGGAAATTCAATCTTTAATCCTTGAAGTTGGAAAGCACTTTATTATAAATAAGAATGCAGAAATAACCTTAGAAGCCAATCCTGATGATTTAACGCACGACTATCTGAAAGATTTAAAAGAAACATCGGTCAACCGACTATCCGTGGGGATTCAATCTTTTCATGATGAAGATCTGATTTTAATGAATCGACGTCACACAGGTCAGCAAGCATATGATGCCATAAAAAGAGCACAAACTTATGGTTTTGATAATATCTCTGTCGATCAAATTTATGGTGTTCCTGGTTTGAGTTTGAAAAAATGGGAAGAGAATCTTGAGAAAGTATTCGAATTAAATATTCAACACATCTCCTCATATCATTTAATGTACGATCCCAACACCGTATTTACTCACAAACTAAAAAAAGGAATTATTAAGGAGTTGAACGAAGATATTAGTCTGGCGCAATACAAACATCTTATTTCTGAAGCGAAGAAACATGGATTCTTGCATTACGAAATATCAAATTTCAGTCAAGTCGGTTTGGAATCGAAACACAATAGCAGTTATTGGCAGCAAAAGATGTATTTGGGCTTGGGACCTTCAGCACATTCCTACAATTTAGACAGAAGAGAATGGAATATTTCAGATAACCTGAAATATATGAAAGCTGTTGAAGAAGGTGGCGTTTATTCAGAATATGAAGAGCTGAGTTTTAACGATAGGTTTAATGACTATGTTTTAACATCGCTAAGAACCATGTGGGGTTTGGATTTGGATTTGGTAAAACGTGAGTTTGGAGAATCCTACTACCAATATTGTCAGGAAAAAGCCAATAAATTCATTCAAAGCGAAGATGTGAGAATTGAAAAGGAACATATCATTCTCACCGACAAAGGTGTTTTTATTTCAAATGATGTGATGTCGGACTTCTTTTTTATAGAAGAATAAACCGCTTTATCCAGCTCTTAAAAAAATCAACATCTGCATGAAACGTATTTTCCTTATAAGCACTCTAATTCTTTTGCTTGGTTTTACAGGTCAAGCACAGAAAATTGAATTTAAAAAGCTGAGTGCAAAAAAATTTCAATCTCTGATTCAAAAAGATAATAATCATCTTTTGATAGATGTCAGCAGAAAAATTGATCACATCGAAGGCCATATAAAAGGTGCCGTATTTGCCGAAACCTCAGAGAAACTTTATTCTATTCTCGACACCATTCCTAATTCCCGATCAATCCTGGTCTATTGCAGATATGGAAAAAGAAGTCAAAAAGCCTGTTGGTTGATTGCTGAAAAATACCCAAACAAAATTTATTCTCTGACAAAAGGCTTTGAAGATTGGAAAGCCAAAGGCTATAAACTTGTCAAGTAAAAAATTTATCTCCAAAATAGAACATTTCACCTATTCACCGATTATTATTCCTGTTTCACCTAAAAGAATCAAGGTTCTTCTTTAAGACTTCCTACTTTCACATTCGGATATTCATCTATATACTATACTGATAGAATAAACACGGTAATATAATTTTAATAAAACCAAGGAAACTTTCACGAGCACAAAAGTTTCCTGAGTTTATTTATGTGTTATCTTTGCATAATGGAAAGTCAAAAACAAAAAATATTAGAATCAGCACACACTTTGTTCTTTCAGTGTGGTACCCGCAGTGTATCGATGGATGATATTTCTAAAAAGCTAAGTATCTCTAAAAAAACACTTTATCAATATTTTAAAAACAAGTATGAACTTATTGAAGAGGTTGTAAATTGGGATTTGAGTAACCCAAGATTCAACTTTCAATCTGAAAAATATAAAGGACTAAATGCTATTGATTGTTATTGGGAGTTTCATCAATTCGTTCTGGGAATTCTAAAAAATCAACATCATTCGTTTGATTACGATTTAAATAAATACCATCCCGAACTGGCCAAAGAATTTAAAACCCGAAAACTAGAACTGTTTAAATCTGATTTGCTCATCAATATTAATCAAGGTATTAAAGAAGGACTGTATCGGGATAATTTCAATATCGAAATCATTTCTAACCTGTTGATTCGTTTCTATTTAAATCGTTGGAATCAGGAACTTGAAGCCTATAACGGGGATGAAATATTTTCAGAAAGATTTCATAGGGAATTAACCTTGTATCATTTACATGGTATCTGTAGTATAAAAGGTGTTGAGTATCTCAATAAAATATCGAAACAAGATTGACCATTATTTAAAATATTATAAAATCACGACTAAAGAATGAAAGTACAAATGAAGAATCTCTTACAAATTGCGAGCGTCGTTTTGCTGGTATTTTCGAGTGTGGGTGTGAAAGCCCAAATAAAAGACACTGAAGAAATCAGTTCGAAAGAAGCCCGAACAGATAGTCCTATAAAGTTCAGTTTGGAAGAAGCTCAAAAGTATGCTTTGGAAAATTCCTTTATGGTTAAAGGCAGCGATTACGATTTAAAAGTGGCGAAGAGAAAAGTATGGGAAGCTATTTCAACAGGGTTGCCACAGGTTAAAGCCAGTGCAAACTATTCCAAAAATCTGGATATTGCAGTCAGCTTATTACCTGCTGAATTTTTTGGAGGAAATGCCGGGGAATACACACCTGTGAAATTTGGACAAACCTATACCAGTGCTGCAACAGTTAATGTCGATCAGAAAATTTTTGATGGTTCCTATATAGTAGGTTTGGGTGCGGCTAAGGTTTTCGTTCAGCTTTCGCAAAACACCAAAACCAAATCGGAGATTGATGTTAAGGATTTAGTGGCACAGGCCTATTATAATGTATTGGTGGCTCGGGAAAACTACAAAACCATTGAAGAGAATGTAGCCATCACAAAGAAAACACATTTCGAAACAAAAGCTTATTACGAAAATGGTTTTCGCGAAGAACTTGATGTTGACCAGGTGATGCTAATGTTGAAACGTTCCGAAAATCAATTATCAGATGCAAAAAGAGCCATTTCCAATGCCCTTATCATGCTGAAGTTTACTATGGGATACGATATTGAAAAAGATATTGAACTGAATAATAACTTAGAGACTTTCATTAATCCACTCCTTATTTCGAAAACCGAATCCAAAGAATTGGATCTTGAAAATCATATCGATTATAAAATTGTAGATACGCAACTTAAAGCTCAAAAATTAATTATCAAAAACGAACAAGCAGGCTACCTGCCTAATCTTTCAGCTTTTTACAGTTATGGTAAAAACACCAGTGCAGATGCTTGGAATGTGTATAAAAGTAATGTGCCCTGGTTTAAGTCATCAATGGTTGGTTTAAAAATCAGCATGCCCATTTTTACCGGTTTCAATCGTCGATCAAAGATTAAACAGGAAAAAATCAATTATAAGAAAATTGAAGATCTGAAATACAATACAGAACAAAGTCTTAAAAAGGATTTGAGTCTTTCATACAATTCGTTGGTGAATGCCAAAGACACATATGAAAATGACCTTAAAGGACTGGAAATTGCCAAACGCATTTACGAAAGAACTCTTGTAAAGTTTAACGAAGGGGTTTCGACAAGTACCGAACTTTCGAATAATGAACAACAATATTTGAATTCACATTCTGCTTATATCAACGCAACGCTTAATTTATTGAATTCAAAAATTGCCTTCGATAAAGCATTGGGTAAACTCTAAATATAGCCTAAATTAAAATAATCAATTACAAAAAATCAGTCGTAAGCTAATTCTTTATAATACTGATTTAACAAATAGAAGACGATGAAAAAATTTATTATAGCAGGTATCATTCCATTATTATTTGCATGTTCAGCAAAAAATGCCGACGATAAAAAAGAGAAAACTGAACAATTAAAAGAATACAAAACTGAGCTGAAGGATTTGAAAGAGAAAATTTCGAAACTCGAATCAGAAGTGAATAAAGGAACCCAAAAGGAAATCGCTCTTAATGTTAAAGTGGAAAAATTGAATGTTTCGAAATTTGAACATTTTATTCAAATCACAGGAAATGTTGAAGCCGATAAGAACATTACAATACAGCCTGAAGCATCGGGAAATATTATTTCAATAGATGTGAAAGAAGGACAATATGTGAAAAAAGGTGATATTATCGCACAACTTAATTTTTCGAAACTTCAAAACGATATTGATGAACTAAAGACTCAGTTGGCTTTAAGCAAAACTTTGTTCGATAGACAAGAGCGTTTGTGGAATCAGAAAATTGGATCTGAAGTGGAATTTTTGACTGCAAAATCAAACTTGGAAGCTCAAAAAAGCAGATTGAATGCTTTAGAGTCTCAAAAGGATTTAGCTATCGTTCGTGCTCCATTTGATGGTATTATCGACGAAATTTATCAGAAAAAAGGCGAAATGGCAGGTCCAAACAGTCCACTTGCTCAACTGGTGAATATCAATCGTGTATATGTAGAAGGTGATGTTTCTGAAACCTATTTATCAGCGATTAAAGCGGGGGAAAATGCGGACTTAGATTTTCCAGCGATTAATTACCAAACAACTGCACCAATTTACCGAACATCGAATGTTATAGACCCTGCCAACAGAAGTTTTAAGGTTCGTGTCAATATTAAAAATCCAGGTCAAATAATCAAACCCAACCTGATTTCAATCATTAAAATTCGCGATTTTGTTCAGGATGAAGCCATTGTGGTCCCCTCTATTATCATTAAAAAAGATTTTGAAGGAAACTATTTGTACATCGCTGAAAAACAAGATAAAAAAATGATTGCGAAAAAAGTATATGTTACTGTTTCTAAGACTTACAACAACCTCTCTATGATTGATACAGGACTTAAATTGGGTGATTTAATCATTACCGAAGGCTTCTCACAAGTTGTTAACGGTACCATTATCAAGATTAAATAATCAGTGTATTTCAAATCATAGAACTTTATCCCGATTCTATCGGATCTTAATTATATAAAGATGAACGATAATACTAAAAACACGGCTGCCGAAAATAAGCAAAGGCAGTTTAAACCAACCTTCGCGGCCTTAAAGAACAAGAATTCTATTTTTATTCTGACAGTTCTATTAAGTTTGTATGGCTTGTTTTCATACGTAGGCATGCCAAGGGAATTGTTCCCTGAGGTGGTTATTCCAAATATTTCCATTTCAACTCTTTACCCGGGCAACTCACCTGTCGATATTGAAAATCTGGTGACACGACCTATAGAAAAAGAGCTCAAATCTCTGAAAAATGTTAAAAAATTATCCTCTGCCTCTTTCGAAGACATGAGTTTAATTATTGTAGAGTTTAACACGGATATTGAAGTTAAACAAGCTCTACAAGACACCAAAGATAAGGTTGATAAAGCACTTAGTGAACTGCCGGATGATTTGCCAAACGATCCTGTTGTAGAGGATATTGATATGGCCGATTTTCCAATTCTCAACGTTAACTTATCCGGCGATTACGGCTTGGATGACTTAAAACATTTTGCTGAAGAACTGCAGGATAAATTTGAGTCTTTACCTGAAGTGTCAGAAGCTGATATTAAGGGAATTGATGAGCGTGAGATTAAAATTAATGCTGATCTGCACAAGATGGAAGCCAATGGGATTTCATTTAAAGATATCGAAACCGCTATTGGCGACGAAAATATCACCATGAGTGCCGGTACCTTAATTACGGATAATACACGAAGAAGTATCCGTACATCTGCTGACTATACATCTATGGAGCAGATTAAAAATACGATTGTTAAAGTAACAAACAACAAAGTTGTTTATTTGAAAGATGTAGCCGAGGTTGTTGATGGGTATGAAGAACTTTCCTCCATTTCCCGTTTGGAAAATAATCCTGTAGTCTCTCTTTCATTGAGTAAAAAATCAGGAGAAAACCTTTTAGCAGCTACCGATCAAATTTATAAAATCATCAATGAGCTAAAAGAAAGTGGCTTTTTACCGGAAGGCTTAAAAGTTACGGTTACAAATGATACTTCAGAAGATGTTAGGGGGATGATTAGTGATCTTGAGAATTCAATTATCATGGGTATGATATTAGTCGTTCTTATTCTCTACTTATTTATGGGATTAAGAAATGCTTTATTCTCGGGACTGGCAATTCCTATGTCCATGTTTATTTCGTTCATCGTACTGAGTCAAATGGGCTATACCATTAATCAGATGATTCTTTTTTCTCTGATTTTGGCTCTGGGTATGTTGGTGGATAATGCCATTGTGGTCGTCGAGAATGTTTATCGACTCCACGAAGAGGGCCTATCCCCTCTTGAAGCAACAAAAAAAGGTGTAAGCGAAATTGCCGGACCAATTATTTCATCAACGGCAACTACAGTAGCAGCCTTTTTCCCCTTACTCATGTGGGGTGGTATTATGGGAGAATTTATGAAATATCTGCCCATTACACTAATTATAGTTTTGACTTCATCGCTATTTGTTGCTCTAATCCTTAATCCTGTATTTACGGCAACTTTTGTCAAAATAGATGATATCAAATCTAAATTGAAGTACAAAAGAGTGATTACAATTGCGTCGATTTTTATCGCAATTTCTATCCCCTTTTATATTGCAGCAAGCTATTTTATGGCTAATATTTTAGCCTGCATCGCTTTAATCATGCTTATCAACTTACTTGCATTAAGACCATTTGCAAGATGGTTTCAATTGAAAATGTTAGTTACGCTAGAAGATCTGTATGAGAAAACTTTACGTTTTGCCTTAAAAGGGTACCGTCCACTTCTTTTCTTCTTTGCTACATTTATGTTGATGATTGGTGCAATATCTTTCTATTTTGGAAGCAATCCAACTGTTGTTTTCTTCCCTGATAATGATCCAAAATCAGTTTATGTCACTATGGAACTACCCTTGGGAACCGATATTCATAAAACAGACGAAGTTTCTGTAAGGGTCGAAAACATTATTAATAAAACCTTAGAACCATATCAGGATATTATCCGTTCTATAGCGACCAATGTTGGTTCTGGAAAAGGCGGTATGTTTGAATCAGCTCGTGCAGCGAACAAATCTTTAACAACAATTTCTTTTGTTGAATATAAAGATCGA
This sequence comes from Ancylomarina subtilis, assembly GCF_004217115.1. Classification (NCBI taxonomy): domain Bacteria; kingdom Pseudomonadati; phylum Bacteroidota; class Bacteroidia; order Marinilabiliales; family Marinifilaceae; genus Ancylomarina; species Ancylomarina subtilis. Next base: position 2,659,253 of record NZ_SHKN01000001.1, on the reverse strand, counting down.
AAAGGCCACAGTACATCTGAAATTATGAAGTTAATTTCAAAAAATCTGAAAGGATTTATTGGTGCTAAAATATTTGTTGAGAAAGATGAAAATGGACCTCCGGTTGGTCATCCTATCAACTTGGAAATTTCTGGTGATAATTTTGAAGAGTTATTAACCATTTCAAATAACATCAAAGAAATGCTTGATGCGGATAAGATTCCAGGTGTTGAAGAATTGAAATTAGATTTGGATCAGGGAAAACCTGAAATGTTGATCAATATCGACAGGGATAAGGTTCGTCGATTTGGCTTATCAACCAGTCAGGTTGCGAGCGCACTTCGTAACTCTTTATATGGTTTGGAAGTTTCAAAATTCAAAGATGGAGAAGATGAATTTGATATCATGTTACGATTGAGCGATGAATACCGATACGATGTACCGGCTCTGATGAATCAGAAGATTTCGATGATGAGCCCGGTGAATAATAAATTCATCCAAATTCCTATTTCATCTGTTGCATCATACACCTATGGATCAACATACGAACGAATCAACCGAATCGATAATAAAAGGGTTGTAACCATTTATTCAAATGTAGTTGAAGGGTTTAATGCCAATGTTATTAATGCTCGTATTAGAGAGATAATGGCAGACTATAACATGCCCAAAGGATATAGCTTTAAGCTTACCGGAGAACAGGAAGAACAAGAAGAAACACAGAATTTCTTAGCTGAAGCATTAATGATTGCTCTGGCTTTAATTACGCTTATTCTAGTAACTCAGTTTAACTCCGCTGTAAAGCCACTTATTATCATGATAACGGTATTATTTAGTACTATTGGAGTTTTCCTTGGATTAGGTACTTTCCAAATGCCATTCGTTATTTTAATGACAGGAATTGGTATTATTTCACTGGCGGGAATTGTGGTTAACAATGGTATTGTATTGGTTGATTATATTGACTTGCTCAGAAAAGAGAAGAAAGCAAATACCGACTTAAAAGGTAAAAAATACCTAAGCGCTCAGCAAGAAATTGACTGTATTGCCAAAGCTGGGAAAACACGTTTACGTCCTGTATTGCTAACGGCGATTACAACCGTACTGGGTTTATTACCTCTAGCTGTTGGAATGAACTTCAATTTCTTAACTCTATTCAGTAGATTCGATCCTCAGTTGTCATTCGGTAGCGATAGTACTGCATTCTGGGGTCCGATGTCGTGGACTGTTATTTTTGGTCTGACTGTAGCAACTTTCTTAACATTGGTTATTGCACCGGTCATGTTTAGAATTTCAACTCAAGTTGAACACAGACTTTACCGATTTGCAGAAAAGAAGAAAAAATAATAAGCCATTTTAGTATACAAAAATGCCCCTGATTCAATTGAATCAGGGGCATTTTTATTCTATATATTAGTTGTTAAACTTTTTCGTAACACTTAACCCAATCAATTTCCATAACAGCATTCACATCTGATTTTGGATTTGAAACACCTGAACTTAAAATCAAATACATGGGTTCCTGTGGAATATTTTCAGTTTCTGTTTTCACAATCACGTCATTTATTCTCCAAACCAATTTATTTGGAGCCCACTCCAAAGAATAGATGAAAAAATCATGGGTCCAATCCAGCCCATTCACCTTTGACTTACTTACAACAGGTTTTTCTTCACTCCCATTAATATGAGATGGAATTAATTTACCACAGCTACTCGTTCTGGCAATATCAATATGTGGTAAATTTCTGTCTGAAAGCATCCAAAACGAATGCATCACATTTTTAATATCACTCACTTTAATTTTAGCTTCAAAAAGACCATACTTTTGTCGGAAAGACTTCCCTGTACTGATTAAAGCAGATGTATAATCAAATTCGGTCGGAATAAAACCAAATTGTTTATCCCAAACTTTACCTTGGGCTTTTTCTTTTCGGGTTTCAAGTCGAGCTACGGAATTTGATATTTTAATATTCTTATCCGAAAAAATATGAGAATCATTCGGTAAGGCATAGTTATCATTCATCAAAACGTCGCCCCAATAATAACGGGTTATCCATTTTTCCTTATCCAACTCAGTCCCCTCAAAATCTTCAGAAAAAGTTAACTTCCATTCCTTAATCTGATCAAAATCATTTTTCTTGACTAGTTTGAAATATTTTTTGAACGATTCAGCTTCACTCAATTCCTTGTAGGTGATCAGTTGATTAAAAGCTTCAGACTTTTCGAATCGCTTTTTATCCAATAAATAATTTTTTTCAGAGATGAATTCCTCCGAAGACACTTCCGTCTTTAACGTTTCAATCTCCTGAAGTAAATTCGAATTGGAAACCTCCAAATAGATTTTGTGTTTTTTTGAATGCTTAAATTTAAAATAAGCACGAATTTCAGATGAGCTTTTCAGCTTCTTATAAAGTAGCCAATTTTCATTATCACTCTTTTTAGTCAGTTTTCCGGAATTGACATCTGCTTGCAATTCCATATATTTCACAAGCTCGTCAGATTCTTTCATCTTTTCAAACTTCGAAATTTCAGATCCTTCTACAACCGTTAAGTAAGTCTTATAAGGTTTAGAATTTAGAATTTTCTTTAGCTTTTTTTCTTTCCTTTCAAGTTCACTTCCCTTGTAAGTTTTAGCTTCAATTTGTTTTCTGGTTTGCTTAAAATCATCAGAATTAATCACTTTTTCAAGTTCAATAAAATTCTGTAAATCCTCTGATTGTTCAAAGGCAATAAATTCTTGATGATCGTTCAAAAGCTGATTCTTTCTCTCTTCGAGTAATGAAGTATTAGCTGCTTTTCGAAGTTTTGATGCAAGGAATAAAGCCATTTTTTTTAAGTGTTTGAGATTTAATTAGAACTTCGAATTTAATCATTTCTAATAAAATCCAGCTTTAATTGTTCGGAGTTTATTTTGACGAAAAATTATCCGTTTAATACAATACATTTCAAAACTCAATCTTACATACAGATAATCAATGAGATTCAATAAGAGTTGTATAGTGAAAAAGATTGTCTAAATTTAAAATTATTGACGAACAAAATTAAAAGTAATACTTCCCACTTGTCTAACAGGGCTTGAATTATCAAGATTAAAGCGAGATCGATAAGCCGCATTTAAGGCAGCTTCATATAAATTTTCGTCTCTGGTGTCTGATTCCTTTTCAAGCACCTTAGCTTTTATAACCTTGCCTTCGCGATTGACTGTTATTTCAACACGAACCCGACCCGATTCTTCACATTTATAAACTGGTATGGGCAATTTTAATTTATGTCGCCCTTTCAAACTATAAAAAACACTGCTTGGACCTGAGTATTCTATATTTTTAATGGAATCGGTTTCAAGTTGCTTCTTACGTTCGTTAGCCAAATTTGCACTATCGCGCTTAAACGCTTCCAAATCTTTTTTTGCTGCACCATAATCATTGGACTCATAACTTTCTAATTCTTGTTTGATATCGTCAATCATTTTATCAAGATCATTGGCCGTTGGTGCATTTCTGTTTTCCGTTTTTAAATCCTGATTAACGGCAATAGATTTTAGCAACTCATCAACACTGGTCGAAACTTTTTCTTTTTGTTTCTCGATTTTTTCTTCCTCTTCCCTATTATTTTCCTGTTCGATTTGTTCAATAATATCATCCGGAATAGCCAACAAAATTTCAGTCTCAACAAAATGTAAAGGTGAATTGAGTTTAAACAACAATAAAAGAATAAGTAAAACCATGTGAAAAGCCAAGGTTCCCATTAAACCAAATCGGTTGCGTTTTAAGTAGTCCTTCAACTCTTCCCAAGCACTCATATTCGTTCTGTATTCTACTTCTCTATTTTTTTTTGCCTTAATCACAGATTCTATTCTGATTAAAATTTAAAACCAAACAAAGCTATCAAGATTAGTTGGAATAGGCAATTCTGATGAAAATGATATTCTTTCCCTTTTATAAGATTGAACACCACCAATATGATAAGATTTATTTGAGCAAAAACATAAATATCAGCCAGATACAAAAAAGTTATTTTTTTTATCTAGTCTATTATTATTAAATTACATCTGATTATAAGTCTATTAAATACTTTTTATTAGCAACTTATTTCATATGCCTCCTAAAACACGCTATAAAAAATGGAACTCATTGAGTTTCTTTCTAAGAAGTCTTTGGTGGGATTTTCTAAATCTTTTTTTCCCATTAACCTGTGCAGCTTGTGGCAATTATTTATTCAAAAACGAAAAGGTTATTTGTACCTCCTGTCTTTTTCAACTACCCAAAACCAATTTTCACTTTCAAAAAGAAAACCCCATTTCTGACATTTTTTTAGGAAGAGTTAAAATAGAAAATGCAACAGCATATTTTACTTTTAATAAGGGGAGTCGTTATCAAAAACTCATACACAAACTTAAATACAATCGACAAGCAGAAATTGGTATTGAATTAGGGAAACATTTGGGCAATACTTTGATGAATTCTTCGGATTACAGATGTATCGACGCCGTTATTCCCGTCCCACTTCATCCCAAAAAGAAAAAGGCGAGAACTTATAACCAGTCAGAAATGATTGCGAAAGGTATTGCTGAAGCCATGAAATCGAAATTAATTGTCGATGTTCTAATCAGAAATGTACATTCAGAATCTCAAACCAAAAAAAATAAAATTGAACGCTGGCTCAACGTTAAAAATGTATTTGCCGTAAAAACAAAGGACGTTTTAAACAACAAACATGTTTTATTAGTTGATGATGTCGTGACAACAGGAGCAACTCTTGAATCCTGTGCTCAAAAATTGTTGGAAGTTGATGGTATTAAAGTGAGCATTGCCTGTTTGGCACAAGCTTAATCCGAATTAATACATAAAAAGCTTAATTTATATTTCAGTCTCCATATAAATTAAGCTTCGAAAATATATCTAAAAATACGATCTCTAATCGATAAATTTATAACCAACACCTTTTACGGTCTTGATCAAATTATCACCCAATTTCTCTCGCAATTTTCTAATATGAACATCAATGGTTCTATCTCCAACAACAATATTTTCACCCCACACGCCATTGTAAATTTCGTCTCGAGTAAAAACTCTTTGAGGGCGTGAGGATAGTAATAATAAGAGTTCAAACTCTTTTCTTGGTAAAGACAATTCTTCATCACCCTTTATTACCAAATAACGTTCCTTATCAATAGTAATGGGTCCAATTTGAATCAATGTGCTTTCATTCTCCTCAGCTTTATTGGTTGATCGATTGGCACGTTTCAACATAGCCTTAACACGTGAGATCAAAACTTTCGGTTTTATCGGCTTGCTTATGTAGTCATCAGCGCCGGCATCAAAACCAGCAATTTGAGAATAATCCTCGCTTCGGGCTGTTAAAAAAGTAATCAGTACATCTGAAAATTCGGGCATTTCTCTCAACTTATCACACGTTTCAATACCATCCATTTCTGGCATCATCACATCTAATATAATCAAGTGGGGTTGAAATTTTTTAGCCACTTCGATTCCTTCAATCCCATTATTAGCCGTTTCGACCTGAAATTTTTCCTTTTTTAAATTATAACTTAAGAATTCTAAAATATCGGGTTCGTCATCGACCAGTAAAATTTTATATTCGCTATTTTCCATATCAATAATTTTCTAAGCTTTAGTATTTATTGCCTTATCAAGCGTAAATGTGAAACTTGTTCCTTCACCATAGGTACTACTCACATTTATACTTTGCTCATGTGCATCGATAATATGTTTGACGATAGCCAAGCCCAAGCCGGATCCACCCATATTTCTCGATCTGCTCTTATCAACCCGATAAAAACGTTCAAATATTCGGGGAAGATTGTCTTTCTCTATCCCAATCCCATTATCTCTGACTTCGATTAATAATTTTTTGTCCATATCCATGACTTCGATATGAGTTTTACCACCTTGTTTTCCATATTTAATTGAATTAACAACAAGGTTGACCAAAGCCTGAAAAATTTCTTTTTTATCTGCTTCAACATATTTTGGAATTGAATGAGATTGAGGAAAGATAATTTTTATATCATGCTTTTGAGCTCGCATTTCCTGCATTTCAACCACCTCATTTATCGTTTCTATAATATTGAATCGTTCCGGTAAAAGTTTTAATTCGCCATATTCAAGCTTCGATATCGATTCCAAATCCTTAACAATCCCAATCATTCTATTGATACTTTTCTCGGTTCGTTCAAGATAAGATCGATTGATATTTTCATCTTCCAATCCCCCATCAAGCAGCGTTAAAATATAGCCTTGAATATTAAAAATTGGTGTCTTTAATTCATGAGAAACATTCCCTATAAATTCTTTTCGATACTCTTCCTGGCGCTTCATTTGCATCAAAAGCGATCCACGTCCCTCGCTCCATTCTCTAACTTCCTTTTCTGCTTCTTCTAAAATGTCGATATGTTTTACCTTATCAACAAATTCCCTATCGATAAACTGAGTATCGTGAATCGTTTTGTAAAGCATCCGAATTTTAGAATATAAAAAACGACGAATCAGATAACGCGACATCACAAACATGAAAGTGGATAACAGAACCAAACTTGTGAATAAAACGAAAGCTTTATCTTCAATATAGGTATAAAGCATAAATTCGGTCAGGATGATAATCGCACTGGAGAGGGTGATTAATAAATTAACTTTTTTGGAAGATATGATTTGCATAAATGAGTCTTACTTCGGTTTTATATCAATATAAAATAAAGATAATGTTAAGAATTGTTTCTTTCACAAATATTCAAATTAATACGTGAGCAAATCTATTTGTAATATTAATTAATAGTTAAGATTTAATGATTTCAAGTACTTAATAGGGGTATAAAAAATCACAACCTAAGTTAAAACTTATTTATTAAAAAAGTGAGTTAATCTTTAGGCGAATAAACGAGTTCAATAAAGGATAAAAAAAATGGGAGTAATAATCAGTTTAACTGACTTCACTCCCATTTAAATATTTTAAAATATTCGTTTAATAAAACGAAGAAGATACTTGCACTACTTTGCTTGTCTTTTAAACGAAATTTCTTTCATATTAACCAATAAATCTATCAAAATAGATACAATTAAAAGATTGAATTTTTGTTCCAGTTCTAATACAAAACTCAAACAAGCAATAATCATAAACAAAACACTTCCAAGCTTTAGAAGTTCTGAAAATTGAAAAAAACGAATTTTAGTGCTATCCAAATTTAAAGTTCTGTGCACAATATTTAAGATCAATCCCAAACCTAAAATAAGCAGGCCATAAACATCATCTTGCAAAATAAAAAGTGCACCAACAATTATTAAAATAGTTGATAAAGTATAGAGTATTGATCGTATTTTAGACATCTAAAATTTTATAATTATGTATTGTATTATTGATATTTTTTAAAAAAGTGTATTCGAATCATCGAAACGACTTTTTCCCAAATGCGAATAGGCCAAAGCGGTTACTTCACGTCCTCTTGGTGTTCGTTTTATGAAGCCCTCTTTAATTAAAAACGGTTCATAAACTTCCTCTATGGTTCCACTATCTTCACTCACCGCAGTCGCAATCGTCGAAATCCCAACAGGGCCTCCTTTAAATTTATCGATAATGGTTGTCAGAATTCGATTATCCATTTCATCTAAACCGTGTTTATCGATATTCAAGGCTTCAAGTGAATATTTTGTAATCTCAAGGTCAATAGATCCATTACCTTTAACCTGGGCAAAATCTCTTACCCGACGAAGAAGTGCATTCACAATTCGAGGTGTTCCTCTTGATCGGGATGCAATTTCACCAGCGGCTTCATGAGTAATTTCAATATCGAGTATTTTAGCCGATCTTTTAACAATTTGAGTCAGGATAGACAGATCGTAATACTCTAAGTGAGAGTTGATCCCAAAACGAGCACGAAGAGGTGAAGTTAACAAACCAGAACGTGTGGTCGCACCAATCAGTGTAAACGGATTTAACTCCAATTGAATCGAACGCGCTGCAGGCCCCTTATCGATCACAATATCTATTCTGAAGTCCTCCATGGCAGAATACAAATATTCTTCAACTATGGGGCTTAAACGGTGTATCTCGTCGATGAAAAGAACATCGTTCTCATCAAGATTGGTTAAAAGTCCTGCGAGGTCACCAGGTTTATCAAGTACGGGACCAGATGTAATTTTAATACCTACACCCAATTCGTTGGCTAGAATATTGGATAAAGTTGTTTTTCCAAGTCCCGGAGGTCCATGAAGCAAAACATGATCCAGAGCTTCTTCTCGCATCTTTGCAGCTTTCACAAAAATGTCAAGATTCTCAACGATCTTTTTTTGTCCACTAAAATCTTCAAAACGTAAAGGTCTTAATTTCTGATCGATATCGACCTCTTTATCCTTTACCTCCTGATTTCTAAAATCGAAGTCATTATCCATTTTTGCTGTCTTAAAACTGTTTTTCTTGCTTCACAATATCTCCATTGTAAAGCACAAAAATAGTCTCATTCATCTAATAAAAACGACAAATGAGATAAAAAATACAAGTCAATTCGATTTTCAAAGATTTAAACTTTCCAGAATCTCAAAAAGTTTCTCAACTTCAAAAGGCTTTGACATATGAGCTGTCATACCACTATCGCGGCATTTGTTAGCAGTTGCAGTAATCACGTCAGCTGTAAGAGCTATAATTGGAATTTCGTGTCCATTTTCTAACTGACGAATATGTTTTGTGGCTTCTAAACCATCCATCTCAGGCATCATGACATCCATCAGAATAAAATCAAATTCGTTATTCTTGAATTCTTCTATAGCTTCAATTCCATTATTGGCCGTCACAATATCATATCCAAATCGCTTTAAACTAAACTTCACAACAATTTGATTCAATTTGTTGTCTTCAACCAATAGTAATTTAAAGTTTCTATTTTCCCAGCTCATTCTTTTGTTCAGTTTAGAATAGATTCATGCAAGATAATAAATTCACCAATATAAATTATTCTTTTCCAACTTTCAATTTAGTTTGTGGGCAAATATACTCGAATTTTCAAGACTCTTTTTTTATTCAATTTTCACAAAAAATATAATCTTAGCCCATTTTGTGATTTTCCATTTATCCACCATTCTTTTCCTCTTATCAACACTTATTATATTATTATCTTTTCTTTTAATTTTTCTAAAAAATATAATGATTATAATATCCTGTTAATAATGTTGGTAATTGAAAACAGATTTTATAGGATTTTTGAGTGTTGGAAGTCTAATAACAGGCTATTAACATAGGTTGTTAATTTAGGGCTTTTGAATAATAGACTTTTATGGGTGATATTAACAATCTGTTGATAAAGTTAGTTTTTGAAAATTAAGTTTGTTTTTCCTATTAACAGATTGTTGATAAACTGTTGGAAGTTGCATTTTCAGTACTTAAAAGTAAAATTGTTTGGAAGGAAAATTTTTCTCATACAAATTGTCCTATTAGATATCCAAAGATTTATTTCGAATATTTAATAAGAAAAAATCAACAGTCTGTTAACGATATGTGAACAAAACTGTTGATTTCTTTAAAAACTGTTGTAAATATCTGCTTATTAGAATTATATGTAATCTATTGCATGAAAAATAAAAACTGTACTTAGTGTTCTCTATAAACTTTAATACTAACCATATATTGGGGTATAATTCTAATAAGGTTTATGGTGACTTATACTTGTTTTAAATAAAAAGGTTGCATTTTAGGTGACATTTTTTTTAATCTTTTTCATTATTGGAATCTCTTTTTAGGGTTTTATTATCCAATTTTATCTTCCTTTAATAAGGAGAAATATCACGACTATTGGGCATAAAAAAAGCAACTACTGTTGTAGTTGCTTTCTGTGTTTTTCAACGAAATTCTAGTGATACATTTCGGTATAAAGGAAGCGTTTTATATTTCGTTTTGGAGTTTTTTCGAACTCCTGAGGAAATAAAATAATACGAGAGACATTCATAAAGGCTGGTAAATCCTTATTCAGAATTTTTCGATCAGTTTCAAAAGCTTGTTCTATTTCTTCCCTGGTTAAGCCTTCTGCATCGCACACTTCATAATCGGGATAAACCAGAGCAATCAGTTTGTGATCTTTATCATCAGTAACAATGGATTCCTGAATAAAGGGTAAATTATTCAGACGAGATTCAATTTCTTCGGGGTAGATATTTTGCCCCGATGGGCCAAGAAGCATATTTTTAGACCGACCTTTAATGTAGATGACATTATTCTCATCAATGACACCCAAGTCGCCTGTTCTTAACCAGGTATCTTTAGTAAAAGCTTCTGATGTTGCATCCTTGTTTTTATAATAACCGGACATGACATTATCGCCTTTCACTTGAATTTCGCCAACAATATTGTATGGATCTGGTGAGTCAATTCGCACTTGCATTCTATCGACGACCTGTCCACAGGAATGGGCTTGAAAATGTGCACTTGGACTATAGCTTATAAGTGGACCACATTCGGTCATACCATAACCAACCGTAAAAGGGAATTCTATTTTTTTTAGAAAATCTTCTACCTCTTTTCCTAAAGCAGCTCCACCAATAATAACCTCAATAAATTCACCTCCGAATGTCTCGATTAATGAATTTCTAATTTTTTTATACACTTTCTTTTCTAAAAGAGGAATCTTCATCATAAGCTTCACACGTCGACTTTCCAAAGCGGGTAAAATGCGTTTTTTATAGATTTTCTCCATGATAAGCGGTACCAAACAAATCAGTCGGGGTTTAACTTCCTGAAAAGCTTTTGTGATGAGTTGAGGAGTTGGAACCCGTGAGAGAAAAATCACATGGCAACCACAACAAAATTCGGTTAGGAATTCGAACATGCAACCAAAAACGTGAGCAAGTGGTAGAAAGGATACGACTTTATCCTGGGGTCTTAAATCGATATGATCGAAACCAATTTTCACATTTGAATGCAGACATTTATAGCTTAGCATAACTCCTTTTGAAAATCCTGAAGTTCCGGATGTGTATGATAAAACAGCAATATCATCTTCCTTAGGATTGGCATAGTTTAATTCCAATTTATTCAGAGGTGTTTTTTCTGATTTCTCATTGGCAATTTTGAGTACTTTTTTCAACTTATTACAAGAAGTGCAAAGTAGACTAAAGTCGTTTAGAGAAAGAATCCCTTTTATCTTTTTAATTTTAGAATCATCAATTTTATTGAAAATATTCTCGGTGGTAAAAAGGAGTGAAGCCTCAGAATGGTTGATGATATGATGTATGTCACTTGAATTGAAATCGGGAAGAATAGGAACAATGGTTGCACCATAAGTAATCGTTGCTAAATAGGTCACTGCCCAATTGTTTAAGTTCCGACCAATTAATGCAATTTTATCCCCTTTTTTAATTCCCAATTCTTTGTATAGGATATGAAGCCATTGTATATGTTGAGCCACTTCTTTGAAACTCAGGCTATCTTTTTGGTAATTGGTAAAGGCTGGAGAATCCCAGTTATTTTGAATACTATCCTGTATCGAATGAATTAATTTATTTTGAATCATAGAATTTGTCATGTTGATGTAAACCTCTAAAGATACTATTCTGAATAAAAAATAGTAAATCAAGCTTATGCAATTTTGTGATGTGCAAACTTAATGTCATTATATCAGTGACTTAGTCGATTCCTTTTTTTAGTGATATTTATCTCTAATTTACGATTTCAACTTTTGTTACAGATCCAATATATTCTAAGCTTTTTCTTATTTAATTCCGTGTAACTAAGCTTAATTGAATGCATTTTTATATTTTTGTAGCCTTGTAATCGGTTTTTCAATAAAAATCGATTAATTAATCTCATTAAGTCATAATAAAATGGAACTAAAAAGAATCAAGATTAAAGAGCTATTGCTTTCAAAAGATTTTGGAAGTGAAGTAAATGTGAAAGGATGGGTAAGAACCAAACGTGGTAATAAGCAAATCAATTTTGTTGCTTTAAATGATGGTTCTACTATTAATAATCTTCAGATCGTTGTTGATGTTCCTAATTTTAATGAGGATTTGTTGAAGAAAATCACAACAGGAGCTGCTATTTCTGTTAATGGTAAATTGATTGAATCAACAGGTAGTGGTCAAAATGTTGAACTTGAAGCAACTGAAATTGAAGTTTTAGGAGTTGCTGATCCTGAGAAATACCCATTACAGCCTAAAAAGCACTCTTTGGAATTTCTTAGAGAAAAGGCTCATTTACGTTTTCGTACCAATACCTTTTCAGCAGTCTTTCGTATTCGTCATGCTATGGCTTTTGCTGTGCATGAGTTTTTCAATAAAAAAGGATTCTATTACATGCACACCCCACTAATTACCGGTTCTGATGCCGAGGGTGCAGGTGAAATGTTTAGAGTATCAACACTTGATCCTAAAAACCCACCTTTAAACGAGGATGGAAGTATTAATTATAAAGAAGATTTCTTTGGTAAAGAAACCAATCTAACTGTTTCAGGGCAATTAGAAGGCGAGTTAGGTGCTATGGCTCTTGGCGAGATTTACACTTTCGGACCAACTTTCCGTGCAGAGAATTCAAATACAACTCGTCACCTTGCTGAGTTTTGGATGATTGAACCAGAAATGGCTTTCTATGATCTAAAGGACAATATGGATTTGGCCGAAGAATTCCTTAAATATTTGATTAAATATGCCCTGGATAATTGCATGAGCGATCTGGAGTTCTTAAGTAAGCGTTTACAAGAAGAAGAGAAAGGGAAGAAAGCTGATGAGAAGTCGATGGAACTGATAGAGAAGTTACGTTTTGTATTAGAGAACGATTTTGTCCGTTTGACTTATACTGAGGCGATTGATATTCTACGTAATTCTAAGCCTAATAAAAAGAAGAAATTTCAGTACCTGATTGAAGGATGGGGAGCTGATCTTCAATCGGAGCATGAAAGATATTTGGTTGAGAAGAAATTTGAAAAACCAGTTATTTTAACAGACTATCCTAAGGACATTAAAGCTTTTTATATGAAGCAAAATGATGATGGAAAAACTGTAGGTGCTATGGATATTTTATTCCCTGGAATTGGTGAAATTGTGGGGGGCTCACAACGTGAGGAAGATTTAGATAAGCTTTTGACTCGTATGAAGGAAATGGATGTTCCTGCTGAAGAAATGGACTGGTATATTGATACGCGTCGTTTTGGGTCAGCCACACACTCTGGTTTCGGATTAGGATTCGAAAGAATGATGTTGTTTGTTACAGGTATGGGTAATATCCGTGACGTGATTCCTTTTCCACGTACACCTAAAAATGCTGAATTTTAATAATTAAGCTTTAATAATATCAGAAAGTCGATTCATTTTTGAATCGGCTTTTTTTGTGTCTGAAATTTTCTGTTAAAAGACTTTTTATTCAGTCATTCTGCATGTATATTTACCTTTATTTTATTCTTTTACCTATTGTGGTTTGATATTTGTATTGTTAAATCCTAAGTTAAAGTATTCTATAATCTGACTAATAGTTAAATACATATATGCTTAAGCAGAGCCTACAACAAAAATTATTACAAAAATTATCACCTCAACAAATACAGGTGATCAAACTTCTTGAGCTGCCAACTTTACAGCTTGAGGAACGGATAAAGAAAGAACTGGAAGAGAATCCGGTTTTGGATGAAGGCGGTAGTGAAGAGAACGTTCAAGAAGATTATCAGGAAGAAGAAAATGAGATAAAAGATAAAGATCAGGAAGAATTCTCTCTTGAAGATTATATTGAAGACGATGACACACCTTCATACAAATTAGCCGCTCAAAATTACTCTAAGGATGATAAGCATGAGGATATTCCTTTTTCGGGAGGAACCACTTTTCATGAGCAGTTAATTTCACAATTGGGCTTACGAATTCTATCGCCTGAAAAAGCGGCTTTGGCTGAATATCTGATAGGTAATATCGATGAGGATGGTTATTTACGTCGTGACATTGATAGTATTGTTGACGATTTAGCTTTCTCTACAGGCATACATACAACTTTTGAAGAATTGGTAGAGCTTTTGCATATTATTCAGGATTTTGATCCTGCCGGTATTGGAGCTCGTGATTTGCAGGAATGTCTCATTTTGCAAATAAAGCGTAAGGGTTCGCATAATCCTGATGTAAAGCTGGCTCATCAAATTCTGAAGAAATATTTTGATGAATTCACACGCAAGCATTACGACAAAATACAGAAGCGTTTAAATTTGAGTGACGAAGATTTTAAGTGTGCTGTGGACGAAATACTCAAACTTAATCCAAAGCCAGGAGGAGCTTTTGTAAACCCTATGTCAAAACCATCTCCAACTATTATCCCTGATTTTATTCTTGAAGAAGAGGATGGTGAATTGAATCTAAGTCTTAATTCACGCAATGTTCCTGATTTGCATATCAGTCGTTCTTATGTGGATATGATTGAAGATTACTCCAAGAATAAGGACAATCAATCAAGGGAGCAGAAAGATGCTGTGATGTTTGTTAAGCAGAAGCTTGATTCTGCTAAATGGTTTATTGATGCCATTCGTCAGCGTCAGAACACTTTGATGCTGAGTATGAAGGCTATTATTGATTTTCAAAGGGATTATTTTATCGAAGGGGATGAAAAGAAATTGAAACCCATGATCCTGAAGGATATCTCGGAGTTAACCTCTTTGGATATTTCGACTATTTCCCGTGTTTCCAATTCCAAATACATACAAACTCATTTTGGTATTTTTCCCTTAAAATATTTTTTCTCCGAAGGCCTTCAGACCGATACCGGGGAAGAGGTTTCAACCCGAGAAATTAAGAATATATTAAAGGAGTGTGTCGATAACGAAGACAAGAAAAAGCCATTAACAGATGATAAATTAGCAGCCATACTAAAAGAAAAATCATATATGATTGCCCGAAGAACTGTGGCCAAATATCGCGAACAACTTAATATTCCAGTGGCTCGACTAAGAAAAGAACTCTAAACTCAATCTTTGAACATGAATCTATCCAGAATTATATCGGGGCTTGCCCATCCTATGCTTATGCCCTTATATGCCCTATATTTAATTTTTCATTCTCACACCTTTCTCGATTTTACACCCTTTACTCTGGTTAAGGCAATTTATCTGATTGTGTTTATTACGACTGTACTTTTGCCAATAAGTTGTTTGCCTTTGCTCAAATCTTATTCTCTGATCAGTAGTTATGATTTAAGTGAACGAAAAGATCGAATGATTCCTTTGGCTCTGGCAGTTTTATCTTATTCCTTAGGATTTTATTTATTATCAAAATTACCGGGGAGTAATATTTTTGCACGCTTACAGCTTGCAGGAATCTTTAGTTTAGTGCTTCTGTTGATCACGTCCTATTGGTGGAAGATCAGCTTGCATATGGCCGGAATAGGTGGTCTGTGTGCGCTAATTTTTACGTTTTCTGTTCGATTTTCAACTTCGCTAAGAGCCATGTTTATGATGAGTCTTTTTGCTGCCGGTCTGTTGGCTTATTCTCGTTTGAAATTAGATCGACATACTTCAACCCAAATCTATGTGGGGTTTATTCTAGGATTTGCGGTTGTCTTTTTGACATTCATTTATAAATAAAGGAGATTTTTACCAGGTAATTTGAAAATAAAAAAAAGAGCTCAATCGAGCTCTTTTTTAATTTTTAAGAATCCATAAATCGGGTTTATGATTCAGTTTCTTTAATCTTTTCAACTCCTTAACAGCTATTTTTTTATCTGCGAAAGATTGTATGATAACTCTATAGCGTCCGTTGGTTTCAATAATTCTACAGGGATATCCCTTTTTATAGAGTTGTTGACTCAAATTTAAAGCTGTATTCTTTTTTTTACTACTTCCGCCTACAATATGGTAATTGAACAGTGCTCTGTTTTCGAGTATATGAGAGAGCGAAAAATTTGTTGATAAATGTTGACTCTCAGTTGACGGGGCTTTAGGGATTTCTCTATTTGCCGTAAGCTCAATCGTATTTGTCTTATCTAGCCGGGTTAGTTTTTTTTCACCACAAGCTGATAGGATTAATACAAGGATTATTAAGCTGTATTCAAACGACTTCATAGATCTAAATATAGTTAATGCTTTATATGCAACCAAACGTTTTCTTGCCCCTGTGTTGATCGAGCGATTTTTAGTTCCTTAAATGCTTTGGAACGATCAGAAAAGCCCTTGTAGGAAACACGGTAAAATTGATTTTTAGAAAGAATAATTTGTGAATCGTAGCCTTCTTTCTGAAGTTTAGCTTGTAACCTTTCGGCATAGGCTTTATTCTTAAAACTGGCTGAGATTAAAAAATACTTATTAATCGCTTTTTTAACAACTTCTTTGGGAACGACCTTTTTGACAGCTTCCTTTTTGACAGTTTTTACGATTTTTTTACTCGCCTTTGGGTTCTTCAAGGTTTTCTTTTCGTCCTTGCAGGCACTCATTCCAATAGTCAAACTAAGGAATGCAATAAATAGTATCTTAAATCTTGTTTTCATATGGATGCAAATTTAATATAATGCAAATCAAATTACTAACAAATATAACAGATTTAGGTAAACCTCAAACGTATAATAATCTTTATTTAACATGAGTATAAGTGATTTTATACAGATTCTGATTATTTTTGGATACCGATTGTCGGTAACAATTTCTTATATATAAGATATTCAATTTATGCTATCGTTAAGCATTTGTTGAATGTTAATATAAAATCGATTTTTAAAAAATTAATAATATACGAATGAAAAGAATTGCATTAGTTGCGCATAATCAGAAGAAAAGTGAGATGTTGGCTTGGGTAAAGCGCCACCTTGATGAATTGAAAAAACACAAATTAATTGGAACATCTAACACGTCAAAATTATTAAATTCAGTTTTAGACCTCGAGGTTGAGGGGTTCGGGCATGGTCCAAACGGAGGCGATATCTTGTTAGCGGCACAGATTCTTGAAGGAAAAGTTGATGAAGTTATTTTCTTGATCGATGCTGAAACACCACATGGACACGAGCATGATATTCAAACCTTAATTCGAACAGCTGTATTAAATAATGTACCTATAGCCTTGAATTTGGCAACAGCTGACTTTCTTGTTAAGCTCAATAAATCTGAAATTGAGAAGAATAAAGAATAATTTTACTGATGTACTTTATAGGCTCACATTTCTTTATAGGAATGTGAGTTTTTTTTTGTTTATTGGTAATTATTTTTTTTGAATACACGACTAACCCCAGCCTTTAGATATGAATGATAAATTCAAATTCGAATTTGATTCAGAAACATCAATTCTTTATAAAAATTACTACGGCTTGATCACAGTAGAAGACATTATATCCTCATGGGAGCAAGCCATCAATAATAAATTAATCCCCAATCATGTAAAAGGTTTTATTTTAGATTTTCGAAAGTCTACTTTCGATTTTGAGGTGAGCAGATACATTGAAATATCTAATTTTTATAAAAAGTATCTTCATGTTTTTGGAGGATCTAAAATTGCGCTAATTACCGTAGATCCTAAAGATCTTGTTATCCCTGTGTTATTTCAAGCAAAGGAAGATGGTTACAAATCAAAACCTTTTAGCACATTAGAAGCCGCTAGAGATTGGATTTTAGCTTAAAAATAAATTTTAGAAGAGCTATCTTTGTTAATTTAAAATTGCTTATAATCAGTGTTATAAGACGCGTTTTAAAAGTGTTAACTTTAAATTAACACAAAGGTAAACTTGAGGCAACACCTGTTTTTTGGTCCGTATGTAGTTTTGTTGTGAACTTACATACGAAAAAACATGGATAATTTTTATTTGATTATTGTTGTTGTGCTTTTTGCACTTGCAATCTCCGACCTTATTGTTGGGGTGAGTAATGATGCTGTAAATTTTTTGAATTCAGCATTTGGATCTAAAGCCGCTCCACGTTGGGCTATTCTTATAATTGCCAGTTTGGGTATTCTTGTTGGTGCAACGTTTTCCAGTGGAATGATGGAAGTTGCTCGTAAGGGTATCTTTCATCCTGATCAGTTTTATTTTGCTGAAATCATGATCATTTTTGTGGCCGTGATGTTAACAGATATTATTCTGCTTGATTTCTACAACACGGTTGGTCTGCCAACTTCTACAACAGTTTCTATTGTATTTGAATTGCTTGGAGCTGCAGTAGCCGTTGCTTTGGTTAAAATCATGAATTCTGACCAAACGCTTTTGGATTTGGGTAACTATATCAATTCGGCAAAAGCTCTCGCCATAATAACGGGTATTCTCCTGAGTGTCGTAGTTGCTTTCTCAGCAGGAGCTTTGGTGCAATACATTACTCGAATTATTTTTACACATAAATACGACAAGCGTTTTAAATATTTTGGAGCCATTTTCGGTGGTTTTGCTATTACTGCTATCACTTACTTTATCTTAATTAAAGGGGCTAAGGGTTCTTCATTTATATCAAAAGAAGCTCTTGTTTGGATAAAGTCAAATACGTTTACAATTATAGCGTCTTGTTTTGTTGGTTGGACAATTGTCCTGCAGTTATTGGTTTGGTTTATTCGCTTAAATATACTTAAGGTTATTGTACTGGTTGGAACTTTTGCATTGGCTATGGCTTTTGCTGGTAACGACTTGGTTAACTTTATTGGTGTACCTCTAGCAGGTTTCAAATCATTTCAAGCTTATATTGCAAATGGTGCTGGCGATCCATATAGTTTAACTATGGAGGTTCTTACAGGAAAAGTGCAAACTGAAACCTATCTGCTTTTGATTGCTGGTATTGTGATGACACTTACGCTTTGGTTTTCAAAGAAAGCTCGTACGGTTACCGAAACTGAGTTAAGCTTGAGTAATCAGAATGAAGGCGATGAAAGATTTGGTTCTTCTTATTTTGGACGAATCATCGTACGTCGTTCTTTAGCTGCAAATAACCGTTTAAAAAGTATTTTACCTGATAGAATTCAAAGAAGTATTAATAAGAGTTTTGTTCATCCTGGCGCTGTTGCCGGTATTGATAAGAAAGATATCCCTTCTTTTGATATGATTCGTGCTTCGGTTAATCTTACTGTAGCGAGTATCCTTATTGCACTTGGTACATCATTGAAACTTCCACTGTCAACAACTTATGTGACTTTTATGGTTGCTATGGGTACCTCTTTGGCAGATAGAGCTTGGGGTAGAGATTCAGCTGTTTATAGAATTACGGGTGTTATCACGGTAATTGGAGGTTGGTTCTTTACTGCATTTTGTGCTTTCTCGGCGGCCTTTATATTTGCTAATTTAATTAATTGGTTTGGTGGGTATGCCATTGTATTTTTACTTGGTCTGGCTTTATTCTTTGTAGTGCGTTCTCATAGAATTCATAAGCGTAAATCTGATATGCTAGTAAATGAAGATGATGACTCCTTAATTATCAAAGGTGATGCTGCTGAGCAGTGCACACATGCTGTTTCTACTTTGACTGCTAAGATACCTGGTATCTTTGGAAAGATGATTACGGGTTTAGCTTATGAGGACAGAGCTAATTTGAAGGAATGTTCTAAGAAAGTGAATAAGTTGAATTCTGAAGTTAAGAAAATCAAAAATCAGGTTCCTGATATGGTCAAAATACTTCGTGAAGACAGCGTTTATTCAGGACCTTTCTATGTACAGTTGATCGATTATCTTCGTGAAATGGCCCACGCAACGAGTTTTATTGTTGAACCCGTTTATGAGTATATCGACAACAATCATAAAGCCTTTCAAGCTGAACAAATTGAGGAATTAAATATTATTCAAGCGAAATTGTCTGAGTTCTTTACTCACATTAATACCATAATTAATGATAGGAACTACATGAATGAAAATATTGATTCGGTTCTCGAAGAGCAGGAAGTTCTTCTTAAATCAATTAAGAAATTCAGAAAAGAACAAATAAAGAGAATCAAGGCTGAGAAAGTTGGAACACGTAATTCTGTCTTATTCCTGGGTATATTGAATGAAACTAAGAACTTGATTCTTTATGCTGGAAATCTGCTTAAATCGGCTCGTGATTTTGCGACTTCGAATGAAGACGAGGATCTTGAATAATTACAAGTAAAAGTTCAAATAATAATATAGATTAGGAGCTGTTCATACTAATGAACAGCTCTTTTTTTAAGAGTTACTATTGGGAACGAGTATTTTAAACAGTTTATTCATTCCTATACTTGCTTTCTCTTTTATAAACGTACGATTTCCGTAAGATGACATATTCACGTCATTGGGATCTATGACATATATAGGGCAATTTGAGGGGGTATAATCAATTAATCCAGCTGCAGGGTATACATTCATAGATGTACCAACAATAATGAGTATATCTGCCTTAGAAACAATTTTTATTGCATCTGACATGGCTGGAACAGCCTCTCCAAACCAAACGATATGGGGGCGAAGTCGTGATCCTTTTTCGCATTTGCTTTCTGTTGTGAGCTCCCAACCATCCAGTTCATAGATTAAATTTGGATCGGCTGTACTTCTGGCTTTCTTTAATTCCCCATGGAGATGAAGTACTTTTGAACTACCCGCTCGCTCATGTAAATCATCCACATTCTGTGTAATGATTTCAACATCGAAATACCTTTCAAGTTCTTGTAATATCAGATGTCCTTGATTGGGTTTGCTTTTTAGAAGTTGTTTGCGTCTTTCGTTATAGAATCTTGTCACCAGCTCTGGATTTCTCTCCCAAGCCTGTGGGCTAGCAACTTCCATCACATCATATTCTTCCCACAAGCCTCCCATTTCACGAAAGGTTCTTAAACCACTTTCAGCGCTAATTCCCGCACCGGAAAGCACAACAATTTTTTTCTTGGTATGCATATTCTCTTAATTTAATCTCATTCAGAAATTAAAGGTAAGAAAATCAGTTTATAAAAATTAGGATGTAGAAGTTTGCAGTTCAGGAATTGAACTGAATAGTAAAGTGAGAAAAAAAGTGGAAAATTGTAGATTACCCTACAAAACTATTTCTGTTTTGGATCCCCGTGTTGGTTTCCATTTCTTCAAGTTCTTCTTTTTTGAAGGAAGTTGGTACACTTAGGAAGAAGGTTGAACCTTGTCCTAATTCAGACTCTAGTTTTAAAGAGCCACGCATCAATTTCATATATCTTGAGCATAAGCTTAAGCCTATACCAGCACCGGATTGCTTACGTGTATATGAGTTATCAACTTGGTTGAATCTATTGAATATGGATTCTTGTTGTTCTTGACTAATACCCACGCCAGTGTCTTTCACAGAGATTTTAATCTCCTGATCATCTTGTAAGGTACAAGAAAGTTCAATCTTTCCGGATTGAGTAAAATTAATGGCATTATCTAGAAGGTAGCTGATTGATTTCTCAAGCTTTTCGCCATCAATAATAATATTGGGATTGTGACAATCGATTTGATAATCAATTGTAATGTCTTTATCCAGAATTTTAATCTTGTCTTCATAGATTGTATATAACCTGATGATGACAGCTTCCAGATCGGTTTCAGATTCATGTAATTTCATGATTCCGGAATCCAATTGGGATAAATCGATAATTCGATTGAGTAAATCGAGAAGTGAACGACTGCTAATATTTAGAATAGAAGCAAATTCATTTCTTTCTTCATTAGTTAATGATTCGTCGCGAAGGATATCCGATGCTCCTATAATAGCATTCATGGGCGTGCGTATTTCGTGTGAAATATTCGCAAGGAAAGCGTTCTTTAATTCTTCTGCTCCCTCTGCTCTTCGTAATGCCTCTGCCAACTGTTCTTCAAGTTCGCAGTAAGTCGGACGTTTCTCCATGCAGGAATCTTTTCTAATGTTTATTTAATTGTGAGAGTATCGTGGTTGATCGAAATAACCTCCAGAAATATAGAGTAGATTATTAAACTATACACTCTTCAGCCATATCTTTTGTTGTAAGTTCGTTTGCACCACCTTTAACTTCTAATAGTTCTGTTGAATTAAGAATTTCAAAGTTTTTCATAGTTGTAAGTTTTGGAAAAATAATAAAAAAATTAAACTATACACTCTTCAGCCATATCTTTTGTTGTAAGCTCGTTTGCACCACCTTTTACTTCTAATAATTGAGCCGCGTTAAGAATTTCAAAATTTTTCATGGTTATTTAAATTATAAAGTGAATATTGCTTTCTGTTTACACCCCTTTATTCCCTTTTTGGGTAAAAAGTAACCCGGAAAGTGAAAGTTTTTTTTCAAAAGCATATAAAATCGATATGTTTTGAATAATTTTAAAGGGTGTATCATTCATCTATTCAGCCTGTTAAAATTTCTTTTCTATTGTGAAAAAAAATCAAGAAATATTTCGATATCTGTTGCTTGCCTCATGCTTTTTGATGTGTTTGGCGTCAAATTTTTATACAGAAGCATCAAATCCTTCTCAAGTTTTTCAGTCTAAAACAAGCATTTCTGCCGATTCGTCTTTACTGATCCTGTTTAATAAGGCTGTAAATGAATTACGATCTCGCAATAACAAGGGAGCAGAAAGCTATTTTAAACAAGTAGAAGAAAATATAGATGAGTCTCAATTGAAGAATTTTAATCTTTTATATAGATACAAGGTTAATTATGGAGCTACATTAGTCAGATTGGGAAAGTTTAAGGATGCTTTGATTTATTTTAACTCCGCTGAAATTATTTGTAAGAAATATTTTGGGGAATCATCAGGGAAATTGGCTCCAGTCTATGTAAATATGGGAAATATTTACCTGTATACTAAAGATAATTTAAAAGCACAGAAATTTTATGAGGCGGCACTCTTTATTATTGAAAAAAATCCTGAAGCTACACGTTGGAGGGATCGAGTAATTAGTAATCTTGGATTGGTTTCAAAGAATAATAAGGACTACACCAATGCGCTCAAATATTTATTGGAAGGGCTTAAGATTAAGAAGGAAAGGCATGTTAAAGATCTTTCTTTAAATCTTGGTAATATTGGGAATTGTTATAGAGAATTAGGTTATGTCAAAGAGGCTGATCGCTATTTGAGATGGAGCATAGAGGAATCTATAAAAATTAATGGGGAAGGGAATTCAGATTTGGCTAGTTTTTATTTGAATTATGCTATTTTTCATTCTTCTAGGGGAAACAATAAATTGTCTAAGGCCTATCTAAACAAATCGTATGATATTTATTTGGCTAAATTCGGACTGAAGCATCCGGATACGGCGCATTGTTTGAAAAATTTTGGAACGGTTTATTTCAAGGAAGAGAATTATCTAAAGGCTTTGGAATTTTATCAAAAAGCTTTAGTGTCGAGTACCTATGATTTCCATGGGGGAGGCTTTGATGAAAACCCCAATATTGAGCAGGTTGACGGGCAGTTGACGACCCTTGAAATACTTTCAGACAAAGCTTCAACTTTACATAAAATCCACAAAACAACGAATCAGATTAAATACTTGAAGGCATCTCTGATGACTTACGACTTATGTGTTAATGTTATTGACCAGATTCGTATCGCTTATCAAGATGAGGAGTCTAAATTGGCGCTGAGTGCTAATGAAAATGAAACTTTCTCTTTGGCTATTGAAGTCGCAGCAACTCTGTTTGAACTGACGGGTAACCCAATGTATAAAGAGATTGCTTTTAAATATTCAGAACGTGTCAAAGCTTCGAGTTTGCGAAATTATTTAAACGATGTTGATGCAAAAACCTTTGGAGGTATTCCTCTTGATTTGCAGAATTTAGAGCGTCAGTTAAAGCAAGATATTGCTGATTATCGTGAAAAGATATACCAGGAAAGAAAACAACTTAAGCCTGTTGCGGATTCTATTTCAAATTGGCGTCATACACTATTCGAGTTAAATGCTGAGTATGAACAAATGGTTAAGCGTTTTGAGACTGAACATCCTGACTACTACGCCCTGAAATATGATAATGCGAGTATTTCTGTAAATGAGCTACAAAAAGAGCTTAAAGAAGAGGAAGTTTTGATGGAATATGCTCTTTCTGATTCAACCTTATATTCCTTTGTTTTAGGCTGTGACTTTTTCGAAATGAAGAGAACAACTCTAAGGAAAGGTGAATTGGAGGCTAATATTCAGAATATTCGGAACAGTCTAAAAACAAATGATTTTTCTGACAATAGTATGAAATATTATCAGGATTATATTTCTTCGGCTCATAAGCTTTACCAATTGATGATAGAGCCTTACGAAGCGGTGATTGAGAAAAAGCATTTAATCATTATTCCTGAAGGTAAATTGGCCTATGTGCCCTTTGGGGTTTTATTAAAAGAGAAAGGTGATCCCGAGAGTATAAGTTACCGTAATTTGGATTATTTAATAAGGCACAATCCGATCAGTTATCAAAATTCGGCAACGATTGCTTACAAGCATTCAGCAAAGGAATTTTCATCTTCTGCATCTAAAAAGCTCTTAGCTTTTGCGCCTTCGTATGATAATGTAAGTGACACCATTTTGGTAACCAGACAAGTTCATAATAACAAACTTTATCCTTTGCCTGGTGCTAAGATAGAAGTAGAAAATATTTCGAAAATATTCACGGGAGAAACCTATCTGGACGAGTTTGCTTCTGAAACGAATTTTAAGGCGAAAGCAGAGAGTTTTGACATATTACATTTGGCAATGCATACGATTCTGGATGACGAAAATCCGATGTACTCAAAATTGGTTTTCAGTCAAACAGGAGACAGTTTGAATGATGGCCTATTAAATACTCATGAGATTTATAATATGAATCTCAAGGCAAGAATGGTTGTACTGAGTGCTTGTAATTCGGGAGATGGAAAATTTCTGAAAGGAGAAGGTGTTATGAGTTTAGCGCGTGGTTTCTTTTATTCCGGTTGTCCAAGTTTAATCATGACACTTTGGACAGTTGAGGACTTATCAGGTTCTACTTTGATGTCTTCATTCTACAAATATTTAGCTCAAAGCTTTCCTAAGGATGTTGCCTTGCAGCAGGCTAAATTGGATTATCTGGAATCTGCTGATGCTTTGAAATCACACCCCTATTTTTGGTCAGGTTATGTTGCCATTGGTGATACCCAAACCTTGTTTAGATTTAGTATGATTCATAAGATTTTGATGTTCCTTGGAGGTGTCCTTTTGTTCGGAGGTTTGTATTTTATTTGGCAACGCTCCGTGTCTAAAAAGATCAAGGATGAAACTCTAAACTAATTAGAAAGATTGTGATGGTTTAATGTCTCCAATTAGAACTATAATCTACTTTTATTCCACAGACGAACTAGGTTTTGACTCTGAAATACCCTTCATTTCGTTTAAGAAACTATTTATACAAAAAGAAAGGATTGTTCTTTTAAAGAACAATCCTTGTATATAACGATAGTATGATGAAACGATTTATTCTAGTTTATTAAGTATTTCTTTAGCCTTGGTTCGATAGAAACTATTTCCTTCGGCAATAGCTCGATAGGTTTCAATAGCTTTTTCTCTTTTGTTAGTCATTAGGTAGCAAATTCCTAAATACCACTCAGACTGCTCTATAAACAGGTTGTTTTTATGATCTAACACCCGCAGAAAATTCTTATTAGCCTTAAGGTATTCTTGAACTTGGATATTAGAAATACCCGAATAGAAATTACTGGTTAAGTTCGTACTGTCTTTTTCCAGAATTGTTTGAAACAAAGATAAAGCTGTACGGTAGTTTTTGGCCTCGTACGATTTAAGAGCCTGATCCAGTATTCGATCAGCTTCATTCGTATCCGTTCCGGAACGTGTATTGATCACAATACCGTACGGTTTGTAGTAATTCATGAAAATTTCCTCATTGGAGTAGGTTTTATTGCCCAACATGTAATAGACACTCGCCATTCCAATGAAAAGAATCATAGAGGCTGCTGCTATTCTCCATTTTCCATGGAATTTAGCCTTGCGTTTTTCTTCAGTAGTTGCAGGAATATCGATGGCCTCGAGCTTACTTCTCAACTCCATGACATCGTCTTCCATTATAGCTTCGTTTATCTCGTTATGAAGATTTAGTTCCATCTCCAGGTCAAGATCATCCATTAGATCTTTTTCAAAATCTAAGATTTCGTTTTCGTTTAGCTGACCGTCTAGGTAATTCTCTATACGATCAAAATCTTTTTCGTTCATCATACTTCGGTAAATTGATTATCGTTTTTAATATTCGTTATAAGTGTTTGCTTGCACTTATACTTCCTAGATTTTACGTAATCTTCTCCGGCAAAGCCCATTCTTTTTGCAATTTCTTTTGCAGAAACTTTCTCAAGATACAGTTTCATGATCTCTTGACAATCAGGAGGTAATTGTTTAAAATGCTTCTGATACAGGCGGTACTTTTCAGTTTGTTCGTAAGACTTACTTACATCGTCAACCTGTTGATCGAGTACAACGTCTGATTTGATAATGTCAAGATTATCATTTCTTTTCTCAAGTTTTTTTAGCCACAATAGGCGGCATACAGAGTAGATATACGTTCGAAAATTACAAGTCAACACAATCGGTGACTTTTTCATTTTTCGATAGATTACAATAATAGCCTCCTGAAAAAGATCGCGTGCGTCCTCACTGGTTCCACTATTGTTTTCAACGAATCTGCAAGTATCAGGAAAGAACTTGCGATAGATGTAATTTAGTACATCATTATTGCTTGTTCCAATTCCTTCCAGAATTGCTTCTGTTGTGTAATCCATGTTATCTACCCCTTTATTCCTTTTTTTTGCAAAAAGTAACCCAATGAAATGAAAAAAAAATAACAATTAATTAATCAGGTCTTTTATCACACTTACTGCCAGTTATTTACAAATTAATGAAAAGATGTCTCTTTTTCAATAATTTATACATAATTTCATTAAAACATTAACTTATATCAAGGGTAATGAATATGTGACGAAGTTGCTTAAAATACTGATGAATTCTTGCTTTATTTGTGTGAATGTAAATATATGTAAAAAATAAACAGGTTCTGATATATATTCTATGGCTTTTTCATATTGACATAAATATATTAGTTTCAGTCTTGGTTTTTACGTGTTTATTTCGGCTAATATCAATGGTTTCATTGAAATATGATCTATTTATGGGGTAGACAGATTTGATAAGGATTTAAATAAATTCTATTTACATATTCGTTTAGATTTGTAAATAAAAAAAAGGAAATTTTCATTTGAAAATTTCCTTTTTATTTCTCGGTGTGGGCGATATAGGATTCGAACCTATGACCCCTTGGGTGTAAACCAAGTGCTCTGAACCAACTGAGCTAATCGCCCGAGAAGACTGTGTGTATGTTATACAATTGTGGGCGATATAGGATTCGAACCTATGACCCCTTGGGTGTAAACCAAGTGCTCTGAACCAACTGAGCTAATCGCCCTTTCCCTTAATTGCGATGCAAATATAGGCGGGAAATATTTTATACGCAAGCCCTAATTGAAAAAAAAATAAAAAAAGATCTGTGCAGCCCTTTGTTTTTGCTGAAAATCTCTACTTTTAGGACTCATAAAAAATTGATTACATGGACAATAATTTAGAAAGCGACTGGAACAAACTTTTATATAAAATTTCTGAAGATTTTAATGTGAATGCAGATTTAAATGGCACTTTGCTGCTAATTGGCATACAAGAGCGCGAAGAAGGCTTCAAAGAATTTTATTCAAAAGACGATAAAATGGCACATATTAATTTAGCGACTTGCCGTTTGTTGATGAAATGGAACTATTATTCGATTGAGGGGTATGATGAAAATAAGTGGCCAATTTTCAAAAAAAATAAAATGATACCTCCTTTTTCTAAGGAAAAAGAAGAATTACTTTTGAAATCCTCAATCGTCGAATATTTTAAAGAGAACGGTTATCTTGAGAATTAATTTTGAATTCTAACCTAAATAAACACGAAATATAAAGCTATGAACAAACTTATCACTCTTAGTTTAATTATTCTTTTAGCCGGAGCTTACTCTTGCAAGACGCCTGTCAAGCTTGGTAAGAAAGATCGCATCGTTCAGATCGACACGGAATATGGTGCTGTTAAAATCAAGTTATATGATGAAACACCTTTACATCGCGACAATTTTATTAAGTTGGCTCACAAAGGTTTTTTCGATGGAACCCTTTTTCACAGAGTGATTGATGGTTTTATGATTCAGGGTGGCGATCCCGATTCTAAAGGGGCAAAACCTGGCGTTATGCTTGGTGAAGGAGGACCTGGTTATGATATACCTGCTGAATTCAACCCGAATTTGTTTCATAAGAAAGGTGTAATAGCAGCAGCTCGTGAAGGTGATCGTGTGAACCCAAAAATGATGTCTTCGGGTTCTCAGTTTTATATTGCTCAGGGGAAAGTTTATGAACCGGAAGCTTTGGAGGCTCTTGTAGTCAGTATTAACAAAAAACGTGCGAACGCAATTTTTGAGAATCAAAGAGCCCAGTATAAAGATGAATTAACCAAGCTTCAAACAGGGGGTGAGTTCGATTTGTTCAATGATAAAATGGAGGAGATGAAACACAAAATTGACTCCCTTTCTAAAGTTCAGACTCTTGTTTTAACCGATGCTATGAGAGAGGCTTACACAACAGTAGGGGGTATTCCTCATTTGGATCAGGCTTATACCGTTTTTGGAGAGGTGATTGAAGGTCTCGATATTATCGATAAGATTGCGGCAGAAGAAACGGATGATAATGATCGTCCACTTAAGGATATTAAGATGAAAATTACGATTATTCAATAACTGGATTTAATTTATAACTCTTAAAAGCTTCGAATCATCGGAGCTTTTTTGTTTTTTTGAATTGACAAAGCTAATTTTCGACATGAAACAGACTAAGCGATTTCTATTTCTCACATTTTTGTTGTTGTTATTTTTTTCATCAACTAAGCTATTTTCTCAGTATAATAGCTCCAATTCAATTATACTGATCGAAACCAATTTAGGTGATATTAAATTGATGCTTTACAAGGAAACGCCTAAGCATCGTAAGAATTTTTTGCAGCTTATCGAAAATAAACATTTCGATGGGACGCTATTCTATCGGGTTATCAAAGGTTTTGTTTTGCAGGGAGGTTCACAGGATTCAAGAGGAGCTGCACCTGGTCGACAAATTGGTTATGGCAGTTCGAACAGAACGATTGAATCTGAATTTCTCCCACAATATTTCCATAAAAAGGGGGCATTAGCTGCAGCACGTCAGCCCGATAAGGTGAATGTCTTCAAGGAATCGGATGTTTCACAATTTTATATTGCGCAAGGAAGAGTTTATACGATGGAAGAATTAACCGCTATGGAGAAGGCTGTAAACAAACCCTTGAGAAATCAAATTGTAAAGCGCTATCTGACACCCCAAAAACGTGAGTTGCTCGATTCGTTGAAAAAAAATAAAAAAGTTAAGGAGTTTAGAGAGGTTGCGAATAAAATTAAGACAAACATCAGTTTCGATTTTCAAAGCTCTCCCGATAAATTAATTTTTACTGAAGCACAGAAAAAGGCATACACAACGGTAGGAGGTGTTCCGCATCTGGACAAGAACTACACTGTTTTTGGTGAAGTCATTTCGGGTTTTGATGTGATTGATAAAATTGCCAGTCTTAAAACAGATAAGCATGACAGACCCTATCAGGATGTGAAAATGAAAGTTCGTATTTTAAAATATTAAAGCTGGTTTTTCTTTTGCAGTGAGGTAATCATGATTATCACAAAGATCTCCTTTAAGACTTGTATGTGCACTCTATTAATATTCAACAATCTTTTGTAACTTCGCCGCCCTATTTAGTTGACTAAACAATACAATGATGGTAGGTAAGATAAATGAATTATTAGAGGAATTAAGAGCTTTTACAGCGACTAATCTCGACGAAGTAGAGCAATTCAGAATTAAGCATCTGAGTAAAAAAGGAACAATTGCGGCTCTTTTTGGTGATTTTAAGAATGTGCCTAATGAAGAGAAAAAAGCTGTTGGACAACTTCTAAATGAGTTGAAAACAACTGCACTTGATAAGGTAAACGAATTGAAAGATAGTTTTACCAACTCCGATTTTGATAAATCAGGTCTTGATTTAAGTCTTCCAGCTGATTCAATAAAGCTTGGATCTCGTCATCCATTGTCATTGGTTAAGAATGAAATTATTGAGATTTTTGCTCGTTTAGGTTTCACCATTTCTGAAGGTCCGGAAATTGAAGATGACTGGCATAATTTCTCAGCTCTGAATTTCCCTGAGGAGCATCCGGCGCGTGATATGCAGGACACATTCTTTATCGAGAAAAATCCTGATATCTTATTGCGTACCCATACATCATCGGTTCAGGCTCATGATATGTCGGAAATGGAATTGCCAATTCGTTGTTTAACCCCTGGTCGTGTTTTCCGTAACGAGGCTATTTCAGCCAGAGCACACTGTATCTTCCATCAAATTGAGTGTTTGTACATCGATGAAAATGTTTCTTTTGCTGATTTGAAACAAACACTAAGCTATTTTGCTAAAGAATTCTTTGGTGAAAAAACGGAAATCCGTTTAC
The DNA here is from genome assembly GCF_004217115.1 of Ancylomarina subtilis. Taxonomy (NCBI): domain Bacteria; kingdom Pseudomonadati; phylum Bacteroidota; class Bacteroidia; order Marinilabiliales; family Marinifilaceae; genus Ancylomarina; species Ancylomarina subtilis. The sequence goes on along the minus strand of NZ_SHKN01000001.1, from coordinate 2,628,885 downwards.
GTCCGTCTTATTTCCCATTTACAGAACCATCGGCTGAGGTTGATGTAACCTGTTCGCTTTGTGGAGGTGATGGCTGTAATGTATGTAAAGGAACCGGCTGGCTTGAAATTTTAGGTTGTGGTATGGTGGATCCAAATGTATTGGATCTGAATGGCATTGACAGTAAGAAATACACTGGTTTTGCTCTAGGTATGGGAATTGAGCGAATTACCATGTTGAAATATGGTATTAAAGATCTTCGTTTGTTTTTTGAAAATGATATCCGTTTCCTTGAGCAATTTTCTGCTGCAGGATTCTAGATTGGATTAATCCTATTATATAGATCCCGAGGGCTTTTATGCTTTCGGGATTTTTTTTTAAGTAAAGTTTTTGATCTTGTGTTTCTCAAACTATAATTGCTATATTTATCTGCCCATTTAGGAGGTGAAATTATAGTCTAAAATAATCTTTCACATTCGAAACGCGTATATAAAAATGGGCTTTTTTGATGTGTTGAAAATTTAGTTTTTTAGATTTTAATAGCTTTGAAAATGAACCAGAATCAAACTTTTCCCAATTGTGATCAATTAGCTGAATGTTTTGCTAAAACGTTTAAACATTTAAATAGCGATCAGATGAATCTTCTTTTCTGGGAAGAAGAATGTGAATTGTTAAAAAGAGGAAAGGTCATATACGCTGAAGGCGATTCCGCACGAGGGTGTTACTTTGTTTATTCAGGTGTATTAAAAGTCTTTAAAACGGGGCTTGAAGGAAAGGAGCAAATTATTCGATTTGCTAAGCCTGGTGATATTATTGGTTTCCGATCTGCCCTTAGTCAAGAGCCTGCCTGCACTTCGTCAAAAGTGATTGAAGATGCCATTGTATGTTTTATCCCTAGCGATACTTTAACCAAGTTGATCCAGCAGAATCCTGAATTCTCACTGGAGTTGATTAAGATGACTTGTAAAGAACTTGGAGAGGCCAATAGTTATATCACTGACATTGCTCAGAAATCAGTTCGTGAGCGTCTGGCAGAGGTTTTAATGCAGCTTATGGAAACCTTTGGCTTAGCCCAGGATAATACGCTTCAAATTTCACTAACTCGCGAAGAATTGGCCAATATGGTTGGCACTGCTACCGAATCAGTCATCCGTTTACTTTCAGAATTTAAAAACGATGGTTTAATTGAGATTAAAGGACGAAAAATTAAGATTGTTGATGTTCGTTCGCTTAAAAGAGTTGGCGGGGTTTATTAATTAGTTTGCATGATATCAGATTGAGGTTTTTAATTTGATAAAATATACCAAGGCACTGTTCGTTTATTCGGATGGTGTTTTTTTTACATCCAAATCTGACTGGTTTATAAACGAGATCTAAATAAACCTGTCAGGTTTTATTATGATATACTATGTTAAAAAATGTTATCTATATTTCGATTCTACTACAAAAATAGTAGATTTGATTTTGTTAACCCATTTTCCCATTACCCAATTCATTATCATGAAGAAAATTCTAAACTTAATCATCCTGGTAACTTTTGTTCAAGTTACGAGTTTTGCCCAGACTACAGAATTAATAACGCTTTGGCAAAAAAAAGATTGGACTACCTTAATCACAGCCTCAAACCAGCAGATCGAAGCCAATAATAGTAACTATCAAGCCTATTATTGGAAACAATATGCTCTGCTTGAGCAAGGAAAGTATACAGAGGCCACAGAAGTTTTGAAAACAGCTTTTGAATGTTGTGAAAACAAGCTGGAAATCCGATCCGAATTGGCAAACCTCTATTTTCAGCAAGGTATGTATTTGCAAGCAAAAACCGAGTTGGATATCTTACTTAAAGAACAAAGACCTGATTTCAGAACGTTCGAACAAAGAGTTCAGATTCATGAGTTTTCAAAGGAGCGTATTGCCGCCATCAATTTGCTTCATCGCGCAAAAAACAATGATGCTTCACATGCCTTTTATTGGATACATTTGGGCGATAATTATAGTCAATTGGGTGAGCTTGATGAAGCAATAAAATATTATGAATCAGCTTTGGCAATCAACCCGCTTGATTATCAAACCAGCAGTAAACTTGCACGTGTTTATTTGAATGTAGACCCCGATGCTGCCTTGGATATTTGTGAAGGTGTTTTAGAAAAAGATTCGACTAATATTCGGTTTATTCAAATTGCAGCATCAGCGTATATTAAGCTCGATAAAGAGAAAGAAGCGCTTGAAAACTACAAGATGGCTTTAAGTTTAGGAGATTCAACTCTTAATACCATTCGCAATGCGGGTATACTTTTTCAAAAATCGCAAAAAAACGATTTGGCATTAAAACTTTTAAATAAATCTTATCAGGTTGATAGCACCGATGTTAAAGTGGTGTTTTATTTAGCGATGGCCGAGACTCAGCTTCTGAATGCAGACAAGGGTTTAGCCTTGTTTGATCAATCTTTGAATCTACTTAAACCTGATTCTTCAGTTTTCTCTATTATCCATAAGGAAAAGGCCGTCATTTATAATGAGAAGGGGAATCATAAACAAGCTCTTGAAAATTATCTTATTGCTCATCAATTTAACCCAAAGAAGAAATTCTACTTGTATTTGATTGCGGAACAATACGATGCTTTGAATAAAAAGAAAGAAGCTCTAAAATATTATCAGCAAGTGATTGATGGCATTGATGAGAAGAAAGGCCTTGATTTATTAACAGCTTCTATTCGTGACTTTTCTACATCGAGAATTTCAAAACTCAAAGAAGATATTTTTATGGAGCAATAATTTTCGAATGGATAATCAAACCAAGAAGCATCATCTTGATAAGGTGGTGCTTTTTTGCTATATGCTCTATAGTATGTTAAGTTGTGATATTTATCAGTATTATAAAACATGCTTTGTTGAATCGCATTTTTATTTAATATAAATTAAATATTAAAACACTACAATACTTGTCTTGCTCTTGTTGCTATTCATTTATTTGAAACGCCTGTTTTTACTAGTCTTCTTGTGGTGGATGTCGTTTTTATCCTGACAAAGTGCTATTTATTGTATGTAAATTTAATGGGGGGGATTTTGATTCTTATTTTAATTATCATACATTCGTTTCCGATTTAATATAATCAACATTTATGTGTGATGAATTAAGCTTTTGGTTGTGCACAATAAATTAATTATTCCAATAGTTTATTTGTAACATATAAATAAAAAGCCACCCCGGAAAAACAGATGTAAATCCATTCTCAAACCGGATGCGGCCTGGTAGCAGAGCTACTCTTAGTCGAAGGCAAAGCTACTAAATTGAGATAACCTGTACAATTGGCAATTGGGTGGGGAATGGAGCTATGCCAACTTATTATTTTATTATGAAAAAAGAGAACAAGTTAGAATTAGGAAAGAAATCGATCGCAAATTTAAGTAAACCTGAAATGTTAAATACTAAGGGGGGATGGTATGCAACTTATACAGCTGTTTGTGCAGCCATGCAGACAAAAAAAGTGACTGATAAAAAGTAAGCATGAAAACATAATGAGGCTGTTTGAATAGAACAGCCTTATTTTTTATGATGTAATTTATTAGTATTTATTGGCTTCTGATTATATGAATTTAGAAATTAAAGAAAAAATTGAAACGATAAGCTGTCATTTATTATCAGTCTATAATAATGAAGAGTCTGATTCCCTTCATAATGGCAAAATAGGGCATGCTTTATTTTTCTTTTACGCAAGCCGATTTTTGCATGATGAAAAATTTGAGAAAGTAGGTTTATCTATTTTAGAAAATGTTATAAGTGATTTGCATAGCAAGCCTATGCGATTAGGAATTTCAGAAGGCCTTACAGGTATACTTTGGTTTGTTAAACATCTGATAAAGTATAAATATATTCATTCGGATTATCGACAAATATATATTGGGATTGAGAGTGATATATTTAATGTAACAACTAAACTTCTAGAGAATGATAATCTAGATTTTTTGCATGGAGCTTTGGGGAATATATATTATTTACTGTATGACTTAGAAAATCACCCAGAAAATAGAGTTTTTGTAAAGGATATTTTTCAAAATATTTCTAATAAAATAGTCAAAACAAAGAATGTTACTAATCGGATAGACTCTAATAATGATTCATTTGACTGTGGATTAGCTCACGGAATATCTGGCTTGCTTCTTGTTTTAAATCGATTTGTCGAGCAAAACATACATGGGGAAAAAGCTGTTGCTTACATTAACGAGATTGCTCACCTTGTTCTTAATAATTTCGATTTAAAAAAGAGGTTTATTTGGTGTAATGGTAATGCAGGAATAATATATGCCTTACTGAGAGTTGCTAATTTGACTTATCCTACTTTAAGTGCTAAAATAACTAGCTTGGCTTTAAATGCTTCTATGCTTAGGGGTAATGGATTAGGTGGAATTAATGAAGCTTGTTTTTGTCATGGTTCTGCAGGTAATTTACAGATATTCAGTAGGTTGTATAATTTGTACGGTAACGATGAGTTCTTAAAGGCAAAAGAATTTTGGTTAGAAAGCACATTGAATTTTGCTGACTATGAAGATGGTGTTGCTGGATTTAAAACATGGGATGGAGATAAGTTTGTTATAGACAATAATCTTTTGTTAGGTGTTTCTGGAATTGGCTTGGCGTTAATGTCCCATATAGATGAGGAATTTATTCATTGGGATGAATCTTTTTTGTTTTAGAAATTATGAAAATAAAAGCTTTTAATAAATTTATATTAAGAACACCCCTTTTCCCAATTGATAATATTGGAGAATTAAAAATAGATTCTTTGTTTGAGGAAGCTGTTTATTTATCCTCACCAGATCTTTATACATTAGGAATTAAGAATTATAAACCATCAGAGAAGCAACAGCTCGCCATTTTCAAATATTGGCGTCGCTCTTGTTGTCGTTGTACTCCTTTCGGTTTATTTGCAGGATGTTCCATAGGTAAAATAAGTGACGAAAATAATATTCTCCTTAAAAAAAGAGAAAATTATGAGAGACAATCAAGATTAGATATGAGATGTCTAGATTTGATTACTGAAACATTAAAAAAAATCCCTGAAGTTATATATGGGGTAAAATTCTTTGCGAATTCGAGTATTTATGAATCAAGAGATAATTTAAGATATATTGAGTGTAAAATAGATGAGAAATTAATTAGAAGATATGAACTAATATCCGTTAATTTTTCAGAATATCTAAAACTTATTCTTGATGAAGCGTCTTCTGGTTCTACCTTTATAAACTTAGTTAATCTGTTAGTGAGTAATGATATTCCTATAAATGATTCAGAGGAATTTATTCACGAATTGATTAGGTCTCAATTATTAGTCAGTGAACTTGATTTACAAGTCACAGGTAGTAATCCCTTAAAAAGGATGATTAATATTTTAAGTCATATTAAACCAAAGATTAATATATTGGATTCTTTGGTAAGAATACAAAATGAATTAGTTCGTATTGATAGTTGTAGTAGTGATCACATCTATAAAAGATATGATCTCATTCAAAAGGAACTTCGACGTTTAATACCTGATATATCTCTTAAAAATTTTTTACAAGTGGATTCATTTAAGCCTACTAAAAAATGCATCTTGTCTCAAGATATTGTTGAAGATGTAAAAAAAGGGATAATGATTATTGATAAGATTAATAATTATACTCATGGTTCGCCCCAAAATCTGATAAATTTTAAAAATCAATTTAGAGAACGTTATGGAGACAGGCAAATACCACTGTTAGATGCTTTAGATGTTGAGTCAGGAATCGGTTATAACAGTTATTTAAATTTATTATCTGATAATTCAGAGATTATTGAAGGAATTGAAATTCCTAGTACTTCCAAAGATAATATGGTTCTTTCTGAGGCAGAAGTATTCTTTTACCGGAAAATGAATCAAGCTCTCTCTATGCGACAGATGGAAATACAGCTTACTGAAGATGATTTGAAAGATTTTAAAGATGTAGGCAGTAATCTGCCACTTACTTTTTCAGCTGTAATTGAGTTATCGTATTCTAAGGATAAAAAACTAAAAATTGGGCTAGGTGAGGTAGGGGGATCTAGTGCTAGTAACCTATTAAGTAGGTTTGGTAGTTCTAATGATAAGATAAAAACATTTGCTTGTGAAATTTGTGATAAAGAGAAAGAATTAATAGGAAATAATAAAATTATTGCAGAGGTTGTTCATTTACCTGAATCTCGATTTGGGAATGTTTTATTGAGACCTACGTTACGTGAATACGAAATACCTTTTCTGTCAAAATCAAGTGTAGACATTGATAATCAGATTAAGTTGAATGAAATAATGGTAAGTATAGAGAATGATCGTATTCTATTGTTTTCTACCAGATTGAAAAAAGAAATCATCCCTCGATTAAGTTCAGCATTTAATTATATGTACAATACACAGCATGTGTATCAGTTTTTGGGTGATATGCAGTATCAAGATGTTAATACAAATTTAAGTTTTACTTGGGGACAAGTAGAAAGAGTCGCAACTTTTCTACCTCGAGTGAGCTATAAGAATATAATTTTTTCACCAGCTACCTGGATTATTCTTGATTCTGATCTCCAAATTTTGAATTTAAAAGAAGATTTAATAGTTGAAAAATTTAAAGAATATAGAGAAATAAACAATATTCCAACATTAGTTAATATGGAAGAGGGTGATAAAAAGCTAATTCTTAATCTCAATGATTCTAATTGTGTTAAAATTCTAATTAATACTCTCCATCGTAATAAATCTGTAAAGTTACTTGAAACTTTTGACCAAGAACATCTTGTAAAAGGTTCTGATGGCTCATATTCTAACGAGTTCATTCTGTCATTTTATAGTCACGAATAATTAATTCCCTGATGAAAAATGTAATTTCCAGATCATATCTTCCAGGAGATCAATGGTTATATTATAAAATATATTGTGGTGTAAAAACAGCTGATGATATTTTAATTAATGAGATTTACTCTCTTTGTAAGCAATTAGAGGCTCAAGGATTAATTGAGAGGTTCTTCTTTATTAGATATTCAGATCCTCATGCACATATTAGATTGAGATTATTTCTATCTAATCAAGATGCCCTATTAGATACTATGAGTTCAATGAATGAAATTTTTGCACCTTTAGTTCAATCGGATGTTATCCATAAATTACAATTAGATACTTACGAAAGAGAATTGGAAAGATATGCCATTGAATCTATAGAAATCTCAGAAAAGCTTTTTTGTGCTGAAAGTCGTTTGATTTTGCAATTTATGAGAAATAATGAAAATTATGAAGAGCGTTTATTTTTTGTAATTGCCTTGATTGATAATTATCTTACATTATTCGAATTTGATTTTAATACTAAAAAGGCGTTTTTTCAGAAATTAAAAGATGCTTTTGGATCTGAATTTAATATTAACAATCCTTTAAAAAGACAGATTGAATCTAAATATCGAAATTACCGTAATATAATTGACCAATATTTGTTCGCTGACAAATCCGCCTCAATTACAAATTTGCTATCATTAGATAATCATGTGATTAAAAAATATATTTCTGAAATTTTGGAAATTCAATCAGGTAATAAATATACGATTGAGTCTATAATACAAAGTCATGTGCACATGCTGATGAATCGTGTTTTTAGAGCCGATCAACGACTTTATGAATTGCTTGTTTATGATTTTATGTGGCGTGCTTATAAATCTAGAATCGCAAGAATGACATATTCAAAAATCAACTGATTTTTCAGTATATATATCTTTGAGTTGTTAACTTGCTGGTTTATTCGAAGTAGATAGTTTGTACTTTGTAAATCGTTGTTTGGATGTTTATGATTATTTACACTTAGGTAACTTCTGCACGTCGTGTTTTATTGCAATGACATTGGTAGGCAGATTTAAATCCTTAATTAATTCGATTTTACCATTTTAAAAATCGCATCGTTTTAGTAGTTTTTGCTATTTTTATGCTTAATTATTTTTTGTTGCTAACGATTATTCTGCCTTGAAAAAAAAATTCCCCCATTTTCGTCAACTCGATGCTATGGACTGCGGACCGACCTGTCTGCGCATGATATCGAAGTTTTATGGTAAAACGTATAGTTTGCAGTCGCTGCGAGATAAATCCTACATTACCCGCGAGGGTGTGTCGATGATGGGTATTGCGGATGCGGCTGAGAGCATTGGTTTTCGTAGCATGGGCGTGCGAATTACTTTTGAGCAGTTGGCCGATCAAGCGACACTACCCGCTATTTGCCATTGGAACCAAGCTCATTTTGTGGTGGTTCATAAAATCGAGAAAAAGAAGAATAAAACCATTGTTCATGTATCTGACCCGGCTTCCGGATTACTCAAATTCAGCATGGAGGAATTTATAAAGGCATGGGGATCAACCAAGGTGGATGGCGACTTGAAAGGCCTGTGTTTGCTTTTGGAACCAACGCCTGATTTTTATAAGGCAAAGGATGAGAGTGGGAGCAAGAAAAAGAGTATCAGTTTTCTTTTTCGTTATTTGAAACCGTATAAAAAATTTCTATTTCAATTGTTTTTGGGCATGCTTTTCGGAAGTATGTTGCAGCTTATTTTTCCATTCCTTACCCAATCGGTGGTGGATATCGGTATCAATACTCAGAATCTGAGTTTTATCTATTTGGTTCTGATAGCACAGATGGTACTCTTTATTTCTCGCATATCAGTTGAGTTTATTCGTTCCTGGATTCTTTTACACATCTCAACCCGTATTAATATTTCCTTGATATCCGATTTCTTAATCAAGTTGATGAAGTTGCCTATTGGTTTTTTCGATATCAAGATGATTGGCGATCTTTTGCAACGTATACAGGATCATACCCGAATTGAAAATTTCCTGACATCATCCACACTGAACATTCTGTTCTCTATGGTGAATCTCTTGATTTTCGGGGTGGTATTGGCCATCTACAACACGACCATATTCCTTGTTTTCCTTTTGGGATCGAGTCTTTACATCATTTGGATTAACCTTTTTCTTAAAAAGCGTCGGGAGTTGGATGGCAAGCGTTTTGCTCAACTATCCAGCAATCAGAATTCGCTTGTTCAGCTGATTACAGGTATGCAGGAAATCAAATTGAATAACTGTGAAAAGCAAAAGCGATGGGAGTGGGAAAATATTCAGGCAGAACTCTTTCAGGTAAGAACCAAAGGTCTGGCTTTGAATCAATATCAGGTGTCCGGTTCGGTGTTTTTTAATGAAACAAAAAATATTGTTATCACCTTTTTAGCTGCGCAAGCTGTTGTTAATGGGAGTATGACCTTGGGTATGATGCTGGCGGTTCAATACATTCTTGGTCAGTTGAATTCGCCTATCGATAATTTGGTTCAGTTTATTCATTCCTGGCAAGATGCCAAAATCTCACTTGAGCGTTTGGGCGAAATTCACGAAATGGAGGATGAGGAAGTTGATAAAGATGAAAAGTTAATTGAATTACCTGAAGATAAATCCATACATATCGATAAGGTTAGCTTCCAATACGAGGGACCGCATTCTGAGATGGTGCTGAATGAGGTTGATTTACATGTGTCAAAAGGAAAAACCACGGCTATTGTGGGTGCGTCTGGTAGTGGAAAGACAACTTTGATAAAGCTCATGCTTGGTTTTTACCCTGCAACCAAAGGGAAAATCAATTTGGGTGGTGTTTCTATTCAAAATTACAGTTCGGCTATGTGGCGTCAGAATTGCGGGGTCGTGATGCAGGATGGTTTCATTTTCTCAGATACCATTGCCAAAAATATTGCTGTAGGTGATGAGGTTATTGATAAAAAAAGATTGCTTTATGCCGTTCAGGTAGCTTGTATACATGAATTTATTGACAGTTTACCTTTGCGCTATAATACGAAGATTGGTGCTAATGGTCATGGCTTGAGTCAGGGACAAAAGCAACGTATATTAATTGCTCGTGCTGTGTATAAAAATCCGGAATTCTTATTTTTTGATGAAGCGACTAATGCTTTGGATGCCAACAATGAAAGAGCCATTATGGAAAATTTGGATGAGTTCAATCAAGGGCGTACCGTTGTGGTTGTTGCGCATCGCTTAAGCACTGTTCGTAATGCGGACAAAATCATCGTTATGGATAAAGGTCAAATTGTTGAACATGGCAGCCATAATGACTTGACAAAGTTGAAAGGAAGATATTATGAGTTGGTTAAGAATCAGTTAGAACTTGGAAACTAATTAGGTGTTATGGAAAAAGATACAAACATAGAGTTGCGTTCGGAATCCGTTCAAGAGATCCTTGGTAAAATGCCATCGTGGATTGTGCGCGTGGGGTCTGGATTGGTGTTTTTAGTGGTGCTGATTTTGGTAATTGGTTCATGGTTCTTCTCTTATCCAGAGATTATAGCATCTAAGTTGGTTTTAACTACCGAGAATCCCCCGGCAGAACTGATTTCTCGTGTAAATGGAAAGATTGTTGACTTAAGAGTGAGCGATAATCAGTCAGTTCATTCCGGCGATTTGTTAGCTGTTATCGAAAATCCTGCAAATTTTGAAGATGTGTTTGCTTTACGCAAACAACTTCATCATGATATTCCTCAGTTAGATGGGAGTGAGCAGTTAACCACGGCATTTATTAATCAGAATTATCGATTAGGTGAAGTGCAAGCGCCATTTAATTCTTATTTAAAAACCTGCTCTGATTATAAGCGTTTTGTCGATTTGAAATATCACGAAAAGAAGAAGGCTTCTCTGATCCAGAAAAGGAGTAATTATCGGATGTATTACAATCGACAATATAAGCAGCGTACTATTTTGGAGCAGGAACTTGCAATTGTTTCCAAGGAATTTAAACGGGATTCATTGCTTTATACACGTGGGGTTATCTCAAAATCGGAATACCAAAAAGCTGAAAAGAATTACTTGCAACAAAGCTATGCTTTTCATGGCTCACGCTCGACTCTATCAGCCACCCAGATTCAGATAAATGAGGTTGATCAGGCAATTATCGATTTGGATCTGGATAAAGAAAATAAAAGGAAGGAATTACTGGATCAGATTCTGCATACTTACGATAATCTGATTGCCCAGATTGATATTTGGGAGCAGAATTATTTACTTAAATCTCCAATTGATGGGGCTGTTAGTTTTAATCGTTTTTGGTCTGCCAATCAAAATGTGAAGCAGGGTGAAAAGGTCTTTACAGTTTTGCCATCTGATTCAACTCGTATTGTTGTACGTGTTGATTTGGGAATGAATCGTTCCGGAAAGGTGAAGTTGGGACAACGAGTGAATATTAAGCTCAACAATTACCCTTTCACGGAATATGGGATGCTTCAGGGAGTCATACGTTCTATATCTGAGGTTCCTGATGGTGATAATTACAGCTTAGATGTAGAGCTGTCAAACGGGCTTGTGACGAATTATGGTATTGAACTCAAATTTGCACAACAGATTGAAGGTGTTGCTGAGATTATTACTGAAGATCAGCGCTTGTTTCAACGCGTCTTTAACCCTTTGAAAGCTTTATTGAAAGAACACGTTGTGACGACTGATGATTAGTAATTATCAATGAACAATTAGCTATTGCTAATTACTCATTGTTATCACGAATTGTTAATATGATTCTTTGTTCGTCTCATGCTTTTATTCTAAATTAGATGGGAACAGAAGAATAGAATCATGCAAAATCTCGGGGTAGGCATCGATATAGGAGGTACAAATACCGTTTATGGTTTCGTTACTGAAGCGGGTGTTTGTATTTTTCATGCGTCGTTTTACACACCTAATTATCCAATTTTCGAGAATTTTGTTCGCGAATTATCCAATCATATTCAACTCAATTTTAAATCTTTCTCATCCCAATACAAAATGATAGGGATTGGCGTTGGTGCTCCCAATGCAAATTTTAAAACCGGCTGTATTGAGCATGCTGTCAATTTAGCCTGGGATAAGCAATTGCCTTTGACTCAATTGTTGAAAGATTATTTTCCATTGCCTGTTATTATAACCAACGACGCTAACGCTGCGGCATTGGGTGAGATGTACTATGGAGGTGCTAATAAAATGCAAAATTTTATGGTGATTACTCTCGGTACAGGTTTAGGTTGCGGGCTCGTTATGGATGGCAAGGTTTATAATGGTCATCACGGTCATGCCGGCGAAGTAGGGCATGTTATAATTCGCGATCAGGGACGCAGTTGTTCCTGTGGACGTAAAGGATGTCTTGAGACCTATGTATCGGCTTCAGGTATTAAACGGACTGTCAGTAAATTTCTGGCTAAGTATGATGATAAATCAGTTTTGCGTGATATTCCTTTCAATAAAATCTCGGCAAAGAAACTTGCAATTGCCGCTTATGGAGGCGATAAAGTTGCTATAGAATCATTTGAATATACAGGGAAGTTACTTGGTAAGGCACTTGCAAATGTTGCTGCAATAAATAACCCTGAAGCGATTTTTTTATCAGGAGGATTAGCTAAGGCAGGTGATCTGATTTTAAAACCGACCTTCTATCACATGGAAGAGAATTTACTTTCGGTGCTTCGTGGGAAAATAAAACTTGAGATTTCTTCCCTTGAAGATAATGCTGGAGTTATGGGGGCAGCGGCATTGGTTTTCTCTCATTTGGATGAATCTTACACATCTTCTTCAATCAGAACGTCTTCTGTCTGACTGATAGCTACAATATTTTTATAATGTAGAAATTCCATCATTTCGCTCTTCACTTTAAATTTAATTTTGGGTTCAATTCTATCTTTTAGATAGTTCATTAATGAACGAAGTGTTTTGAAATAGCGATAAAATTTATCTTCGAAATTGTAGATGTAGCAAATTTCCTTTTCCTCCATTATCGACAATTCGTAAGTTTCAATGCAACGTTTAGGACGTAAAAATTCAACATTGACCAAGGTGATTTTGTTCATTTTATATGATATAATATTGTTTTTCTTAGCCTAAATATATAAAAAAAATACATTGTTCTTTTATTAATCAACATAAATCAATCTTTTATGGATGAAAAATATGCACTCATCATGCTTTTATATGTAAGGTTGTTGTTTAATCTTTTTATTTATTTTATGGTTAAAACCCAATAGGATTTTAGTTGAAATTCTGAATTTAAATGCTTGATTGGGGATATCATATTCAATTTTTATTGAAATAAGGACTTAGATTAAGAAGTTTCAGTTTGTATGTGTTTCTAGTATTTTGAAGGATTGTTTTATGTAAATTGATTATCTGAATATTGCTAAAAAAAAGTTAAGTATAATCTTGATATAAATACCATTTAGTTCTCTTGTATTTAGGTGTTTCATTTAAAACTTAAATAAAGTTGTATGTTCAGAGTAGAATAAATATCTCATAATTTTATTTTTTGTTCGATGTTTTTGTATTTTCAAAATAAAGAATTGATCTCTCACTTATCGACTAACTAAAATTAGAATCTCATGGCTTTTTGTATTCCATGGGATTTATTCTGGTTGATTAACATCTTTTTAAACTGATTATTATCTGTTTACAGCATAATATCATATCTTGTCAGCCCATTTATTAAAAATTTAAAATGACTTATGGCTCGATGGTTTTGCCTTTTCGTTTTTTGTTTAAGTACCCTCTTTGGTATCGCTCAAAGTGATGTACGTCCTTTTGAATCTCACAATCAAAGTCCACTCATTCACTCGTTTGGTTTACTCAGTGCAGAGAGTGGTTTACTAACGGCTAAAAATAAATTCCAATTGATCTCTACAATTAATTTGGCAAGCAATAGTACGAATGCGCAAACCCCGAATGAAATTGTTTATTTTGATGGAGAAATGTTTCGCTTAGATTTAGACCTTAGATATGGACTTTCTGAAAATTTTGAGATTGGCTTGAATATTCCCATTGTTAAGCATTCAAGTGGTTTCATGGATTCGAGTATCGATGGTTTTCACAGTTTTTTAGGTCTATCTGGTGGGGCAAGAGCCGGCACTCCACAGGGAGAAATTTGGTACGCATACATTCAAGATGAGAACTCCTATTTTAATATATACGAAGATAGTTTTGGTGTAGGGGATTTGAGTTTGCGTTTGGCTTATCAACTCATTAGAGCGAAGAGACATAATCTGGCTTTTAGAACCAATCTGAAGTTTAATACGGGTAAAAAGGAAAATTTGATTGGGAGTGGGACCTTTGACTTGTCATTTCAACTTTCAGGACAAACCAAGAGCATAGGTGAGCGACCGGTCTATTTTTTCTATTCATTAGGTTATCTTAATATTGGAAAAGGATCGTTGCTTGACGAAATTCAAGTGCATCATGTCATGTTTGGTTCCTTGGCCCTGGCGGTACGTGCTAATAAATGGTTAGCGCCCAAGATGCAATTTGATTATCACTCTCGAATCTTTAAAAATTCTCAAACGCAGGAGTTAAGTGGTTATGGTTTGCAATTTCTTCTGGGATCTGATTTTATTTTGAGTAAAAAGTTTATCTTAACAGCTGGTTTTTCTGAGGATGTAAAAATCAACAATTCACCTGATTTTGTTTTTCATTTGGGAATGAATTACACATTTTAATAAACAATATTTAAGCTAAAGCATATGAGTATTATCGGAAACATTATATGGATTATTTTTGGAGGTATTTTTATTTTTCTTGAATACATTATTGCAGGTGTTTTGCTGTGTTGTACCATTGTGGGTATTCCTTTCGGTTTAAAAGCGATTCAACTATCGGTGCTTGGTTTGGCTCCATTTGGACAAAAAGTTGTCCCTAACGAGAGCGCAGGGGGCTGCCTAAGTATTTTCTTAAATATCTTTTGGTTGATTTTTGGAGGTTTTTGGATTGCTGTAACCCATCTTTTGTTTGCAATTTTGTTTGCGATAACCATCATTGGGATTCCATTTGCAGCTCAGCACATTAAGTTAGCTGGTTTTGCACTTACGCCTTTTGGTAAATCATTGAACTAAATTCAGTTTTAAGCGGTAACTTCTGGTATTACCACCTCACCGTAAATACCGTTTCACCTTGCTTTGACTGACTGAGTAAACTGCCACCATGTGCGCGGATTATTTGTCGTGAATAGCTCAAGCCTATGCCGGAACCACTTTCTTTGGTGGTAAAAAAGGGAATGAAGATTTCATCCTGTATTTCTTCGGGAATACCCAGACCATTGTCAGAGACTTTTATTTCTGTAATTTTTCCTTTTTTACTGGCACTCACAACAATTTCCGGATTGTAGTCAGGCTCATTTGTTTGGCCGTTAAAAGCTTCTGAGGCATTTTTAACCAGATTGATAATCACTTGAACCATCATTTGTTCATCAGCAGTGAAGATGAAATCCTGGTTTGGGGTTTGAAGTTTTAGATGACCAGCAAAGCTTTCTTTTATGGGGGATAATAGAATATTTAAACGGTCAAAAAAACTGTGAGTACTGATGTTTTTCAATTCCGGAATAGGAGCTCTTGATAAAACGCGGTAGGATTGAACGAATCGAATTAGAGCTTCATTGGTTTGGGTAATTACGGATAATCCGTCAAGGGTTTTGCTTACATCGGTATCTTGCTGATTAACGGGCTTCTTCTCCAGTTTTTCTTTCCAGAGTCTCTTTAAGGATTGGGAAATTGAAGTAACAGGAGCTAAGGAATTCATGATTTCGTGACTTAAAACACGAATGAGTTTGACCCAGGCATCAATTTCTTTGCGTTCCAGTTCGCCCCGAATATCTTGAAGGGTTATCAGCTTCACATTTTCATTTTCAAGTCGTATAAACGAGCATCTGCTCATTACCTGAATACGTTCTTTGTTCGAAACCAAATTCAGAACTTTTCGTTGTCGGTTTTTAAGATTTGACAGTTCCAGCGCAAATTTCGAATCGACGCGATTCAGCTGCTTGATATGCGTGAATGTTTCTAAACCAATTAAATCGAGTGCGGATGAGTTGACATCGGTAACGAAACCATCCTGCCTGACGACGACAACACCTGTGGCAATATTTTGAAGAATCTCAGCAAAGTAAGTTTCTTTAATTTTACTTTGCATTTGAACCTCTTGAACAATGTGATTCAGTTCATTTAAACTCTGATTTAATTCATCAATGATGCCATTACCTGACTTTTGAGGGAAGTGTAAAGTGGTATCCTTATTTTTTATGGACTGAACAAAGTAGTTCATTTGTTTATGGGTTTTATTCATGAAACGAACAAATGCCCAAGTTTGAAACACTTGCAAAAGCGAGCATATTCCAAAACTGTAATAACTTTGATTCGAAAAGGTGTAACCCATCAATACAGCAATTATCATTAAACTAACCAGCCTCAAAATTAGGGCGGTGTTGTAGTGTCTATAGGCCATATCTTTTGATTTTGTTGTATAAGGTTTGACGCGATATACCTAATTGTGTTGAAACGGCACTAAGGTTACCCATTTGTTTTTCTATTGCGGACTCAATCAATTGTTTTTCCATGTCTTCAAGCGTCCCTCCAAAGGCTTCAACTTTTGAAAATTCATCAGCTTTAAAGGCAAAATCTTCAGGTTCAATTTTATAATTGTTACACAGAATAACGGCTTTTTCTATGGCATGCTGTAATTCTCTAACATTACCGGGCCAAGTGTAATTTTGCAGTTTTTCAATTGCCGTACTCGAAACTTTTAGGCCTTTCTTATTATATTTTTCGGTATACAGTTTTATAAAAAAATCGACCAATTCAGGTATGTCGGATTTTCGATCGCGCAGAGGCGGTAATTCAATCTGGATGGTATTTATTCGATAAAGTAAATCTTCGCGAAATGTACCTTGCCCAACCATTTGTTGCAGCTTGCAATTGGTCGCGCAAACCAAACGTACGTCAATATCTATGGGGGTATTCTCTCCCAGTCGGGTTAAGGATCTGTTTTGCAGTACTGATAGTAACTTGGCTTGCATGGGTAAGGACAAATTGCCAATCTCATCGAGAAATAGCGTTCCCTTATTTGCCGTTTCAATTTTCCCCATTCTATCATCATGCGCATCAGTAAAGGCACCCTTTTTGTGTCCAAATAATTCACTTTCGAAAAGTGATTCAGCAATGGAACCCATATCTACGGTTACCATGACATTCTGGCAACGATTTGACAGGCGATGAATTTCTCTGGCTATCAGTTCTTTTCCCGTTCCATTTTCTCCTGTAATGAGTATGTTTGCATCGGTAACCGCAACTTTTTGAACCAAGTGCATCACCTTTTTCCATTTGGAAGATGAGCCTATTAAGTGATTTTTTTTTCGATTAATTTCAGCAATCAGTTCATGCTCTTTTAATCTGAGTTTTTTCACCTCTTTTCTTGAATGACTTAATTTCCAAGCCATTTCAATAGTGGCTAACATTTTTTCATTTTCCCAGGGTTTCAGCACAAAATCCACAGCACCTGATCGAACAGCCTTTACAGCCAATTCCACATCGCCATATGCGGTTATCATCACCACACTAATTCCTGAATTGTATTCCAGGATCTGATTCAACCAATAGATGCCTTCGTTACCCGTATTGATTCCGGCCTTAAAATTCATATCCAAAAGCACAACATCGTAGTTGTCCATTTTCAAATCAGATAGTAAAGCATTGGGGTTAGACAGGCATTTCACCTTCTTGCAGGTATTGCTTAATAACAATTCTAATGCTGAAAGGATGCTTTTGTTGTCATCCACGATTAAAATTTTGGCTTCTTTCATTTGGATATGCTATAAAATTCGGATCACCAACGAAGACGTTGGGAAAATATTTATCTAAAGTAGAAAGCTTTTCAAACAATTAGACACCCCCTGTCAAATATTTTGACACTTGATATTAACCTATAATATATAAAACACTAGTTATATGTCATTTATAAAACATGGCATAGGTTTAGTTATAATTAAGTCTGAATTTGTAAATCAATAATATTTTAAAATTGATTAATTAAAAAAAGGATTTTGTATGTCGATGGATAGAAAAATTGAAAAAAAGAAGGGCCTAAAAGCGAAACATATTTATATCGTCATTGTTATTGTTTTAGTTTTTGGACTGTCCATGAAGATGATTTTTGGTGCTCAGACGTCTACTTTCCGAGCAGAGGAAGATAAACTCAACATTGCGGAAGTTACCTCAGGTAGTTTTAAAGATTATATTTCGATAATTGGTATGGTTGAGCCTAAGACGACCATTTATCTTGATTTGGAAGAGGGCGGTAAGGTCGTTGAAAAATTAATAGACGAAGGGGAAACGGTAAAAAAAGGGGATGTCATTGTTAAGTTGGTTAATAATGATTTAAAACTACAAATTCTGAATACCGAATCTTCATTAGCCTACCAATCGAATGAGTTACGAAATACCCTAATCAGTATGGAGCAACAGAAGATTAATAATCTGCAACAGCTGTTAAGTATTGATACCGATATTATCAGATTAAAGCGCCGTTATGAGCAGAACTTAAAGCTGTATGAAAAAGGATTTATATCAAAGGAAGATTATCTGATTTCAAAAGAAAACTACGAGTTCTCCCGTCGTGACAGGGATTTGAGATATCAGCGTATGGTTCAGGATTCCATTTTTCGTGAAAACCAGAAAGTACAAATGAACAGCAGTTTGAAGAATATGGAACAGAACTTAGAAATGGTTCGCCAACGCCTGGAAAATCTGAATATCAAAGCACCAGCTGATGGACAGTTGGGCAGTCTTGAAGTTGAGATTGGTCAATCAATCAATCGGGGGCAACGCATCGGTCAGTTGCATATTTTAAACGATTTTAAGATCGTAGCTGAAGTGGATGAACATTATATCGATAGGGTTAGAAGAGGTCTGTCAGGTTCCTTTACACGTAACGACAAATCGTACCATCAGGTGACCAAAAAAGTTTATCCTGAAGTTAGAGACGGACGATTTAAGGTTGATTTTATTTTCGATGGAGAATCACCAGAGAAACTTCGAACAGGTCAGACTTATCACATCAAACTTGAACTGGGACAACCCGTTGACGCCATTTTGTTACCACGGGGAGGCTTCTTTCAAAGTACCGGAGGCCAATGGGTATTTGTGCTTGACCCATCGGGAGATTTCGCTACAAAGCGAAACATTAAAATTGGCAGACAAAATTCCCAATATTTTGAAGTCTTGGATGGGCTCGAAGCGGGTGAGAAAGTGATTACAAATAATTATGATAGTTTTGGGGATAACGATCGAATCGAGTTCAAATAAAATTATAAGAGATGTTCGACATCCATTTATTCATAAGTATTAAGTGTACAAACAAATAATAAAATTAAAAGATATGATCACAATTGAAAAATTAACGAAAGTATTTCGAACAAGTGAAATAGAGACCTTAGCTCTGAACGATATCAACTTAAAAATTAAGCGAGGGGAATTTGTCGCTATTATGGGGCCTTCTGGCTGTGGAAAGTCAACATTATTAAACATTTTAGGTTTGCTTGATAATCCATCTGAAGGGCAATATCTTTTTGGTGATAAGCAGGTTGCAGGACTAAAAGAAGGTCAGAGAACCGATTTACGTAAGGGAAATATTGGATTTGTATTTCAGAGTTTTAATCTGATTGACGAACTGAATGTTTTCGAAAATGTTGAAATGCCTTTGGTTTATCAGGGATTTAGTAGCAAGAAGCGCAAAGAGATGGTAAGCAAGGTACTTGACAGAATGAATATGAGCCATCGATCTAAGCATTACCCTCAACAATTATCCGGTGGACAACAGCAGCGTGTCGCTATAGCCCGTGCATTAGTATCCAATCCGGGTTTAATTCTGGCAGATGAGCCTACCGGTAATTTGGATTCTAAAAACGGTCAGGAAGTTATGGAATTATTAACCGAGTTGAACCGTGAAGGCACAACCATTATCATGGTAACGCACTCTTTAAAAGATGCGGGATATGCTCATAGAATTATCAACCTGTTTGATGGGAAGGTTGTCACCGAAGAGGTTTTGGTTGAGGAGTATTCTCAATTATAAGTGCGCTTATATCAATTTTCTTAGTTCTATTGAGTAGTAACGAGGAATCCTGTGAAGAGTTTGAGATATGAATAGCTCATATTATCAGTAGAATATGAATTTTAAAAGCCATTTACTAAGAGTTTAAATCATGATATATAAAAACCTGAAAACTTTTGTTCAACATCTTTTGAGAAACAAACTTTATAGCAGCATTACTATTTTTGGTTTCTCCATTTCCTTAATGTTTATTCTTTTATTGAGTATTTACATCAAAAATGAATATTCAGCTGATCAATTTCATGTTAATAAGGAAAGAATTTTTCGTTTGACACATGGAGATGAATCTGATTTTGCACCACCATCGGGTCCCTTGCTGATGCAAAAATTTCCAGAGGTGGAGAATTTTACCCGAACCCGTTATTTGGAAATGTATGCCTGTGCACCCGAAACTCAGAAGTTGAAGTCGCAAATATTGTTTGCTGATTCATCCTTTCTCAACATTTTCACGTACAAAATGCTTGAAGGAGATAAGAAAACGGCTTTGAATAGAGAAAATACTGTTGTTCTGACGAAATCATTTGCTTACAAACTGTTTGGAAAACTTCCGGAATTAGGACTTACCTTCACGATTAATGATGACATTAATTTTGTCATTACGGGTATCATGGAAGATGTACCTGATAATTCTCATTTTAATAAATTTGATTTGCTGGCTAATTTTCCAAGCCTGGGTAAAGCCTTTGGAATGAGTGATTTTTTGGACTCATATAATAGTAATTCATACGGTTTGTATGTGTTAACTAAAGGCAATACCAATTTTCAATCGAAAACTCCTGAGATATTAAAACTATTCAAAGAGGTTAATTGGATGTTTAAGAAAGAATATGCAAAGTCTGTTGAATTAGAACCTATTGTTGATTCGTATTTTAGTACTTCCCATTCCAGTAACTCAAAGAATAAGAGTAAGCGTTTTGTTCAAATTTTGTCAGGTATTGTATTCTTGATTTTAGTACTTTCTATTATCAATTATGTGAACCTAACGGTAGCACAATCCTCGTTTCGAAATAAAGAAATAGCCGTCAAGAAATTGATAGGTGCCAAAAAAGCAGGTTTGTTATTACAAAGTTTATCTGAGTCAATACTTTTAAGTTTCATCTCGCTTATCATTGCTCTGGTTTTAAGTTTTCAGATGGTATCAGTTTTTAATTATTTGTTGGATACCAGAATAAATTTGCTTGATGAATTCACAATGAGGAACCTGTTTTTTGCCTTTGTTTTCATGCTGTTGATTGGTATCATTTCTGGAATTATTCCTGCACTGAAAATTACCAAATTCAATCCTATTGAGGTTGTAAAAGGTGAATCTAAGATGAAGGAAAAAAATATCTATTCTAAAATCATGATATGTTTTCAGTATCTGATTATTATAATTCTGATTACCAGTGCTTTTTTTATCAGTAAGCAGACTAATTTCCTTCGTAATTATAAACTTGGTTTTGAACAGGAAAATATGCTTTGTTTTGAATATGAGGTTTCCAATAAAAAACAGCGGGTACTTGAAGAAATTCTTGAAAAGATACCTGGCGTAGAAGATGTTAGTTTAAGTTGTGGAACTCCTCTTGATGGAGGGAACAATAATTGCTTTACCTATAAGGATAAAGAGTTGAGCTTTCAACATTTCTTTGTTGATACAAACTTCTTTAAATTATTGAATATACCTGTAAAAAAAACAGGGGTAGCCTTCTCTCAAGATGTCTGCTGGTTAAATGAAGCTGCTGTAAAGAAATTGGAACTCCCTGAAAATCCAACAACTTTTAAACTTTATAATAAGGAATATCCTGTTTATGGTGTCGTAAAGGATTTTCATTTCAAAAATTTAAAAAGTCAGTTAGGACCAGCCTATTTTCATATTCTTAAACCAGATCGTGATGCCTGGACTTATGTGATTAAATTGAAATCTGGGAATAACTACGAAACGATTCAAAAAATAAAAAAGGCACACAGTGATTTTACTAATGGTATACCTTTAAGAATCGATTTCTTTGATGAGGTGGTTCGCGATTGGTATGCAAAAGAAGAAAAAACAGGAAAAATTGTAAAGTATTTTGCGATACTTACCGTAATTATTTCTGTGATGGGATTATTTGCAATGTCGTTATACTATGTACAGCAAAAACAAAAGGAAATTGGTATTCGTAAAGTAAATGGTGCAAAAACTTCAGAGATATTAAAATTGATAAATCGAGATTTCTCTTTATGGGTTATTATTGCTTTCGTACTCGCCTGTCCAATTTCATGGTATGCTATGAATAAATGGTTGCAAAATTTCGCCTACAAAACAGAACTCAGCTGGTGGATATTCGCCTTAGCGGGGCTTATTGCTATGGGCATTGCAATGCTTACGGTTTCGTTTCAGTCGTGGCGAGCAGCTACTAGGAATCCTGTGGAGAGTTTGAGGTATGAATAATTCTAAAACTGCATTATGCTTTGGTATCATCTAAAATTATCAGTTCTACGTTTGATTAAGAATCGCGTTTTTTCCCTGACCAATATTTTGGGACTTAGCTTTGGTATAGCGTCCTTTTTTGTCTTGTTCATTCATGTTCAAAATGAAAGAAGCTACGATAGGCATATAATAGATCATCAAAATATCTACAGGGTGATTTCATCCCCTTCTCATATAAATGATCCATGGGCAAGGAGTTTAGGCTTTATCAAAGAGGCTGCAATGCAATTTCCTGAAGTTGAGAATGCAACACAGTTTTCGCATTCAAAGCTTGAAACCATTAAAATTCATGACCAAACGGTATCGCAGGAAGATGTTTTATCTGTTGATACAAATTTTATAAGCATGTTTGGTATTGAAAGCTTGGTTGGAAACTTATCCGAGCTCATAAAACCCAATGTCGCATTTATCTCTGAAAGATTTGCGATGAAATATTTTAAAAATGAGAATCCAATTGGGCAATACATTGAAACAGAGGAATTGCGATCAAGAGAGGGGCCTGGCAAATTTGAGATTGTTGGGATCATTAAAAATACCCCCATTAAAACTCATTTTAATTGCGAAATACTTCTTTCTCAAAAGGGGGCTCTTGAAGAACGTTATGCCTCATTATCAACAAGAAAAATTCAGTGGGTTTACAACTATCTGAAATTGAAAAAGGGTGTTTCGCCATCTTTTATTGCAAATAAAATCCTGACACATTTTAATAAAAGTAGTTTTAGACAAACACGAGGTCCTAAGGATTACAAATTCAAACTCGCCAGTCTCACCGATATTCATTTAAGATCAAATTGCAGGTTTGAATTAAAAGAGAGCAGCACTAAGATCAATATCAATTTATTCACGATTATTTCTTTTGTCATTTTGCTGGTTTCATTGGTCAATTTTGTCAGTTTAGTTACGGTAAACCTCTTTAGAAGATCTAAAGAATTTGGCATGAAATCATCAGTTGGTGCTCACCGTAAACACTTGATGATCCAGGTTTTATTGGAAGTGTTACTCCTGTGCTCCATATCAATTCTACTCTCTTTGCTTTCAATTGAATTGATTAAGCCCTATATTAATCAGTTCTTTGATATTCAGTTTGATATTTTTTATAATGAACCCATTATTTACTTAGCTATTTTGCTTGTTTTTGGTTTTAGTGGCAGTATAAGTTTGATTTTTGTGCGCTTCTTTATTTTGAAAAACAATTCCACAAGCGATATTATCAAAGGTTTAACCCCTTTCACAGGCAGACGCCTTTTGCAACCCTTAATGATATTTCAGATTCTGATCGTCATTGTTTTGATATCTTCTACAATGTTGGTTAATAAACAAATATCATTTCTATTGGACAAGCCTCTTGGCTATACCAAAGAGAATATTGTTGTTCTGAATCTGAGAGATTTCTCAAAAGACCCCAAGGTGTTTGCCAATGAGTTAAGAAAGAAATCTCAGGTGGAATCGGTTGGTTTTACAATGCAATATTTTGGGCATCCAACTCAAACCTTTTCACTAGATGGATTTGGTATTGAAGGAAATGCTGAAATGTCTTTTGCTAATTATGACTTCCTGAAAACCATGGATATTCAATTTGTTCATAACTATATTAATACGTCAACGGATACTATTCAAGGGATGGTTATCAACAATCATTTGTACAAGAGATTGATGGAAAAACACAAAAGCTTAGAGAATATGAATTCATACAGGTCAGGAATACCTTTGGAAGCAGATCAAAGACGAGTTGATATCATAGGCGTTGTGGAAGATTTCAATTACAGTTCTGCGCACGATCAGATTGGTGACTATGTTTTCCTCCTAGATGAATCTCGAAGCAGAGCCAGATTTACTCATGTTAGAATATCTCATGGAAATATCAGAACAGGACTGGATTGTATTATGGAAGTGTGGAATAAATATTATCCCAACCAGAAAATGAATTATTTCTTTATGGATGATAAGATTGCTCAACAATACAAATCTGAAAGTATTCTGAAACGAATCTTAATGAGTTTTTCTATTCTTGGAATTATTATCGGAATCATTGGGATTAGTGCTCTTTCTTATTTCATCTCCGCACAACGAACCAAAGAAATTGGTGTTCGAAAAGTTAACGGAGCCAAAAACCATGAGATTATAGCAATGTTAAATCGAGATTTTGCTAAGTGGGTTGCCATGGCATTTGTGCTTGCCTGTCCAATTGCTTACTATGCAATGAATAAATGGCTCGAAAATTTTGCTTATAAAACAGAACTCAGCTGGTGGATATTTGTTCTGACAGGACTTATAGCGATGGGTATTGCTTTGTTTACGGTTTCGTTTCAATCGTGGCGGGCAGCTACGAGGAATCCTGTGGAGAGTTTGAGATATGAGTAATAGGTTGATATATAGAATAATATGAGTAAAATTAAAAAATAAGATTCATGAATTTCATAAAAATAGCATTTCGTCGTTTGTTTCGAAAAGGAGAGCACAGCACTGCCCGTATTATATCTTTAGCAACTGGTTTGGCATTTGGGGTTTTGCTTTTATCTGAGGTTTTTTATTATTACAGTTTCGATAGCTTTTATCCTGATTCCGATAGAATTTATGTCGTTCATGAAAATTTCAAAATGGATAAATCGGCTGAGACAATGGAAAGTTATAATCGGGTCAGTGGAGCAATCGCTCCAGGTTTAAAAGCCGAGGTGCCTGGCGTCGAAGGTGCTGCTCGTTTATTAGACATTGATTACTCAATATTTTATACTGATGATAAAAAAAGTTACAGGGCAAAATTCTCCTTTACTGATGAGTATCTTTTTGATGTTTTGCCAAGAACCATGATTAAAGGCGAATCCACAGATATTCTTAAAGCTCCTATGACTTGTATGATCTCGAGTGAAATAGCTGAAAATATGGGGGGCGATGTTGTGGGTAGGCTGATTGAATTAAAAGAGTATCCAGGTAAGAAATTATCAATTGGTGGTGTGTTTGAAGCTTTGCCTGAAAACACGAACTATAAGTATGATATTTTAATCTCTATGGTTTCTTTAGGTCAGTTTCGGTGGGATGGATCTGACCAATGGTTAGGTAATGATTGTTATTATGCTTGTGTGAAATTGGCTAAAGGGGTTAAAGCTGAATCTCTTGCTCCTGCGGTTAGAAAAATGCAGGAAGTCCATCAGGACATTGAAAGATTGGAAGAACAGCAAGGCGGACTGGTTTTGAAATATTCATTCATGCCTATTCAGAAAGTTTATATTGGGAATTTAAAAGATATGATTTTGATTCTGAGCACGATTGCTTTTGCTGTTTTGCTTGTTTCGTTGTTGAATTACATTCTGCTGACTTTAAGTGTATTGGTTGAACGCTCCAAATCATCGGCTATTTATAAGACTTTTGGAGCGCATGCACGTCATTTACGACAACTTATATTTTCTGAATCTGTGATTCTTTTTCTTATTTCTTTATTCGCAGCTTTTGTCATGATTATGGTACTGCAGCCAGCAGCCGAAAATCAAGTTGGTCACAAATTGGTTTCAGAATTAAACCCCTATGTTATTTTGCCTCTACTTGCAATATTGATACTTATGCTTGCACTAATGAGCTATTTACCAGCCCGTTTTTTTTCGCGAATACCTGTTGCGAATGCTTTTAGACATTATCAGCAGAAAAGAAATCAATGGAAACGGTTTTTGTTATCCTTTCAATTTGTAGGAGCTTCTTTTATTTTATCTATGTTGGTTATCGTTAGTTTGCAGTATGATAAAATGAAAAATAGTTCTCATGGCTACCATTCAGAGGGCGTTTTTTATGGATCTACTAGTGGTATGAATGGTAACAAAATTGCAAGTGTATTACATGATTTAAGGTCCATGCCTGAAGTTGAGATGGTGGGGCTTGGTACTATGATGCCATGTAACGGCATCTCAGGGAATAATATTCAATCTCAGGATAAGCAAAGTGAATTATTTAATGTGGCAGATTTTTATTCAATAGATGAAAATTATTTATCGATTTTAGGTCTTTCTGTGACCACAGGTAATCATTTTACGAATGAAAAGACCCTTGATGGTGATCTACTGATTAGTCAGAAGGGTGCAGATATGCTTAAATTGTATAACGGATGGAAAGGTGGCCTTTTAGGGAAACATATTGTTCTTAGTGAGCATGGAGGTACATATATAAGAGGGATATTCGATGATTTTACCATAGGGTCAAAAGCAGAACCAGACACCCGTCCTGCTGTATTCTTCTATAGGTCAGAATCGAACTTTATAAAAAAAGTGATTAAGCGACCATCCTATTCGTTTAATATTTTGGTAAAAACATATCCTACTACTCAAGCAGGAATGATGAGTAAAATAAGAGAGATTTTTAATAAGGCACTACCCTATAAAGATGCGAATATCAAGAGTCTCGAAACGGAGCAGGAAAAAGCCTATGAGCAACAACGTGGATTTCGAAATGCGATGATGGCTGGGAGTGCTGTAATCTTACTCATTACGATTATTGGATTACTCGGGTATACAACTAATGAGGCGGTTAGGAGACGCAAGGAGTTGGCAATTCGAAGAATAAATGGAGCCAAGTTTTCAACCCTTCTTAAGGTGTTCTTGTGGGACATTGAGATTGTGGCTGTTCCTGCCGTATTGCTCGGTGCTTGGGGAGCTTGGTTTTCAGCAGGCTTATGGATGCAGAATTTTGCATATAAGTTACCGCTACATTGGGGAATATTTTTGATTTGTAGTTTGATTATTCTATTGCTTGTAGCACTTGTTACTGTTTTAAATTTCACTAGGAGTGCCAAACAGAATCCTATCGAGAGTTTGAGATATGAGTAATATAAAATGAAACATCCCGACTGGGAATACCAATCGGGATGCTCACAAAATACTTAAACAACAAACACTAACATAAACGTTCCTTAAACGCGTACGCCACAAAGGTGAGCATTAAAAACGGTTTTTGAAAGTGATTTTCAGGCAGATATGAGTGCAAACGTTTTAGAGTGCCCTCGGAAACGTTTGTAGTGACTCTATTTGTATTCAATTTAAATAAAGAGCTCCTTATCTGTTATTTATTGTGAATTGCTCCACGTGGAGCAATAATTCCATTTTCATTTTGATTGTTCTGGCAAACTAAATTCAAGTTTATTGATGTGGCACATCAGTAAAAATGTTTAGATCATTCTGCATGAACAGCGTTATAGCCTTTCATTTGTCCAAATCGGAAAATCCGAGGGCTTAAAACCTAAATTTCGTTATATTTGTCTTCTTATGGGGGTGTCTATAAGCTCAATCTGTTACAGTATTTTGTTTTGAACAGGATGAGGATTTAAGGCTATCCTAAAAGTAGATTTTAACTCCAACACACGAAATTTTGAATCCATTAAAAAAATTGGCTGGCGAAACAGCCATTTATGGTGTAAGTTCCATTCTCGGACGACTGCTAAATTGGCTTTTGGTACCACTTTACACCAATATATTTGTAGAATCTGAATATGGGATAGTCACCAACCTGATGGCTTATGTTGCCATGACCTTGGTTATTTTGACCTATGGATTAGAGACCGGTTTTTTTCGTTATGCCAATGATGATGATTGTAAGTCGACTGTCTTTTCTACGACATTCTTGTCAGTAACGACAACAAGTCTCCTATTTTTGCTGGGAGTTTTCTTTTTTCTAAATCCGATATCTTCGTTTTTGAACGTAGGTGATCATTCAATCTATATCATTCTGCTGGCACTTACTTTAGCTTTTGATGCCATTACCTCATTACCCTTTGCTAAGCTTCGTCAAGAGAACAGACCCTTGCGATATGCCTTTATTAAGCTGAGTAATATTGGGATTAATTTAGGTTTGAATCTGCTCTTTTTGGTGCTTTGTCCGAAGTTAAATACTTGGTTCCCCGAATGGGGTATAACCCGTATTTGGAATCCGGATATTGGGATTGGATATATTTTTATCGCGATGTTTGTGGCAAGTCTTTTTAATCTGATCCTGCTTTTACCGGATTTACTTAAGGTGAAATGGCAGTTCGATATGACTTTGCTTCGTAAAGTACTCAAATATGCATCTCCTATTTTGGTGGTTAGTATTGCTGCACAGATTAATTTGAATGTGGATAAAATGCTGATGCCTAAGTTGATTTCTGATGCAAGCGAGGCTTTAGCACAGACGGGGATTTATGGCGCAAACTTTAAGTTGGCCGTTATCATGACTCTCTTTATACAAGCTTTTCGTTTTGCTTTTGAACCATTCTTTTTTTCGCAGAGTAAAGATGAGAGCAGCAAGAAACTCTATGCAGATATTCTGAAATATTTCATGATTTTCGGTTTGTTGATTTTCTTAGGTGTAATGTTTTATCTGGATATTGTGAAGATACTTATCGGGCCTAAGTTTCATGCAGGTTTGGATGTGGTCCCCATAGTCCTGTTGGCGAATTTATTTCTCGGTATCTTCTTTTCATTGTCGCTTTGGTACAAGCTTACTGATAAAACCCGTTTGGGGGCTTATATCGCCCTTGGAGGGGCTGCAATTACATTAATGTTGAATATTATTTTAGTTCCCTCAATGGGCTATTATGGTGCAGCCATTGCCATTTTGGTCTGCTCCGTTTTAATGACAATTACAAGTTATATTCTGGGACAGATCTATTATCCAATTCCTTATAATTTAAAACGTATTGCGACTTATTTTGGACTGGGAATGTTGCTTTATTTTTTTAGCACCTTTATCCAGCTCGAAAACCATTGGCTTAAAATGTTAGTTAAAACTCCATTAATTATTTTATTTTTAATGGTCGTTTTCCAGAAGGAAAAATTATGGACTTTGCTTAGAAAGAAAGGATAGTGGATTAATTTCCTGATTTTGGGGATAATATGTGAATAGAAATCGAATAAAAACGAAACAAATATAAAAATGAAGGTTAAGATTATTAATAAATCGAAACACGATTTACCGAAGTATAGCACAGCCTTATCAGCGGGTATGGACTTGCGTGCTAATATTAATGAAAGGGTGATGCTTCAGCCACTTGAGCGAACTCTAATTCCAACGGGTTTGTTTATTGAATTACCTGCAGGATATGAAGCGCAGATTCGTCCACGAAGCGGAATGGCTTTGAAGGAAGGGATTACGGTTTTAAATACTCCTGGTACGATTGATGCCGATTATCGTGGTGAAATTCGTGTGATTTTAGCTAATCTGTCTAATTCTATGGTCGAGATTAACGATGGTGATCGTATTTGTCAGATGATTGTTGCAGCTCACGCAACTGTAGAGTGGGAAGCTGTTGAGGAGCTGGAAGAAACCGTTAGAGCAGCGGGAGGTTTCGGTCATACAGGAAAAGAATAAATTCGTTAAGCGTTAATAATTATTAAAGACTGAGTTTACTAAAACTTATTCAGTAACTTTGAGATTGCCTTGTAAACGCCCCTTGTTTTGTGTGGTTTGGGGTGGGCAATGAATGAGAAAAATATAAAAAACTAAAGAATAAAATGAAGATTATTGTTCCAATGGCCGGAATGGGTAAGCGTATGCGCCCACATACATTAACGGTACCAAAACCATTAATTCCAATTGCTGGAAAACCGATTGTTCAACGCTTATTAGAAGAGATAGCCAAGGTTTCAGGAGAGGAGATTGAAGAAATCGCTTACATTATTGGGGATTTTGGTGCTGAAGTAGAGAATCAGCTAAAAGGGATTGCAGCCAATTTAAATGCAAAAGCAAGTATCTATTACCAAAGGGAAGCATTAGGAACAGCGCATGCTATTCACTGTGCAGCAAATTCACTTGATGGTAAGGTGGTTGTGGCTTTTGCAGATACATTATTTAAAGCCGATTTTGTTTTAGACGATCAGGCCGATTCTGTTATTTGGGTGCAAAAAGTTGAAGATCCATCAGCTTTTGGTGTGGTTAAAATGGATGAAAACAACAAGATTACCGATTTTGTTGAGAAACCTCAGGAATTTGTGTCAGATCTGGCTATTATCGGGATTTACTATTTCAAGGATGGTGCGAACCTTAAGTCTGAATTGCAATATCTTTTAGATAATAAAGTTGTGGTTAATGGGGAATATCAGTTGACTGATGCTCTTGAAAACATGAAAAATAAGGGATTGAGCTTTGTTCCCGGGCAGGTGATTGAGTGGATGGATTGTGGTAATAAGGATGCAACCGTAAATACCAATCAGCGTATTCTTGAATATCATAAAGATGATAAATTGGTTGCTGAGAACCTGATTAATGAGAATGCAGTCATTATTCCACCTTGTTATATTGGAGAAAATGTAGTGATCAGGAATTCCGTTGTGGGGCCTCATGTTTCATTGGGAGATAATTCTTTCGTTGAGAACTCATTGGTTTCTAATGCGATTGTACAAACAAATACCAAAATTGCTGGCGGTAATATAAAGAATTCCATGTTAGGAAATTTTGTTGAAGTTACTGGTGAAGCAAAAGAATACAGCGTTGGTGATTACACCAATTGCTAATTAATTTGATCAAAGTTTAGATTCTGAAGCCAGTTGATTCTGGCTTTAGAATCGATTCGTGTCTGTAAATTTGATCGGATTGAAATACAAATAGAATGATGAAAAGACAAATTATAGTTTATATCGTTGCCGGAGCACTTGCTTTAAGTTCTTCGGTGGCTTTGGGTCAAAAGAAAGGGAAGGATAAAAGAAAGACAAAGACTGAACTGACCGAAGAGAAACGTCTTGAGTTCGATTTTGCATTTCATGAAGGCGAAAAGGCCTTGGTCCTTGGTGAGTATGAGAAAGCTATTTCCTGGTTTGTAACCTGCATTAAGCTTGATAATACGAGTGCGGTGGCCCGTTACGAGTTGGCTAATATTTACATCGGTAAAGAGAATCTTAATTCTGCGCTTGCATTAGCTCGTGAAGCGGTGGCTTTACAGCCCCAAAATATGTGGTATCAGGTTCAATTAGCAGGTATTTATAAGTCCAAAGGTATGATTGAACAGGCTTGTGAGGTTTATGCAAATTTGGCAAATCAGTTCCCCAAGCGTAATGATTTTTATCACATACAGGCCGAGTTGTATGCATCGGTTGAAAAGTTTGAAGAGGCTCTGGAAGTCTACCAAAAGCTTGAAAAGAAGATTGGCATAACTGAACAGGTTAGCTTAAACAAACACACACTTTTTCTTCGTTTAGATAAGAGAAAGAATGCCTATTCAGAGTTGAATAAACTCATAAAAAAATTCCCCTTCAAGGTTGAGAATTACGGTTTGCTTGCCGATATGTATCTTCAGGATGGGGATGGTGAAAAAGCATTGGATCTGTACAAAAAGATTGTAGAGATTGCTCCTGAAAATGGGCTGGTTCATTTCTATTTGGCTGAGTATTACCGAAAAGAAAAGAAATATGACTTAGCTCAAAACGCCTTGAAGAAGGCTTTTGCCAGTGACATGGTGGATCCGGATAAGAAGATTCAATACCTGATGGGTGTGATTATGGCAGATCCGGAAAATAAGGTCACCGATGAAACCCTAAAAGAATTGTTGGATTTATTGATAAAAGTCCATCCCGACCATATCCATGTCAATGCACTTTATGCCGATTTTTTGCGACGTCAGAAAGATAGTGCAGGGGCTCGAAAACTACTGAGAAAAGTTCTTGCGCAAGAGAAAACGAACTATGTCATTTGGGAAGAGTTGATGTTTATTGACAATGAGTTATTGGATTTTGACAGCATGCTAACTGAAAGTGAAGAGGCTATTAAGTATTTTCCAACTCAACCGATGTTGTATATTTTTAACGGGGTTGCAGCAGCGCAAAAGAAAGATTATGAAAGGGCTGTTAAATCGCTAACAACAGGGTTTAATTACGTGGGAGATAATATCCCCATGAGAATTCAATTTCTCACCTATTTGGGCGACGCGCAATACGAACTTGGTCATACCGAGAAAGCATTCAAAGCCTACGATGAGGTTCTTCTTTTTGATCCTGATAACGTGGTGGTTTTAAACAACTACAGTTACTATTTGTCTGTGCTTGATCAGAGATTGGAAAAAGCTAAGGAGATGAGCTTAAAATGTGTTGAGATTGAAAAAGAAAATTCAACTTATCTTGATACACACGCATGGGTCTTATTTAAACTAGGCTCGTTTTCTGATGCGAAACGCGCCATGGAAAAAGCCCTTCAGTTTGGAGGACGGGAATCTGCTGTTATCGTCGAACACTATGGCGATATTCTTTACCGTTTGGGAGATAAGAAAGCGGCAATGACCGAGTGGGAAAATGCTCAAAAGCTTGGTGAAGGTTCTAAGCAATTATTAGAAAAGATTAAAACAGGGGTGATTCCTGAATAGTTTATGAAAATATTTCGAATGAAAAATTGCCTGTTGGGTGGTACTTTTTTGCTTCTGCTATTGTTGCAATTTTCGTGTAAGTCAACTTATGAGCTTGGGCGGAAAAGAGCTCATTGGATAAGTGATAACAGGTTATACAATCAGATTGTGGATAGCAGTCTGTCATACAATACGCTTTGGATTAAACGTTTTTCTGCACATTACGAATCAAACGAAAAAACACAAAACGTAAAGGGATCAATTAAAATTCTACGCGATAGTATTATTATGGTGCAGTTGAATGCACCAACCGGAATCCTTGAGGTAGCTCGTATTTATATTACGCCTGACTCGGTTAAGATCATCGATCGATTGAAAAAGGAATACCTTGCCAGCGATTTCTTTTTCTTGTCGGAGAAACTCAATATGGATGTTGATTTTTATACATTACAAAGTATCTTAACCAATTCAATTTTTCAGTTACGTGAGCTTTACGAAAAGCAACGCCCTTTTATTCGCAACTTTAAAGGGAAAGCAATTGACGATAAATATGTTTTTATTTCAGATAAGGCTTCTAAGGTTGAGCGAAAGTTGAGAAAGGATAAATACGAGAAACTTTATAAATTCAATTACCAACGTTTCGAAATTGATCCTTCACTGATGAAAATTACCGATGTCTTGGTTCGCTTATTTGGTGAGGAGAGGGATATGGTCTTAAAATATCGGGACTTTATTAATTTGGAAGGGCAGAAATTTCCAAGCGAATTGGTTTTTAAGGTGAAAGACTCAGTACAATCCTTATCTTGTAAATTAAAATATAATAAACTCGTATTGGATCAGGAAATTAAGTTTCCATTTAAGGTTTCTAGTAAATTTAAAAGAATCTATCCACAATAAATTATGGGATTTCTTAAAAGTCAGAAGTTATTTCTATTTCTCAGTCTTATTTTTTTACTGCTGAATTGTTCGGTAAATGCACAAGATATATCTAAACTAAAGAGGCAAAAGGAGCAAAATGCAAAGGATATTGCTTACACTCAGAAACTACTCCAAAAGACTCAAAAGAAACAAAAAGCCAGCCTGGGGCTCTTATCTGTTCTCAATAGAAAGATAAAACTTCAGGAGAATATGATTCGTAATATCCAAAAAGAATTGGATTATACAGACTCTAAGATTGGGAAAACTAAAAAGGAAATCTCACGACTAGAGCAAAAATACAAGCAGCTTCAGAAACAGTACGAAAAATTGATTGTGTATGCACATCGTCAAAAGAATTCTCGTGACAAACTCATGTTTCTATTTGCTTCTAAAGATTTTAATCAGGCCTATAAGAGATACAAGTATTTGCAACAATTTTCTGAATTTACCCGCAAGCGGGGAGAAGAATTGGTGGAAACAAAAGTTGATCTTGATTTAAAGCTGGATGGTTTAAAGCTTGCCAAAAAAGAGAAACAAGTTTTACTGGCTTTAAATACAAAGGCATCAGCTGAATTGTCTTCTCAAAAGAATCAGCAATCAGGTGTACTTGCGCAATTAAAAAAGAAGGAAAAAACACTTCGTCAGAATTTAGCGACTCAGCGTCGTAATGACCAAAAACTTGAGAAAAAGATTCGCAAAATTATTGCAGAACAAGCACGTTTGGCTAGAAAGAAAAAGAATGTTAGTGGCGCATATGGTCTGACGCCTGAAGAGAAAGTGCTTGGCGAGACTTTTGGTCAAAATAAGGGTAAATTCCCATGGCCGACACCTACGGGCTTTATATCTCAGAAGTTTGGTCAACATGCTCACCCGGTATTAAAACACGTGAGGGTAAACAATGATGGTATTGATATCACGACTAAACCTCAATCTGTTTGCCGTTCAATTTTTAAAGGTGAGGTTACTCATATTTTATCTATGCCGGGTTTAAATATGGTTGTTATTATAAAGCATGGTGCATATATGACTGTTTATTCCAATCTTGCAAAAGTTACGGTTAAAAAAGGTGATTTGGTTTCGGCTAAGGAGAAGATTGGGGTGGTTTATACCGACGAGAAAGAAAATCAAACCATACTTAAATTCCAAATGTGGAAGGAGACAACCAAACTGAACCCTTCTCTTTGGTTATTAAAACAGTAGTCGTTTCAATCAATTTATCTATAATTCTTGTGAATGGAATCCAACAGAGAGATATTTATTGAGAAACTGGATAATTTTATCCGGAAGTATTACCAGTATCAACTCTTAAGAGGCTTTCTGATTACAATCCTTTTTTTGATTGTGCTTTATTTAGGGATAAGCGTTTTTGAATATCACCTATATTTTTCCGCACGTACGAAGACGATTCTGGTTCTTATTGGATCGGTTTTACAGCTTTTTGTATTCATTTCACTTATTGTTCTCCCATTAAGGAGCTTGTTATATAAAGGTTCACGTATTTCATATCGAAAAGCGATTTCTCTGATTTCCTCGCACTTTCCCGAACTCGAAGATCGCTTGTTAAATACATACGAGCTTAGTGAAAATTCGTTAGCGAATTCTGAGGATAATGCCCTGCTTATTGCCAGTATCAATCAGCGTATCGATTCTTTTTCTGTCTTATCTTTTAGGGAGAGTATTTCTTTTAGAGACACCTATATCTATCTCAAATATCTTTTGAGTGTTATTCTTTTGTGTCTTCTTATATATTTTGCTTATCCTGATTTTTATCCCAGTAGCAATCAGCGCCTCATACATTTTCGGAAGGATTATAAGGCACCAGCAGATTTTGAGTTTGTTATCGATTCTGAATTGATTGCTGAAAAAGGTGCAGATTATATCTTAAGCCTTCATACGGATGGCAAATACATTCCGGAGTCAGTCGAGTTGATTTATGGGGGACAAAAGTATTTAATGCTTTCTGACGGCGCAGGGATTTTTACTTATGAGTTTCGAAATATCAATTCTGAGCTTTTTTTCACATTACAATCGGGGCAAATTAAATCTTCAACCTATCAATTGCGAGTTAAATCGAAACCGGTACTGGATCAGTTGGAGATCAGTATTCAGCCACCATCCTATACGAATTTACCTGCCCGTACAGAGAAACAAATAGGGGATGTAAGCTTTCCTGTCGGTTCAAAATTAAGTTGGCTTATAGAGGCTTGTAATGCGGATAGTATCGGACTAAGTTTTGCGAAAAAAGACACTCTTGTATTTGTACCCAATTCGAAGTTGACGTTCGCCGATCAATTTTTTGAATCAGACACTTATTCAATTAGTCTTGCAAATTCTGATTATAGCCAATCGATATACACCCGTTATCAACTGGATGCTATACCCGACCAATTTCCATCTATAGGTGTAAGTATACAAACCGATACGGTATCTGCTTCGGTCTATTATTTTAAAGGTATTATTAAGGATGACTACGGTTTTAGTAAATTACGATTTGTATATAAACCGGAAGGGGATGTCGCTAAATTTTTGCCCGTTCCAATTCAGAAAAACAGAACGCGTCAGGAATTTTATTTTGCTTTCGATTTTTCATCGGCGAATTTACCTCAGGGAAGTCAAGTGCAATATTATTTTGAAGTTTTTGACAATGATGCGATCAATAAATTTAAATCTACGAAATCAGATTTTTTAAAATTTTACTTACCAAGTGCCGAACAGGTTTTTGAACTGAATTCTATTATACAAGATAGCTTAAGTCGTAAAATTGATCAGACTCGGGAAATCTCTCGTGAAATTCAACAGGATGTTCATAAATTACAGAAAAGTTTATTGGACAATTCAAGTGATCAATGGCAACAAAATCAAGTGTTTAATGAGATTGATGCCCGAAAAAAGCAGCTTGAGAATCTCTTAAAAGAAATTAAGAAGGATAATGCCCGTAAAAATCAGCTTATGAAGGCGGCTGGATTGCAGGATTCCATACTTCTTGACAAGCAAAAGAAGATTGAGCATTTGATGGAGAAAATTATGGACGATGAGTTGAAAAAACTTTTTGATGAGTTCAATAAATTGTCTGAAGAGTTGGATAGAGACAAGATTAATAAATTGGGAAATCAATTGAAAATGTCTATGTCGGATTTTCAGAAGCAACTCGATCGTAACCTTCAGTTGTTGGAGCGTTACGAAATTGAGTTGGGGGTGAAACAACTTTCTTCACGAATTGAAAAATTGGCGGAGGAACAAAAAACACTTTCTCAAGCTAAGCGAAAAGATCAGGAGTCTACCATTCGAAAACAAGTGAGTGCACAAATGCAGTGGGAGCGAATTGAAAAAGATTTGGATGAATTGTTGAAGAAGAATTCAAACATTGCAAAACCTTATCAGCTCGGCGATTTTCAGAATGAGAAAAATGAGATCATGAAGAGCATGCAGGAAAGCCTCGATCAGTTGCGCGAAAATAAAATGGGTAAGGCTGGAAAGAGCATGCAGAAAAGTTCCCGTCAACAATCTGATTTGGCTCAGAAACTTGGCTCGGCTATGGCCGGAAGTATGTCGATGCAAATGAGTATTGATACCGATCTGTTGAGTAAATTGCTGTACAATCTCATTGATTTTTCTTTTCAACAAGAAAAGCTTATTTTAGATTTGAGAAAAATCAATTACCTTAATCCATTATATGTCAATATTATCGACAGGCAAGGGGTTTTGGCTGAAGAATATCAATTGTTACAGGATTCTTTATTGTCTTTATCGAGCCGTACACCTCAGGTTGCTGCTCTGATAGGGAATAGAATTTTCGAATTGGAGGATTTTTTAAGGCAGAGTTTAGACGAGTTGAACGCTCATAGAGTCTATCAAGCTCAAGTGACACAGCAAAAATCGATGACCGAGATTAATGAGTTGGCCGTCTTTTTATCAGAAGCACTGAAACAACTCATGGAGCAAATGGCTAACGGTATGCCAGGGAGTCAGATGGGGGATAAAAAAGGGAACCAGCCCTCTTTTTCGGGAATGAAGTCGCAGCAAGAGTCTTTGAAAAAGATGCTTGAGCAAATGATTCAAGGCATGAAAGATGGTGAAGGTAAAGGCGGACATAAGAGTGAAAAATTAGGTAAATACCTGCAAGAGCAAGAGATGTTCAGGCGGAAGATGAATGAGATGATTCAGAATGGCGGATATGGTGAGCAGACTGAAAAAATATTGAGAGAGGTGATGAAGATGATGGAGCAAACGGAACGCGAAATCTCTAATTTTTCGATTAACCGACAGACTATTATTCGTCAGAATCAGATTATGACTCGATTGTTGGAGGCTGAAAACGCCACACGTGAGAAGGATTTTGATAAGAAAAGGGAAAGTAAATCGGGCAAAGATTATAAATTGAGTAACCCAAAAGCTATATTTGAGTATAAGAAAACAGATACCGACTTCGATGATTTGTTTAATGATTCGAATGTGAAACTCATAGACTACTACAATAAAATTTATTTGGATTATCTTATTCGATTGAACGATGGCAAAAGCAGATAACTTATTAAGAGTTCCTTCTCGAATGCATTACTTAAAACGTGTCGAGAACCTCATTAGTAACCTGTCTTCACATTATCAAATTAGCCCTGAGGCTTCCGAGAAAATTAGTTTGGCCGTTTTGGAAGCTGTAAATAATGCTATTCTCCATGGCAATAAGCTCGATCACAAGAAAAATGTTACAATTCATTTTCAGGTGAGTAAGCGCTGTATCTCCTGTGTTATCAAGGATGAAGGTGATGGATTTGATTTTTTATGCGTTCCGGACCCAACTCTTCCCGAAAATATTGAGAAAACTCACGGAAGAGGCGTATTTTTGATGAATCATTTGGCCGATTCAGTCCACTATAGTGCTGAGGGCCGACATGTTAAAATGGTTTTCAATCTATAAGAAATGCAGATAAGTTACAATACGTGTGAAACTGAAATGCCTGAAATCAATCAGGAAAGAGTCAGTTCTTGGATCTCTCAGGTTGTGGAGAGTTTTGAATGTGAAATAGGGGAGATTAATTATTATTTCTGCTCGGATAATTATTTGTTGGAGATGAATCGTGAGCATTTAAATCACGATTACTTTACTGATATTATCACTTTTGATTACACCGTTGCGGATATGATATCAGGGGATTTATTTATTTCTGTAGATACTGTGCGTGATAATGCGCAAGAGTACCAGGTGGATTTCTTTGAGGAACTACATCGGGTGATTGTACATGGTGTCCTTCACTTGCTTGGGATTGACGATAAATGTGATGAGGATCAGGAAATAATGACCCAAAAGGAGGATGAATCATTAGCTTTACTTTCCAAGATTCATTAAATTTGTGAAATTTTTTCAATTAAAAAATTGATTATTAGCTTTTTAGAGTGATTTTAAAGGGTTGATATCTAATATATTACCTGACATTTTGATGAGAAGTGTTGGTGTAAAATACTGAAAGCGTATATGTTAGCGGAATATGATGTAATAGTAGTTGGTGCTGGACATGCAGGATGTGAGGCCGCAACGGCAGCAGCCAATTTAGGATCCTCGGTGCTTTTGATCACCATGGATATGAACAAGATTGCACAAATGTCGTGTAATCCGGCTGTTGGTGGGATAGCGAAAGGACAAATTGTAAGAGAGATTGATGCATTGGGAGGGTATACCGGTATTGTGACCGATAGATCATCCATTCAATTTAGAATGCTGAATCGCTCGAAAGGACCTGCAATGTGGAGTCCTCGAGCACAATGTGACCGAATGGTTTTTTCTGCAGAATGGAGAAGGGTTGTTGAGAATACTGATAATCTGGATATGTGGCAGGATGCCGTAATGGGACTTATTTTCGAAAAGGATAAAGTGGTTGGGGTAAAAACCAAACTTGGGATCGATATTAAATCGAAAACAGTTGTTTTAACCAATGGAACCTTCCTGAATGGGTTGATGCACGTTGGCAAAAAACAAGAGATGGGAGGCCGTTCTTCTGAACCCGCATCACTCGGCATAAGTGAACAATTAAAATCTGTAGGGTTTGAAGTTGGTCGTATGAAGACTGGAACTCCTGCTCGTCTTGATGGACGAAGCATTGATTTTTCGGTAATGAAGCGACAGGATGGGGAGGAAGATTTCCATCAGTTCTCGTACCTGAATAATCATGTGGATAAGGAGTTGATTCAGCGCCCCTGTTTCATTACTTATACCAATCCCGAGGTGCATTCCGAACTGGAACTTGGTTTTGAGGAATCGCCGATGTACGATGGAACCATTCAAAGTACAGGACCGCGTTACTGTCCAAGTATCGAATCGAAGTTAACGACTTTTGCAGAGAAGAATGAACATCTTTTGTTTTTGGAACCAGAAGGGGAAACAACACATGAATATTATATCAATGGTTTCTCATCAAGTTTAGCTTGGGATATCCAATTGAATGGTTTAAAGAAAGTGCCAGGATTAGAGAATGTGAAAATGTATCGCCCTGGTTATGCTATTGAGTATGATTATTTCGCTCCGACGCAATTGCATCATACTTTGGAAACAAAGCTGGTCGAGAATCTTTATTTTGCTGGTCAAATTAATGGAACAACAGGATATGAGGAAGCAGGAGCTCAGGGTATACTTGCGGGAATAAATGCGAGTCTGAAAGTTCAGGGAAGAGAGCCTTTT
Organism: Ancylomarina subtilis; assembly: GCF_004217115.1. Classification (NCBI taxonomy): domain Bacteria; kingdom Pseudomonadati; phylum Bacteroidota; class Bacteroidia; order Marinilabiliales; family Marinifilaceae; genus Ancylomarina; species Ancylomarina subtilis. The sequence continues at coordinate 2,588,635 of NZ_SHKN01000001.1, read as the reverse complement.
ACTCTGAAACGTGATGAAGCTTATATTGGTGTTTTAATCGATGATTTGGTTACTAAAGGCGTCGATGAGCCCTACCGTATGTTTACTTCTCGTGCAGAATATCGAATTCTTTTGAGACAAGATGATGCCGATATGCGACTAACACCTCGTGCCTTTGAGTTAGGTTTAGCTGGGCAGGAGCGAATGGATTTGCTGAATCAGAAAATTGAATATCGAAATAAACTCATTGATTTCTGTAAAGAATTTGGTGTGAAACCTAAATATATTAATGCTGTTTTAGAAGATTTAGGAACCAGTCCTCTTAAGCAAGGGGTAAAACTTTATGATGTTATTTTGCGACCTCAGGTTCATATTTCTGATTTGATGGACACAATTCTTCCTCTAAAAGAGATTGTCGATTCTATTCCCAATAGGAGAGATGAGATTGTTGAAGCCGCTGAAGTCTTAATAAAGTATTCGGGTTATATCGAGCGAGAAAAATTAATTGCGGATAAGCTGACTCGACTTGAGAGAATTGTCATTACTGATCGTTTTGATTACACGACCCTACAGTCTTTATCAACCGAGGCACGTCAGAAATTAGATAAGATAAGACCTGAAACAATAGGACAGGCTTCGCGTATTCCTGGTGTTTCGCCAAGTGATATAAACGTGCTTTTAGTCCTTATGGGACGTTAATGTTCCACGTGGAACGCTAGGTGTTTTGTCTGAAAAACGCCCTTTAAAGAGCTCGAAAACGCCTTGTCTTGATTGTGAGATGGGTGTTTTCGAGCTCTTGGCATGATGGGTTTTGAGAAAAAAACGTCATGATTATTTTAATCGCAATTCCTTTTATCTGGATACTTAGTATCTTGTATTATAATTTGAAAATTGAATGATATGGATAAGTCTAATTTTACTATTGCCGGAAACATAGTTGATGTAGTTGCAAAAAGAATATATAAGGGCGAGATTGAGATTAAAGACGGGAAGATTATATCGATCAGGGAAGTCGAGTCTGCACCCGATTGTTATATTCTACCAGGCTTGGTTGACTCACATGTACACATAGAGAGTTCACTTTTGATTCCAAGTCGTTTTGCAGATTTGGTTGTTAGGAAAGGCACCCTGGGTATTGTGACCGATCCTCATGAAATTGCAAATGTGTTGGGAGAAATAGGAATAGACTTCATGATTAATGATGCACGTAAGACGCCGCTTGAAATTCGTTTCGGGGTGCCATCTTGTGTGCCTGCGACTCCTTTTGAAACATCCGGGTTTAGATTGGGGCCGAATAAGGTTGAGAGTTTACTGAAACGTGAAGAGGTTGTTTGTTTGGCTGAAGTTATGGATTATCCCGGAGTTATTCGAGGTGATTTGGATATCATGAAAAAGATCGTAGCAACGAAGCGATTAGGCAAGAAAATTGATGGACATGCTCCTGGTGTAAATGGTGAAGGGTTGAGAAAGTATGTTGCGGCAGGTATTTCTGCGGATCATGAATGTTCGACTTTGGAGGAAGCACTTAATAAGATACATTTGGGGATGATGATACAGATTAGAGAGGGGAGTGCAGCTAAAGATTTTGATGCATTGTATTCTCTGATCGAAACACATTCTGATCGCGTCATGTTGTGTACGGATGATACACATCCCGATGATTTATTTGAACGTGGGCATATTGATCATCTTATTCGCAAAGGGCTAGAGAAGGGGTGTGATATTATGAATTTGTTGCGAGCTGGATCTTATAATGCCATCAAACATTATGGTCTTGATTTAGGATTACTTCAAGTGAGAGACTCTGCAGATTTTATAATTGTTGACGATTTAGAGTCGTTTAATGTGAAATCGTCTTATATGAAAGGTGAATGCATTTATAAAGACGGAGAGGTGTCCTTTGATAGTCATAATGAGATTCTCCTGAATAATTTTTACCGAAAGGAAATAGAGCTTAAGGATCTTCAGGTTGACGCTAAGGATTGTGATGTGCATGTGATGACAGTTAGTGATGGTGATTTATTAACGGGTTGGACAAGCGCACGGCCTAAAATTGAAGATGACAAGTTTGTTTCAGATACAGGACAAGATGTGTTGAAAATGGTTGTGATGAGTCGTTATAATAACGATAAGCCGGTTGTTGGTTTTGCTAAGGGGTTTGGCTTTAAAAAGGGCGCGATATCAGGAAGTATCGCTCATGACAGTCATAATATTATCGCTGTAGGAACTAATGATGTTGATTTGTTGAATGCCTTAAATACTCTTATTGCCATAAAGGGTGGGATGGTAGCCCATGCGCAAGATGAATTCAAAATGGTAAAGCTTGACGTGGCAGGGCTGATGTCTAACAAAAGAGGTGAGGATTTATTGTTAGATTATAAAGAATTATCCGATTTTGCCCTCAGTTTTGGAAGTTCTTTTCATTCTCCATTTATGACACTGGCTTTTATGTCTTTACTGGTTATACCTAAATTGAAACTTTCAGATAAAGGGCTTTTCGATGTTGAGCAATTTAAATTGATTGATTTGTATTGTGAATAGTCTTGTTTATATTGCTTTCCGATCCATTAGAATTTATTATCTGTGATAAAAAATAAACACATTATACGTTTAAAAGAGCTTGTTGCGGCCTTGCCAGAGGAGCCTGGAGTTTATCAGTTTTTTGATGAACATGAAAAGATCATTTACGTTGGAAAGGCCAAGCGTTTGAAAAGGCGTGTTGCCTCCTATTTCAATAAGGTGCATGATATTGCCAAAACGAATGTGATGGTGAAAAAGATTGCCGATATCAAACACCTTGTTGTAGAAACGGAGGAGGATGCCCTGCTGCTCGAAAATAATTTGATTAAAAAGCATCAGCCTCGCTACAATATCCTTTTGAAAGATGACAAGTCTTACCCCTGGATTTGTATAAAAAAGGAGACTTATCCACGAGTTTTTATTACCCGACAATTGGTGAAAGACGGATCTGAATATTTTGGACCTTATACCAGTGTGCGTATGGTGAGAACACTTATGGATTTAATTCGTTCCTTGTATAAGCTGAGAACTTGTAATCTTAAACTAGACGAGGCGAGTATTTCTCAGGGAAAGTTTAAGGTGTGTTTGGAATATCATATAGGGAATTGCAAGGGGCCCTGTGTTGGCAAAGAGTCATTTGAAGAGTACCGCCAGACTATAGCTGAAATACGACATATTCTTAAGGGGAATATTAAAAATGTAACAGATTTTCTTCAGGAAAAAATGCAGGCTCTGGCTCTCGATTATAAATATGAGGACGCTCATTTAATTAAGGAAAAGTTAGATCTTCTTGAGAGATATAGGAGCAAATCAACGATCGTAAGTCCTACCATTGATAATATTGATGTGTATTCTATTTTGGCTGATGAAGAAACGGCCTACGTTAATTTTTTAAAGCTTGTGAATGGAGCAATTATTCAGGCTCACACTATAGAGATTAAGAAAAAACTGAATGAGAGTGAGGAAGAGCTTTTGGTGATGGGGATTATTGAAATTCGTCAAAAGATTTTCAGTACAGCTAAAGAAATTATTGTGCCTTTCCCTTTAGATCTTTCAATGCATAATGTGGGGTTTACGGTTCCTCAAAGAGGAGATAAGAAGAAGCTTTTGGATTTATCATTGCGTAATGTGAAGTACTTCCGTCAGGAAAAATTGAAACAGCTTGAAAAGAGACAACCCAAGAAGCATTCAGATCGAATAGTGGAGGGGATGAAAAAAGATTTCCGTCTTAAAGAATTGCCAGTTCATATCGAGTGCTTTGACAATTCGAATATTCAGGGGACACATCCTGTTGCTTCCTGCGTGGTGTTTCGTAATGCCAAACCTTATAAAAAAGATTATCGCCATTTTAATATCAAAACAGTAGTTGGAGCCAACGATTTTGCCTCGATGGAAGAGATCATTTATAGGCGATATAAACGTTTGTTGGAGGAGGAGAAGTCCTTGCCTCAGTTGATAGTGATTGATGGCGGGAAAGGGCAATTGGGAGCTGCTTTAAATTCTTTGGAGAAGCTTAATTTAAGGGGGAAGATTGCAGTTGTAGGTATTGCAAAACGTTTGGAAGAAATCTTTTTCCCAGGCGATCCTTATCCCTTATATCTGGACAAGAATTCGGAAAGTTTAAAAGTAGTGCAGCATTTGAGAAATGAATCACACCGATTTGCGATCACCTTTCACAGACAAAAAAGGTCGAAAGCCTTTATTACTTCAGAACTGGACGAGGTCTCTGGAATTGGACCCAAGACCAAACAGAGTCTGATTTCGACCTTTAAATCGGTAGAAAATATAAAAAATACCAATTTGGAAGATCTTGAGAAATGTGTGGGTAAGTCAAAGGCTTTAAAACTCTGGAATCATTTCAATTAGAGGTCTTAATTTATAGCGTTTGTTTAATTTTTTACAGAGGAGTTTCCTTTTTTAAAAGATGGCTCGTATCAATTCTTCTGTTTTCAACTGATTGAAGTAATCTTTCATATTCAAATGGCTTAACACCTGCATCAAACTTTCTTTGTGATGGGGGATGTTAATGAGTTTGTTTTCGAGTTCGGTAATTTTTTCTTTTTTAACGCAATTACCTAAAATTTCAGCTTTTGCAATTCGTCCCTTTTCGATGTCGAGCTCTATTTCTAAGATATTTCCATTGTCGAAACTAATGAGTTTTTCGAACTTGTATTTCGGGGAATAACCAAAGTTCCATTCCCATTTCAGGTATTTTTCTTCCATCAACTTTTGGATCGCCTCATAATCTGAGCTTGTTAATTCGTAGGCTTTAATTCCCGGGAATTGGTTTTGAACGTGACCCACAATTTTGTTTTGAAGTTCATCTATACTCAATGGAGCGGAGAGGTGATCGCTGATATTGGTTACCCGGCTTCTAATAGACCGGACACCTCTGTCACGAAACTTGAGTGGGTTAACCTTTAAAAGGCTGTTTAAACGGCTCAAATCGCTTGAAAAAAGCATGGTGCCGTGCTGCATGACTTTGTTTCGGTAGATATGGGATGCATTCCCCGAAAATTTCATACCCGCAATGGTCAAGTCACTTTTGCCTTCAAATTTGGCATCTACCCCTAAATTCTGGAGAACATTGATTACAGGTTGTGAGTATTTTCTGAAATTGATCAACTCACCTTTTTCTCCCTTGCTGATAAAACAATAGTTTAAGTTTCCTTCGTCATGAAAAACAGTCCCGCCACCGGATAGGCGGCGTACAATTTCAACACCCTGTTCTTCGCATTTATTCAGATTAATTTCAGCCAGAGCATTCTGATGTTTCCCAATAACGATGGCTGCTTTATTTCTATAGAGCATATAAAAATTTTCATCGAAATTCTTCAGGAAGTATTCTTCTGTTGCCTGATTAAATGCGGCTTGATTGCTTTTGCTGATATAATAGAACATGGATAATTTATAATTTCGGAATCTTTGATTTAGGCTTAATAATTAAGCATTTTATGCAAATATGCTGAATAAATTCGAGATTTATTATTTAGATTCAATTTTAATAGTGTTTTTTGACTTGGGATGATGGGATGCAGGAACAAAGATTTAACTTTGTTAATTAGAATTTAAAAAACAGAAGAAAATGCGTGTAGTCATTCAAAGAGTGAGCCAGGCTTCAGTAGAAGTCGAAAATCAAGTTATCGGAGAAATTGGAAAGGGACTCATGATTTTAGTAGGGATTGAAAATGGCGACGGACAAGAGGATATTGATTGGCTTTGTAAGAAGATTTGTAACCTAAGAATATTTGATGATGAAGAGGGTGTGATGAATAAATCACTAATGGAAGTAGGTGGTGAAATTCTGGCTATAAGTCAGTTTACTTTGCATGCCCGAACAAAAAAGGGTAATCGTCCATCTTATATTAACGCGGCCAAACCAGATCTTTCAATTCCACTTTATGAGTCATTTTTATTGGCTTTGGAAAAGGAGAGTGGAAAGCAACCACAAAGGGGACAGTTTGGTGCTGAAATGCAGGTTGCTTTGGTTAATGACGGGCCTGTGACTATTACGATTGATACTAAGAATAAAGAATAGTTGATACGATGATTGGGGGATGCGGTGAAATGCCTGATGTTTCCATACGTTGTACCAATAAACTCATAACTCATGAACGAAATCAGTATTAAGGAAGCACAAGAGCAGGTCGATGCCTGGATTAAAGAATATGGTGTACGTTATTTCAGCGAGTTGACCAATATGGCTATTCTGACTGAAGAGGTTGGGGAAGTAGCCCGTTTGATCTCCAGAAAATATGGCGATCAGTCCTTTAAAGCCAGCGATTCAGACAAAGATTTGGGTGACGAAATGGCTGATGTGCTTTGGGTGCTGATCTGTTTAGCCAACCAAACAGGTGTGGATCTGACTGAAGCCTTCAAAAAGAACATCGAAAAGAAAACATCACGGGATAAGAATCGACACTTGGATAATAAGAAACTCCGGTAGCATTTAAATCCATCGCTAAGGGTAAATAAATTAATGTTATAGAAATAGGGGATGAACTAAAATTATCCTATTTTTGTGCTCTTAAGACAATATTCTGACCCTCTAAGGAAAGGATATTGATGGAAAAATCAGCGGATAAAGATTCGCAACTGGTTATTAATTATTTACTTACATTATGGAGAGAGACATTTTAGAAATCTTAAAATCATACGATCTTAAGATTAGCGATGCAGAAGTAAAGGCAAATGTCAAATCAATTTTGGATAAAGATTTCGAAGCTTTATACACAATTGAGAATCTTAAAAAGAATTTTTCTTTTATTGATTTAACGACTCTGAACTCTACAGACACGCACGCAAAGGCTAAAAGTTTTGCTGACAATGTAAATAACTTCCAGAACGATTTTGACATGCCAAATGTGGCTGCTATTTGTGTATATCCATACCAGGTACCTACATTGAATGAAAACTTAAAAGCTGAGGGCGTTAGAATAGCTTCTGTGGCAGGTGTTTTCCCATCTTCTCAATCATATGTTGAAGTTAAGGCATTAGAATGCAAAATGGCTGTTGAAAAAGGAGCTAATGATATTGATATTGTGATATCGATAGGAGCTTTCCTTGAAGGACACTATCAAACCGTGTTTAATGAAATTGTGATTCAGAAAGAAGCATGTGGTGATGCCCACTTGAAGGTTATTCTTGAAACAGGAGAACTGAAGACTGCAGAGAACATCCGTACTGCATCGATTATTGCAATGGAAGCTGGTGCTGATTTTATTAAAACATCAACGGGTAAGGTACCTGTGAATGCGACTCTTGAAGCAGCGTACGTCATGACTCAAGCGATTACAGAGTATTACGAAAAAACAGGTAGAATGGTTGGTTTTAAACCAGCCGGAGGCATTTCGACTGCGAAGGATGCTATTGAATTTTATTCAATTTCAAAAAACAACTTGGGTGAGGAATGGTTAAATAATAAATGGTCTAGAATTGGAGCTTCAAGTCTGGCAAATAACCTACTTACAGAGATTCATAAATTGGAAACTGGCGAAGAAAAAGAGATTAAGTATTTCTAGATCAGATTCTAATACAATATTAAAAAACCGGACATGTTCCGGTTTTTTTTTGCCTAAAAATTACTTATTCAAAATTTTAACTTGTTTATTAAAAATTATTATGTAATTTCATTTTTGGATTAACTATCTGTTTGGCATTGAAATATGTTAGTTTATCGACTATTTTCGATCATTTATGGTAAAATAACAAGATTCAAAAGGGGCGTTATTCCAGCAGTTCATGATTGATATACTTATTTAAAGTAGGGAGAAAGAAGCGTTGATTAAGATCTGATTAAAGGTATTAAGACAAATTCTCTAAACAATGGAATTAAAAACTGATTTGTATAAGGATGAAAAAATTCGGGAGCTCGAGAAAGAGATTCTTGAATTGAAGCAACAGTTGAGTCTAGTTGAATCGGAATCGCCTTGTAAAAGTATCTTGAATGAAGATCAAAAATTAGTTGATGGCATTGGTGTTATTGATCAGAATTTTAACCTTCTGTCATTTGATGAGAAATCAAATAGTTTCAGAAAGAGAAAAGAAGATAGATTGTCCGGACAGAAATGTTATTCTGTTTTTTGTAACTCGAACGAACCTTGTGAGGGTTGTACAATTTTAAAGAAGCGCACCAGTAAGCTGGCGTGGTACTCCTTGCAATCTCAGTTGCCTGATAATCAGCGAAAATGTAAAAAGCATATCATCGCTTCAGTGGAGTGTAGCGAACCGAATGCGCCATACTTGGTTGAAACAGACTTATTTTTCCAGCAGTTGTTTGAATCAACAGGTGATGCTTTGTTAATTCTGGATTGTAAAGGACGTGTTTTGAAATTTACAGATAAGCTGAATGAGATGTTGGGCTACAGCAAAGAAGAATTTTCCCAACTGACTGTTTTCGATATTGATGATCCGTCCAACTCCCTTACTTTCGAAGAGAGAGTGAGTCAAGTCCAGAAAACAAAAGGGGCGATTTTTGAGACAGATTTAATCACGAAATCCGGAGGACTTATTCCAGTTGAGAGCAGTTTGTGTCCAATAAAATATCATGATAAAACGGTTTATTTCACCAGTTTTAGAAATATTCAGGAAAGAAAAGAGACCGAAAAGGAATTGCATGAAAGTGAAATTCGGTTTCGAACTTTGGTTGAAAATGCCACCGATCTTGTAATGAGATTTGATCGGGAACACCGTCATGTTTTTGTAAATTCAGCTTCACTACCTGTACTGGGAATTCCTCCTGAAGATTTTATTGGCAGAACTCATTATGAGATGGAGTTTCCTGATGATCTATGTCAGTTCTGGGAAGAAGAGATTGAAAAGGTTTTTGAATCGGGGATAGCTGATATAATTGATTTTTCAATTGAGGTTAAAGGGCGTGAAATCTCTTTTGAATGGCAACTAATCCCGGAATTTAATGAAGAGGATGAGATTCCTTACCTCTTGGCAGTGGCACGAGATGTTACCAAACGGAAGCAGAGCGAAAAGGCTTTGGAAGAGGCATTGAAAACCAAGGATAAATTCTTTTCGATTATAGCTCACGACCTAAAAAATCCATTTGGATCGTTAAGAGCACTTTCTGAAGCGTTGCAGCTGAACGATGATCTTACTAAAGAAGAAATAGCCGAATTCGCTGAAATTATTCATGCTTCGGCCTGCCAGGGATATGATTTACTTGAGAACTTATTAGATTGGTCACGCTCACAAAGAGGGAATATCAAATGCGAGCCGGAAGAGTTTGATTTGATCGAACTCGTGGAATCCAATATTAATTTACTACAAGCCAATATTCATAAAAAACAGATTAATATCCATTTCACCTCTGAGAACAATAAAACTGTTTTCGCAGATAAATATATGGTTGACACCATTATCCGAAATCTACTGGCTAATGCGGTTAAATTCACATATATGGATGGGAATATTGAAATTAACCTTCTTGAAGGGGAAAAGTATTATGGTCTTTCTATCAAGGATGACGGAAAAGGGATCAGTCAGGAAAACCAGACCAAACTATTTGATTTGGATAATCAATATTCAAGTAAAGGGACAGCCATGGAAACCGGAACGGGGCTTGGACTGATTCTGTGCAAAGAATTTATTGATTGTAATAATGGTGACATCTGGGTTGAAAGTGAAAATGGAGAGGGCAGTTGCTTCTCATTTATGATCCCTAAAAATAAGAGTGAATTTAGTTATTAACTCAAATTAAGCTTGTCCATACACCTAAGTATGGATTTTATTTTTCCCTATCAATTGTATAATGAACAAGTGCTAACATGGCATTTTTGATTTCTGAATCAGGAAATGTCGTCAAAATAGCTTCCGCCTTTGTTTTGTATTCAAACATTTTATCCCGGGTGTATTCAATGCCGCCTTTTTCTTTCACAAAAGCAATTAGTTCCTGAACTTTGTCTTTGTTTTTATTATGCTTTCTCAGGCTTCTAAGCGCCCATCTTTTTTCTTTGGGAGTGCAATTTCTTAAAACCGAAATAAGGGGGAGTGTTAGTTTCTTTTCCTTGATATCGTTGCCTGTTGGTTTTCCTATGGCAGCTTGTTTGTCGTAGTCAAACAAATCGTCTTTAATTTGAAAAGCAATTCCCAGGTAAGCCCCGAATTGTTTCATTTTTTCCTGAGTTTCGGCATCAGCGTTTACTGAAAGGGCTCCCAGTTGGGTACAAGCTGCAATTAAGCTGGCTGTTTTTTTATAAATGATATCAAAATAGACTTCTTCTGTTATATCTAGTTTTTTTGATTTTTCAATCTGTAAGAGTTCCCCTTCACTCATTTCTTTTACAGATTCAGAAACAACTTTCAATTGCTTGAATTCATCATTATCCAAAGCAATTAATAAACCTTTGGAAAGAAGGAAGTCGCCAACTAAAACGGCAACTTTTGATTTCCAAAGGGCATTGATTGAAAAGAATCCACGTCTTTCGTATGCTTCATCAACCACATCATCGTGAACCAGGGTTGCAGTGTGTAAAAGTTGAGTAAGGGTTGCAGCCGTATAGGTCGATGGATTGATTTCGCCACAAAGTTTAGCTGTTAAAAAGACTAATATGGGGCGTATTTCTTTCCCTTTGCGCTTGATAATATATCGGTTAATAACATCTAGCAAGCGAACTTTAGTCCGCATGGCATCGCGAAAATAGGGATCAAACTCTTTTAACTCTTTTTCAATTGGAGCCTTTATGGTTTTTAAAGTTGAAGCTTTTGTCATAGAAACCAAAGGTAAAAATTTCGAGCTATCAACAGCCAAAAAAAATATAAATTTTAAGACCCTATGGTCTTTATCAAGCCTTCAGTTTAAGTGGGGGCCCCCTGGCACACTTTTGAATTTTGATAAGGATAGAACAGGATGGTGTAAAAGATATTCTTCAGCATATTTATGGGTATATTCTATTCAGAATACCCATAAATTAGGATCAAATTAACAAATTTAACTATTTCGATATGAGAGTTTTCTTTCTTAATAGAATATATTTATATATTTGCATAATTAATAAATACGAGTTTAAGTATAGTGTATGAAAATTAACGAATTAGAACCTGAGAAATTAGAACAAGCAGCCAATATGCTAAAAGCAATTGCGCATCCAATGCGTATTGCAATTTTGGGTTATCTTGATGATGGTAAAAAGTTGACAGTTACTGAAATACATGAATTGTTGAACATCGAACAATCAACAACTTCGCACCATTTGGGCATTTTAAAAGACAAGGGTGTTTTGCAATCGAAACGCGAAGGTAAAAACACATATTATTTTTTAAAACATTGTAGTTTGAGTAATATTGTTGATTGTGTGAGCAAATGCACAATGGGATAAACACGCTTTTTTCTCTAATTTGAAAGTATAGTATCGATGGCAAAAGTACGATTGACCAAAGAGTTTCGTTTTGAAATGGCACATGCCCTTTGGAATTACGATGGCTTGTGTAAGAATATTCATGGGCACTCCTATATTCTTTATGTCACTGTTATTGGTGAACCCATTACCGATGAAAGTAATCCGAAATTGGGAATGGTGATGGATTTTGGGGATTTAAAAAGAATCGTGAACCAGGAGATTGTTGATAAACTGGATCATGCAGTTGTTTTGAGTGACAGAACACCAATGCTCGAACAATTGAATATTCCTCAGATGTTTGAACGCTTTTTTGTTTTCGACTATCAGCCAACTTGCGAGAATATGATTGCTGATTTTGCAGAAAGAATCATCAAACGTTTACCTGAAGAGGTAAAATTGCATTCCCTTAAACTTCATGAGACAGCCACTTCTTTTGCTGAATGGTTTGCTGAGGATAACTAATTCGAAATAAAATATATAAATTCAAGTCCGGTTTTGTTCCGGACTTTTTTGTACCCATAGTTTTAATAAAAACAGATCAGGATGATTTCAGGTTCGTTCAATTTCGATCAGATAAAGCCCGTGAATTCTTTAATGGCAATTTTTTCAATTGGCCCCTATGGGATTGAGCATGCCTATCGGGTTTTTAAGTTGGTTGATAAAATTTGTGATTTTGAAGGGCTTGGTTTAGAAAATCGACAAGTCTTAAAATTCGTTGCTCTTTTTATTGATATTGGAAGAGAAGGGAACCAGATGGATGCACATTATGGATTTAAATCGTATCAAAAATTAAGAGAACGCAATTTTTTAGGGAAAACTCGTTTTAATAATGAACGCTGTCGTTTTTTGATGCAGTGCCAAACGATAAGTCGTGATGAGCTTGAGAATCATTTGGGAAAATATCAAATTGACAAAAGGGAAGAAGCTATTCTTTTATTAAAAGTTTTAAAGGATGCTTTGTCTCTCGATGCTTTCCGCTTTGGTAATTTTTGTGCGGCCGATCTCGAATTATCATGTTCCAGGAAATTGGTTCTTTTTGCAAGCCAATTTTACAGGCAAAATTTGAATCAGGATCTCATTTTAAAGGAAATTGAGGATTGGTTGGGTGACAGCCAATAATAATTGATTGCAAAAGAAAGCCTCAAAATATTTCTCTTACTTTTGTTCGTAATAATTGAAACGAGTCATTAACACACTTCGAATATATGTATTCATTAGATAGTAACCCTTACAAGAAGCTCTTTTTACTTGATGCTTTTGCTTTGATCTACCGATCGTATTACGCTTTTATCAAGAACCCAAGATACACCTCCACAGGTATTAATTCTTCAGCCATGTTGGGATTTACCAATACGCTTCTGAATGTACTTGAAAAAGAAAAACCATCTCATATTGCGGTTGTTTTCGATCCTCCGGGTAAAACCTTTCGTCACGAAATGTTTAAGGAATATAAGGCTCACAGACCGCCTATGCCTGACGATTTAAGAAATTCGATTCCATATATTAAGCGAATTATTAAAGGCTTTAATATTCCCGAAATTGAGGTTGAAGGTTATGAGGCGGATGATGTCATTGGAACTCTAGCTAAGAAAGCTGAGAAGAAAGGTTTCACGGTTTATATGATGACGCCTGATAAGGATTATGCCCAATTGGTGAGTGAAAACATCTACATGTATAAACCCGGCCGATCTGGAAATGAAACGGAGGTGTTGGGGATTCCTGAGATCTTAAACAATTTCGGGCTTGAAAGCCCTGAACAGATTATCGATTATTTGGGATTGATGGGTGACTCTGCGGATAATATTCCGGGCTGTCCTGGGATTGGACCCAAAACGGCTCAGAAACTTTTGGCTGCATATAAATCGATAGATGGGATTTACGAAAACACCGATAAGTTAAAAGGCAAGCAAAAGGAAAATATTGTAAATTCTGAAGAGCAGGTTCGTTTTTCGAGAGAACTAGCAAAAATTGCTTTGGATGCTCCCATAGACTATGTTGAAGATAAATTTAAATTGATAGATATTGATGAAGACACCTTGGGACGTGTTTTTCTTGATTTGGAGTTCTTCAGTTTAAGAGAAAAGGTTTTGTCTAATGTAAATGCTAAATCAATAGATATTACCGATAAGGGGACTTCTGACAGTGCCAAATCTGTGGGTAAGAGTCAGATAGAAGAAAAAAATGTTATTCTCAGAGAGCTTAAAGACCTGGGTTCGCAATTTTTTGTGCTTGATAATGCGGCAGTTAGAGCTGATTTAAGAGCCGATTTATGTGTTCAAAAATCTTTTTCATTTAGAACAATTTTGAGTGATTCGGATCCCAATCAGTCAGAAATTGTAGGTTTGGCTTTTGCTTTCAAAAATAATCGTTCATTTTTCGTTCCTTTTCCTCAAAATCCATCCGAAGCAAAAAAAGTGGCTCAGGAATTCCGATTTATTTTTGAAGATGACAAGATCTTGAAAATAGCTCATGATATTAAACGTGATATTTTGGCATTGCGTTGGTGTGGGGTTGAATTGAAGGGGCCCATTTTCGATACCATGATTGCTCATTATTTGATTCAACCCGAATTGAAACATGATTTGGAAACAATTGCCAAGGCGAGTATCCATTACAAAATAATGGAGGAAGAAAAGCCAGAGAAGAAAAAGAAGGCGCAGTTGAGTTTGATGTTGGAGCCCGAACCTATCAAGCATGATAAATATTGTGAAGAGACTTTGGTGAATTTAGAATTGGTCGAAGCTCTGGAGAATGAATTGACCGATAACAATCTGTTGGATCTATTCTACAATATGGAGATGCCATTGGTCTTAGTATTGGCTGAGATGGAATTCACGGGTGTGAAGATTGATGTGCCAATGCTTAAGTCTTACGCATTAGAATTGAATACCGAAGTAGAAGGTATAGAGAAGGAGATTATCGAAATGGCTGGTCAGGAATTTAATGTGGCATCGCCCAAACAACTGGGAGAGGTTTTGTTTGAGCATATGGCTCTTGATCCTAAGGCTAAGAAAACCAAGTCGGGGCAATATTCTACTTCAGAACAAGTGTTGAGTAAATTGAAGGACAAGCATCCTATTATCGAGAAGATTCTTACTTTTCGTGGTTTGAAAAAGTTAATTTCTACTTATGTAGAAGCTTTGCCAACTTATATCAATAAAAAATCCGGTCGAATTCATACCTCATTTAATCAGGCCGAAGCAGCTACAGGTCGTTTGAGTTCTACCAATCCAAACATACAGAATATCCCGATTCGGACACCACAAGGGAGATATGTGCGTAAAGCCTTTATTCCTTCTGATGAGAATCATGTTTTTCTATCAGCAGACTACTCTCAGGTTGAATTGCGTTTGATGGCCCATATGAGCCAGGATCAGGCGATGATTGATGCCTTTAATTTGGCTGAAGATTTCCATCAGGCAACTGCAGCTAAAATATACAAAGTCCCAATGGAGGAGGTGACCAGCGATATGCGTTCGCATGCTAAGTCAGCAAATTTTGGGATTATTTACGGTATTTCTGCTTTCGGTCTAGCTGAGAATCTGAAAATTTCCCGTAAGGAAGGTAAAGCTTTGATCGATGGCTATTTTGAATCCTACCCCGGTGTTAAAGCCTTTATGGATAAAGCAATTCATGATGCGCGCGAGAATGAATATGTGGTTACGATTAAAGGGCGCCGTCGTTATCTAAAAGATATTAATTCAAGCAATGGAATGATGAAATCTATTGCTGAGCGAAATGCCATTAATGCGCCGGTACAGGGTTCTGCAGCGGATGTCATCAAGTTGGCTATGATTGGGGTCAGTAAGCGAATGAAAGCCGAAGGCATGCAATCTAAGATGCTGATTCAGGTACATGATGAATTGAACTTCGATTGTTTAAAGTCCGAACTTGATCAGATGAAACGTATTCTTCGCGAAGAGATGGAGAATGCTGTGAAAATAAGCGTTCCATTGACAGTAGAAATGGGAGTGGGTGATAACTGGCTTGAAGCTCACTGATCGAATTAAATAAAGAAAATATAAAGTGGTGTTTGCTCGATGCAGGCACCATTTTTTATTTAAAGTCAAAAAGACCTAAGAAATACCCGAAGATTTTAATAATTAGCATATTTTCAAACTAACATATCATCACATCATTTTATCCAAACCCCACTTTCCAGACTAACAGTCTCATCTTTCAATGCTTGATAAAGATTTGTGATTTTCTCCAGAGCATTGTCGCCCATTAGTATTTTTTGACCAGTGAGTATGGCTGGTTTGTCATTCGCTTTTGCAATGAAAGAACTGAGGAAATCCAAGCCTTTTTGACTTTGGTCTTCTGAGTCGATTTTTTTGAAGTCAAGTGAACAACGTTTGTTTTCCAATTCCTCAGACGAGATCAGGAAACTGAAAACTTCATCATCCACCCAAGGGAGGGGAAATATGAGTGTGCCCTCGTTTTTCTTAAGCACATCGTAATAGATAAAACGACCTCCTTTTTTTAATACCCGTTTGGCTTCGGAATAGAGTTTTTCTTTATCGGTTATGCACATTTGTACATGTTGTGTGATAATCAAATCAAAATGATCAGCAGGGTAGGGAAGTTGAGTGGCATCGCCTTGAATAAACTCGGTTTTATCGTCAAGATTAACAAGTTTTGATAGAGATTTAGCCGTTTCGATATGTTGATCTGAATAATCAATACCACTCACCTGACAGCCAAATTTCTCAGCAAGCATGCGACAGGTTCCGCCCAAACCACAACCTAAATCAAGAACTTGGGAATTACAGTCTAGCTCAATTTGTGAGAAGAGTTCTTCACTAACAGCTCTTCCTCGCACATGAAATTCGTCGTATGCTGAGGTCTGTTTTCTTGTGATATCAACTTGGGAGATGTCCATTTTTTCAATGGCACCAAGGATCATTTGGTATTGATTTGACTTCATACGACAAAGAAAGTAAAGATTGCCGATATTGAATCTATCTGTATTTCGATCTCGATCTATTTTTCTTACTTTTAGCTTTTGTAAATTCAAGTTGAGGCTCAAAAATGGGCTTTAATAGTTTAAATTATCATCCGATTATGAAGATTATATCCTATAACTTAAATGGCATACGTGCCGCACTTAGTAAAGATTTGGTAGGCTGGTTGAAAGCTGAGAACCCAGATATTTTATGCATTCAGGAAACAAAAGCGCAACCTGAGCAAATCGAATCCCACCTATTTGAAGAATTGGGCTATCATTGCTACTGGCATTCGGCTGTTAAAAAGGGCTACTCAGGAGTTGGGATTCTGACTAAAATCAAACCGAATAAGATTTATATTGGTGTTGATAATCCTGAATTTGATGTGGAAGGACGTGCCATTCGTGCCGATTTTGATGGTTTTTCAGTGATGTCGACTTACCATCCGTCGGGAACGACAGGAACTGTTCGTCAGGACTACAAGATGAATTGGCTAAACTATTTTCATGGCTATATTCAGGAATTGAAAAAGGAGATTCCTAATCTGATTATTGCAGGAGATTACAATATTTGTCACAAGCCTATTGATATCAACAAACCTGAGAAGAAGAAAGGTGTTTCCGGTTTCCTTCCCGAAGAGCGCGAGTGGGTTTCTGAGTTTATTGCCTCAGGTTTTATCGATAGCTTTAGAGTTTTCGATCAGTCTGCTGAAAAGTATTCGTGGTGGAGCTACAGAGCCGGTTCTCGTGGCAAAAACCTGGGTTGGCGCATCGATTATCATATGGTGAGCGAAAGCTTGCGAGAGAAGCTAAAAGGCGCTTCAATTTTGGCTGATGTGGTGCATTCGGATCATTGCCCTATAGTAGTGGAAATGGTCGATTAAGTATTGGATTCCAATAAAATATAGAAGCCGTCAGAATATCAATTCTGGCGGCTTTTTAAACTTTATTGTATTCTTTATTGGGATTATTGGATTGAAAAGTCAAATATAGATTGGTTATTAAACCCTCCAACAGGTATAGTTCCTTGGTAAAAAAAACAATATTCACCAGGTTGTAAGTTTTGTTCTGGTTTGACTTTGTATTTGCCATCACCTAAATCTTCTATTGTAAAAGGGATTGTATTCTTAGTATCAATACCCATTTGTGTTGAAGCTGTTATACCAGAGACTTTGCCAGTGATTAATTCTCGTTGATTTTTTCTCGTTTTTTGTTTTAAACTTGTAAGAACAAATTCATTTGGTGATGATGCAGTTTTAAACCACCAGTTACCACTTCCTAGGTTCTGTTTGTTTTGTAGATCAAACTGAAAAATAAAACTTTGATCTTTAGAATTTAATTTATTTGAAGAATGTGCGTTATGTATATAAGACTTAACTTTTGCTGAGGCAATTCCGTATGTCAATCCAGCAGCAAGAGCGCTAGTTTTGGTTCCTGAAAAGACTGATGGTTCAATTTTTTTAAGATTATCGTTATCGTTGAAAAAAAGTCCAGTTTCGACAACCACTTTGGATTTTTCAATCATTAACGCTAAGATGTCAGATGAGACTCCTTTACTCTTGAGTACTTTAAGCTGTTCTATACAGGTATTAAACTTAACAGGGGATGAATTAATTTTGGATTTAATGACATCGCTGCCAAATCCTAACTCTATAAATTCAATGATAGATTGATTTGTAAGTTTTTCTTGTGAAAAGATGATTGTGCTTGAAAAAAGTAGAAGTGTGATGATTAAAATTCGTTTCATATTTTTTATTGTGTAGGGTTAAATGATTCGCTAATATAACTATTTTATCAATAAATAGTTTATGTTATGTATTTAAAATAAGATACATAAAAATGTTTGGGGTTGTATAAAAAAACGAACCCTTACGAGCCCGTTTATACATTATCTATTTACCAAATCTCTATTTCTTTCCAAATGTGTAACGGACACCGATTGAACTTTGCAGCATAGTGTCATAATCGGTGAATATGGGCAGTAATTCCACCTGAAGCGAAAGGTTCTTGAATTTTTCAAATGGAGCTACTTGAACGCCAATGGGAATAACAAGACCACTTTCATCTCTAATTTGAGCTCCCAGGCCTAAATAGAAGTTGTAATCCTTCAGTTTAAGTGCATCATAGCATAAAACGAATTCGGTATTGAGATCTTTAAAAGTAAGAGAAAGCCTGGCTTCGCCCCATAGTTTTGGGGTGAAATTATGAGCTAGCCCAATTTTCGAATCTGAAGAGTTGTAGTAGGCAAGACTGGTTTGTGAAAAACCTTTATTGGCTACAAGAGTGAGGAGAAGAATAAACAATGAAATTTTAAAAAGATTGTTCATGGCGTATATGAGTATTAAAGTCTATAATGAAAATATTTAACTGCGAAGTTATGTAAATAATTTTATTATGTATTGATTACGGAGTGTTTTATTGATCTTAATAAAGCTTTTTTTATTTGAAATAAGGCTCTCTTCCATAAACCCGCCTACAATGGCAATTAATGAAGACAACTGTCTATGACCGGATCAGTTTTTTCAATCAAAAACCCGCAGAAAGAAGTAAATAAAAACTTAATTTTGTACTTAAATCTATTGACTAGCTTCAGCCTATTCAGAATAGGTTTAATTCAGTCATATAGAGTATTCTTTATTTAATTCGATTCCAATTCTAAATTATGAAATTTCAATTATCCAAGGGCAGAAAGATTCTTCTTGCAATTTGTGCGTTCCTTTTTATACTCTTCTTTTTTCTTTCTTCATTCGTAAAATATTGGGTGGTGAAAAATTCAGAAAAGTTAGTAGGGCGTAAACTTACCATTGAAGAATTGCATTTTAATTATGCGCAAGTAGCCTTGGGAATAAAAGGATTCAAACTTTACGAAGCGGATAAAATGAACAGCTTTGTGGCTTTTGATGAGTTGCATGTCAACTTTTCGCCCTGGCATTTGCTTAGTGGGGAATATGCGTTTTCGAAGATTTATCTCGATGGATTGGACGTTTCGGTGATTCAGGATAGTTTGGGTTTCAATTTCGATAGCATGATACCTAAGCAAGATTCAGTGGTTGAAGAGCCAGGTGAAAAAAAGAATTTAAAGTTTGCCATAGAGAACATTCATTTTAAGAATGGATCGTTTAAGTATACCGATGTTTTGAAGAAGAATACCATCGAATTTAAACAGATGGATTTGGAACTCCCATTGATCGCATGGAACAATGAAAAGTCGGAGATGGGGGTGGAGTTTGCCATGGGAAATCAGGGTAAGGTTCGCGTGAATGCCGATGTGGATCATACTAAAAATGCCTATGCCATTGATCTGTTTATGCAGGCCATCGATCTGGAACCGATTAAGGCTTATTTGACCGATTTTATTAATGTTTCGTCTGTTTCTGGGCAGCTAAATACGAGCATTAAACTTAAGGGAAGTTTGGATAAACCGACAGATTTAATTGTGTCGGGACAGGTGAATCTTGATCGTCTCGATATGAAAGACGGGAATGAGCAAAAGCTATTCGCAGCTAAAAGTATTGATGTTGCTTTGGATTCGTTAAATCTGGGAACTTCCCATTTCGAGATTGGGATGGTTCATGTTGATTCTCCTGAGATTTATGCCAGTTTGGATAAGGAGTCGAGCAATTTTGAAAGGTTTTTAAGTCCTATGATGCAAGTCGACTCTTTGGCGACGGATACCATACAAGTTCAGTCGGATACAACAACAAACTTATTTTATCAAGTCGATAGTATTTCGGTGAGTAATGGACTGTTGAGTTTTACAGATAACACCTTGAATCGTGATTTTGTATACGATCTGACAGACATTAATATTGCCATGGGACAACTCTCAGAACAGGTAGATGCCATCCCTTTAAAATATGAAATGAAGTTACAAGGATCTGGAAGATCAGCCGGAGAAGGCACTTTTAGTTTGAAAGATTTAAAGGCAGTGTCTTTTAAAAGTCATGTGGAGAATCTTGAAATGATGAGCTTTTCGCCTTACACCGAGTTCTATATTGCTCGTCCCATCACACAAGGGGAGTTTAATTATAAAACCCGCATCGAAATGACGAGTACCCAGCTTAAAAATGAGAATAATATTCGCATTTCGGAATTGGATTT
This sequence comes from Ancylomarina subtilis, assembly GCF_004217115.1. Classification (NCBI taxonomy): domain Bacteria; kingdom Pseudomonadati; phylum Bacteroidota; class Bacteroidia; order Marinilabiliales; family Marinifilaceae; genus Ancylomarina; species Ancylomarina subtilis. The sequence goes on along the minus strand of NZ_SHKN01000001.1, from coordinate 2,568,241 downwards.
TGGTGAGAAAACAAAGGATAAAAACACCATAAAAGCTCCTGTTCGTTTGGGACTTTATCTCTTGAAAGATAAAGATGATTTGATTGATTTTGATCTGCCGGTATCGGGCAATCCATCGGATCCTGATTTCAGAATCGGAAAGATCATTTGGAAAACCTTGATGAATTTTCTGATTAAAACAGCCAGTCAGCCTTTCAATATCCTGGGTAATTTGGCAGGTGGAGATCCCGAGAGTATCAAAACGATTCCGTTCCATTTTCTACAGGATAGTTTAGATGCGGTTCAGAAGAAGAATCTGACTAAGATTGCGACCATATTATCTAAGAAAAAGGAATTGAGTTTCTCATTCATTCAACAAACCAGTCTTCAGCAAGAAAAGGAATTGCTTGCGATTAAAAGTGCTGTTACAACCTATTGCAATACAAATGGGATGGCTTATCCGATTGTTTCAGATGATCAGCTAAAAGTCTGGGCTATGGCTAATTTGGACTTTCTGGCTTACCTGAAAAGCAATACAAGTCTGGAAGAAGGAGCTAGTTTATCAGCCATCTGTATCAAGTTTGTGGGCGAGGAACAGTTGAATCAATCCTTCTCAGATCTACTGCAAAAAAGGAATACTGTTTTACAGGTCTATATGCAGGATAGCCTGAATCTTGATCTTGAGTCATTCAAGGTGAAAACTGCCGATTTACGAAACATGCCGGAGCAATTGAAATCTCCTAATTTTCGAGTTGAAGTTTCTTTAAAGTAGAACCTATCAAGAGATTGATTTTTTCGATTGATTTCACAGGAATAAAACCGTAGAAAAGCTTAAATTTGTCGGAAGGCCATTTTGAAAAGATGATATTTCTAATGTTTTGAATATCTACAGATTCAGATGGGAACCGAAATTTTATTAAACCGAATCGATGACCAAATTCACACACTTACACGTTCACTCACAATATTCCATTCTCGATGGTGCGTCAAAAATCAAACGCATGATCGACAAGGTTAAGGAAGATGGCATGCCTGCTGTTGCCCTGACTGATCATGGCAACATGTTTGGAATTAAGGAATTTCATGCAGCAGCAACGTCTAGTGGAATTAAACCCATTTTGGGCATTGAAGCTTATGTGGCGCGTCGTTCGCGTTTCGATAAGAGTGAAAGGCAAGATCGATCAGGTTATCATTTAATAATTTTGGCTAAGAACAAGGAAGGCTATCACAATCTGATGCGATTGGCTTCATTGGGATATGTGGATGGATTCTATTACAAACCTCGTATCGATAGAGAGCTTTTGGAAAAACATCATGAAGGCCTTATCATTTCAACAGCTTGTTTAGGAGGAGAAGTCCCTCAGCATATTATGAATGAGCGATGGGCTGAGTTGGATGAGACCATTACCTGGTATAAGAATTTGTTTGGGGAAGATTATTATTTGGAAATCATGCGTCACAAGACGGATGACCCCGTAAAGAATGCCGATATATACGATAATCAGGAGCTATGTAATAAGAAGATATTAGAGCTTTCGAAAAAGCATGATGTTAAGGTAATTGCGACCAATGATTCTCATTTTTTAAATGAAGAAGATGCGGATGCACATGATCTTCTGATTTGTTTGAATACAGGTAAGGATTTGGATGATCCCACTCGAATGCGATATACCAAACAGGAATTTTTGAAGACCACAGCCGAGATGTGTGAGCTTTTTGCGGATGTTCCTGAAGCGATTACCAATACGCAGGAAATAGCTGATAAGGTGGAGAACTATGAGTTAAATGTTCCGCCATTGATGCCCGATTTTCCTATTCCGGAAGGCTTTGAGAATGCCGATAGTTTCTTACGTCATTTAGCCTATGAGGGTGCTCACGAGCGTTGGGGAGAAGATCTGCCTAAAGAGATTGTTGAGCGTTTGGATTTTGAGCTTGAGACCATCAAGAAGATGGGATTTCCAGGTTACTTCCTGATTACCTGGGACTTTATTAAAGCTGCCCGTGACATGGGCGTTATTGTGGGGCCAGGTCGTGGTTCTGCGGCGGGATCGGCTGTAGCCTATTGCATTAAAATTACCAATATAGACCCAATTAAATACGATTTGCTGTTCGAGCGTTTCCTGAATCCGGATCGTATTTCCATGCCCGATGTCGATATCGACTTTGATGACGATGGTCGTCAGCAGGTTTTGGATTGGGTGACTGAAAAATATGGACACGAAAAGGTGTCACATATTGTAACCTTTGGAACCATGGCGGCCAAATCATCCATTAAGGATGTGGCGCGTGTTCTGAAACTCCCTTTATCAGAGGCAAATCGTTTGGCTAAATTAGTCCCTGATGGGCCTAAAGTTAGTTTGGCTAAAGCCTTTAAGGAAGAACCGGAGCTGGAAAGGGAGAGAACATCTGATGATCAATTGGTCTCTCAAACTCTGGGGTTTGCTGAAAATTTGGAAGGATCGGTTCGTCAGACCGGAGTGCACGCCTGTGGTATTCTCATTGGCCGTGATGCTCTGACTGAGCATATTCCTATTATGCAGGTAAAAGGTGTTAACCTGTTAGTAACACAGTACGATGGACGTTTTGTAGAAGATGTTGGCATGCTAAAGATGGACTTTTTGGGACTGAAAACCCTATCCATTATTAAGGATACGCTGGCCAATGTTAAGCTGTCTAAGGGAATTGATATCGATATTGATAGCATTCCGATTAAGGATGAGAAAACATTTGAACTTTTCTCACATGGTGAAACAACGGGTATTTTCCAGTTTGAGTCACCCGGGATGAAGAAACACTTGAAGGCACTTAAACCCAACCGTTTTGAGGACCTTGTGGCCATGAATGCGCTTTACCGTCCGGGACCGATGCAATACATTCCTAACTTTGTGAATCGTAAGCACGGTACTGAGGAGATTATATACGATCATCCTATGATGGAAAAATACCTGAAGGATACCTATGGTATTACGGTTTATCAGGAGCAGGTGATGCTCCAGTCGAGAGCTTTAGGTGGATTTACACGAGGTATGTCAGATTCATTGCGTAAGGCAATGGGTAAGAAAAAAATTGCCGAGATGGATAAGCTGAAAGAGAAGTTTATCGAAGGTTGTTTGGCAAATGATCAGTTTATCGAAGGTTTTGAGAAGGAGGTGAAAGGAAAAGGTAAAACCTTCAAATTCACAGCCAGAGGCGATGACAAAGAGGTGACGCGTAAAATTGAGAAACCCGAAGATTTGATCGACAAAATTTGGGCCGACTGGGAAGCTTTTGCTCAATATGCTTTTAATAAATCGCACTCGGTTTGTTACGCTTATATTGCCTATCAAACAGGTTATCTGAAAGCACATTATCCAGCTGAATTTATGGCAGCAGTGCTAAGTCGTAACCTGTCTGATATCGAAAAGGTAACCATCTTTATGGATGAGTGTAAGCGCATGCGTTTGCCCGTTTTAGGACCTGATGTGAATGAATCATATCTCCGTTTTACAGTGAATAAGGAGGGTGCTGTTCGTTTTGGAATGGCAGCGGTTAAAGGTGTTGGAGAGGCTGCTGTTGAGGATATCATCAGAGAACGAGAAAATGGTGAATTTAAGGATATATTCGATTTTGTTGAACGTGTCAATTTAAGAACTGTCAACAAACGAACACTTGAGAATCTGGCTATGTCCGGAGGTTTTGACAGTTTTGAATTGAATCGCAGCCAGTATTTTGCATGCGATGAGTTCGATACGCCTTTTATTGAGCTTTTATCCAAATATGGAAATAAATTGCAGTCTGAAAAGGCCATGGCTCAACAAACCCTCTTTGGAGGAGTTGAGGACTATGTGGTTACACCACCTAAAGTGCCGAGTTCGGGTGAGTGGAATAAACTTGAGCGATTGAATAAGGAGAAGGCTTTGATTGGGATTTACCTTTCAGCTCATCCCCTTGACGATTATCGTTTGGAGATTGATTCTTTTTGTAATGCTTCATTAGCTGAGCTTTCGACAGATATGTTTCAGTTTAAAGATAAGGATATCAGTATTGCGGGGATGGTTACGGCAATTCGACGAGGTATTACACGTACCGGTAACCCGTTTGCTATCGTTAATATCGAAGATTTTACGGATTCCTACGAGTTGCCTTTCTTTGGGAAGGATTTTGTGGAATTCAACAACTATTTTGTTGAGGGACTTTCGGTTTTCATAAACGGACGTGTTCAGCAACGAACCTGGCCTAAGGATTCCACTGAGTTAGAATATAAAATCAAGTCGATTGGCTTGCTATCTGACGTTTTAGAACAAAGAGTGAAACGAATTACTCTGACAATTCCGGTGATGAGTCTGACTCAGGAAATTGTAAACGAGATGGAGAATTGCTTGACTCACGAAGATAATAAAGGAAATTTGATTGTTGATTTTGTAATTGTTGATGAGGGAAAGATGAAATTAAAAATGTTTTCACGCACTTGTAAAGTGAAACTTTCTTCTGATTTGATAGAATATTTTAAAAATAATTCTGAAATTGATTTCAAAATTAACTAAATTGCGTCTTTAAAAATTAACATTTTTAGATAGCTAGATATGAGACTTTCAATAGGATGTATCTAGCGGATATAAACCAAAAAATAAAAAAAACCATGACTATTAAAGTAGATGATACTAATTTCGAAGAGATTGTTTTAAAATCTGATAAGCCTGTATTGGTTGACTTTTGGGCTGAATGGTGTGGACCATGTAGAATGGTTGGACCTATTGTTGATGAATTAGCTCAAGATTACGATGGCAAATTTGTAGTAACTAAAGTTGATGTTGACTCATGTCCTGCAACTGCTGCTAAGTTTGGTATTCGTAACATTCCTACCATTATTTTCTTAAAGAATGGTGAGGTTGTTGACAAGCAAGTGGGTGCTGTACCAAAAACAGCAATAGCTGAAAAAATGAATGCTTTACTTTAATCGATAGTAAAACATTGCAATCATATTTAAGGCATAGAATTCTTTTCTATGCCTTTTTTTTGTCAAATTTGAATGATTAATCTGAAAAGGATTTGTTGAGTTTATCACAATTAGGCAAGTACAATCATGAAGCAATTATCTGATTTAATAGAATTTGAAGCATTTGACAATTTGGAGCTAATGGCCAGACAAATTGTTGAAGGTTTTCTTCTAGGCTTGCATCGAAGTCCTTATCATGGTTTTTCGGTTGAGTTTGCTGAGCATCGCCAGTATAATAAGGGCGAATCCACGAAACATGTCGATTGGAAACTTTATGCACGAAGTGATAAACTTTTTGTGAAACAATTCGAAGAGGAGACCAACCTTAGAGCGCATTTAGTGATTGATACCTCATCATCTATGCTTTTCCCTTATCAGGACAAGAAAGTCTCTAAAATGGCCTTTTCGGTGCTTTGTTCTGCGGCTTTGATCCATCTTTTACGGAACCAACGCGATGCTGTAGGCCTGGCTACTTTCTCAGATGAGATTGAATTGCTAACCCCAGCAAAACTATCTGTTGCACACGCGCAGCGACTTTATGCTGAGCTGTTAAAGATTTATAATAAGGAAGAGATTGGTTTAAACCGAAATACGAAGTTTTCTGAAAATATTCACCACTTAGCTGAGGCCATTCATAAGCGTTCTTTAATCGTTATTTTTTCCGATTTGATGGGGGATGATAGTCCTCAGGAAATACTGGAAGCTCTTCAGCATTTGCGTTACAATAAGCATGAAGTGGTTTTGTTTGCTGTAACGGATCATGACTTGGAAAATGACTTTAAATATGCCAATCGTCCATCCAGGTTTATTGATATGGAAACTGGGGAGAGCTTAAAATTGAATCCATCAGAGGTTCGTGATGCTTTTATTCAAAAGCAAGCCGCTTTTTACGATGAAATGAAACTGCTGTGTAGTCAATTTGCTATCGATTTTGTTGAGGCTGATATCCATAAACCCTTTAAAGACGTCTTACAAGCTTATCTGATAAAGCGGAAACGGATGGGGTGAGGTTAAGTTTCAAGCTGTAGTTCTGATGCTTATATCCTTTATTGATAATCTATTATTCGATCCCTAAATTTTATTATTCACTAGCTTTATTTATTTTTATGAAATAACCGAATTTATAATAATGAAACAGTTACTCTATATTCTCTCAATATTCCTGTTATTTGCTTGCCAGTCTAAGAACGCACAAGAAACGGTCATCAAAAATGAGGATGGCGAAGTATTGGAAGGTTGGGTAAAAAGATATAATGGGGATAAGTTAAAATCTGAGACCTTTTACAAAAATGGGATAAGAGAAGGTGTTGCCCGTGTTTATTATGATACTGGAGAACTGAGTGATGAGGTCATATATGTAGGAGATGAGTTGAACGGAATGGCCAAAAAATATCATAAGAATGGACAGGTTTATTCCCTAACTCCTTATGTGAATGATAAAAAAGACGGCATACAAAAGAAGTTTTATTCCAATGGGAGACTTTGGGCTGAAACGCCTTATAAAAGGGGGGAGCCAGGAATTGGACTAAAAGAATACAAACGTAATGGAAGTTTACGAAAAGTCTTCCCATCAATAGAATCGCAACAGTTTGTTCGGTCCGATAGAGTCACGTTGAAAATGTTTCTGAATAATTATTCAAAGAATGTGGAGTTTTACATCACGCGTTTGGTTGAGAATAAATACATTCCTGTCAGAGCAAAAGTCATATCTGCTGAAAAAGGATCTGGTCGAATTGATTTCCTTTTTAATAAGGGGCAAGTTCTTGATACCCTTGTGAATGTTGTTGCAAAGTATAGAACTTCTGATCACAATATTTATGTGGGGCAAAAAGAAGTACGTGTTAAAAATTAGGTACGTTACGATCCCAATCTGCAGAAGCATCTCATTTTCCGTTTAAAATTTCTTATTAGCCAATTGAGCTTGACTTAATTGAAAAATCTTTTATTTTTGGCCTTGATTGTCAATAGACAAGCCCCTTCTGTCTATGTCAAGGAGGGTTTGAGTCCCAATATTTTGAATTAAAAACAGTTCCATGCAAATCGAAGCTCGTGATATCCTTTTTGTTATCAACCCAAATTCTGGAAAGCAGAAGCCAGATAGTATTATCAGGCAAATAAAAAATAGTGGGCATGATATCGATTATGTTTTAACCCAAAGTCTTCAGGAGTTTCATGATCTTTTTATCGATAAGATAAAGAATTATAAGATTGTTGTCATTTGTGGTGGAGATGGTAGCGTGAATTGTACTCTAAAACATCTGGTCGCCAATGATGAGCTCGTTTTAGCTGTTTTGCCTAACGGATCGGGGAATGGATTTGCCAGAGAACTGGGTTTTACAAACAATGTTGAACAGCTTATTGGCAATATGCTAAAAGGGGAAATTCGTGAGGTTGATATTGCAAAGATCAATAATGATTATTCTATAAATGTGGCCGGCTTGGGTTTCGATAGTCATGTCGCGTCCCTCTTTGATGGGAGTAAGTTTCGTGGGCTTAAGAAATATATCTACTGTACTTTAAAAGGCCTTTTTTCTTATAAGCCGATTGCCGTTGAACTTTCTTTAGGGCAGGTTAAGCTTACTGGAAATTTTTGGGGAATCTATTTGGCTAATACAAGGCAGTTTGGGAATAATGCCATTATTGCACCCGAGGCAAAATACGACGATGGTTTGTTAGAGGTGGTGCTGATGAAGAAATACCCATTGATTTTATCTCCAATTTTGGTTTACAAGATGTTTACAGGTAAGCTTAAGAATTCAAAATATATGACCTATTTAAGAGCGAGTGAACTGAATATCCAGTCGAATTCAAAAACCTATCACCTTGATGGAGAACCTATGGCAATGACTCAAGATTTGAATGTTTCTCTTTTAAAACGCAGAATTAAAGTCGTTAAAATGAATTGATTTAAGTTTGATATTTACATCAAGTAACAAGCCCTTAACTTTTGAAAGTTAAGGGCTTGTTGTTTTTTTTATTTTTCGGGCATGCCTTATTCCCGTATGATCTGAATCCCCCAATCGGCTCCAATTTTGATAATACTTGATGCCTGAGCTTTTGTCATTTCATTCTGACGGTATTCAACCACATAATCAACCGCGTCGATAATATCCTGATTGATTTCGGTGAAATTTTGTGCAGGTTTCTCACCGCTAATATTTGCCGAAGTAGATACAATTGGCTTGCGAAAGCGTTGGATCAACTGCTGCGTAAAGGCTTCTTCAGTAATTCGAATACCAATACTTCCATCTGAGTTTATTAGATTTTTAGCAAGGTTTTTGGCACCTGAATAGATAATTGTAGTTGGCTTTTCTGCAACTTCAATTAAATCCAAAGCAATCTCCGGAACTTCATCAACATAGGAGCTTATGCGGTTTGGGTTTTCCATTAGAACCAACATCGACTTTGAATCCTCGCGTTGCTTTATTTGGTACACCCTTTTTACAGCTTCCACATTGGTTGCATCGCAGCCAATACCCCAAATCGTATCGGTTGGGTAAAGAATTACGCCTCCTTTTTTAAGGACCTCTAAAGCTTGTTTTATATCGTTATGCATCTTTCTATCAGATAATAATTATACGGCAACATCGTACTCACGCAGAGCGTCGTTCAATGATGTTTTAAGATCGGTTGAAGCTTTTCGTTTTCCGATGATAAGGGCACAAGGAACCTGATATTCGCCGGCAGGGAACTTCTTGGTTCTGGTACCTGGAATCACAACTGAACGAGCTGGTACAAAACCATCATACTCTACGGGTTCTTCACCGGTTACATCAATAATTTTAGTCGATTTTGTAAGAACAACATTTGCTCCCAGAACCACTTCTTTTTCAAGATGTACGCCTTCAACCACAATGCAGCGTGATCCAATGAAACAGTTATCTTCGATAATCACTGGTGCAGCTTGAATTGGCTCTAAAACACCACCAATGCCCACGCCACCACTCAAGTGTACATGTTTGCCAATTTGTGCGCATGAACCAACTGTTGCCCAGGTGTCAACCATGGTCCCTTCATCAACGTAAGCACCAATATTCACATACGAAGGCATCATAACCACATCGCGGGCTAGGAATGCACCGTAACGTGATACAGCGTGAGGAACAACACGTACACCCAGCTCTGCATAATTGGTTTTAAGAGCCATTTTATCGTGGAATTCGAAAGGGCCTACTTCAATGGTTTCCATTTTGCGAATTGGAAAATACAGGATGACAGCTTTTTTAACCCATTCGTTCACTTGCCAACCATTTTCAACAGGCTCGGCTGTTCGTAATGTGCCTTTGTCAAGCAATTCAATAATGGTGTTAATATTTTCCTGAACTTCAGGGGTCTTCAAAAGACTTCTGTCTTCCCAGGCAGCTTCGATGCTTTGCTTTAAATTTTCGTACATGTTTACTTGTTTTTAGTCCTTCAACTCGATGATGATTCACCAGTGTAATACTTGGTTTTGTATTACGCTATAGTTCAAGAAGCTTGTCTAAATTTTGATTAATTTCGACAAAGCTAAGAAAGAGTTTTGATTTATTAAATATTTCAAAGCCAGAGGGCTGTTATTTTAGATAAGCTTCCTTTTCCAATGAGCCTTTATTAAAATCAGCTTTTAATTGTAACTCTCTACAAATTCCGTGATTTGTTGGTCAAAAATGGTGTTTGTCTGATTCAGGAATTTGATTTGCAGAGGAATATAAGCCATGTTTTCTTTGAGAACATTTGATTTTATCGACATATCCAGAAAGCGAACAGCGTCTTTTTCTGTGGTGATAATGATTTTATTTTTTGCTTTAAGCTGATTGAATGTGTTCTCGATCTGATCAAGATCTTTGTCTTTAAATGTGTAATGATCCGGAAATTGAATTTCATCGAATTCAGAACAAAAATGCTTCAAATACTTTCTCAGAGGAGAAGGATTTGCAATCCCTGTAACCAGAACAATGCCCAATGATTCTTTTTTCGAATCACTTAAGCTTTGGGTTTCAGTATCGGCATTAAATACAGACTCTATGGGAGCATAATCCAGACAGGTAAAGTACAACTTTTGATGTGGAAGAGGTCTGATTTCTTTTTTCAATTTTTCGGCTTCAGACTGGCTTAAATTAGCCGGACACTTACTTACAATGATAATATCTGCCCTTTTCTTTCCGGCTGATCTTTCCCTAAGGCGTCCCATGGGCATTACAAAATCAGTTGTAATGGGGCGATTGTAATCGATCAGTAGAATAGATAAGCCGGGTTTAATATACCTGTGTTGGTAGGCATCATCAAGGAGAATGCAATCCAATTTTAGATTTCTTTTAGCAGAGAGGAGTTCTTTAACCCCATTAACTCTATCGGCATCAACAGCAACATTCAGTTTTGGAAACTTTCGATTCATTTGCATCGGCTCATCACCCAAATCGTGTGAATTCGAGTTTTGATCTGCTAATACAAAACCTTTCGATTGACGTTTATAACCTCGACTTAAACTGGCCAAGCGGTATTTGTCTTGCAAAAGTTTGATGAGGTATTCAGTGTGTGGTGTTTTACCCGTACCTCCAACAGAAATATTCCCAACAGAAATAATTGGCAAATCGAATGATTTAGATTTTAAATAGCCGCAATCAAACATTAAATTTCGAACCGAAAGGATGACTGCATAAATGAGACTAAAGGGGAAAAGGAAATATTTGAGATAAGAAAGAAGGCTGTGCATAGATTAATTATCAGAATTAATTTGCCCTAAAATTAGTTATTTCTAGTGAAAAATATTGCAGACTGTTATAAAGTACCAAAGCGATGAAGAAACTTCATCGCTTTGTAACCACTAACCGTTATTAACTTCCGAACAAGTAAGGAGTTAATAAATACTAACCCAAAGAATTAGATAATGATCCAATTCTAGAAAAAAGTTAGGCAATATATTTGAGTTTTCAAAATATAATTGTCTGAGAATTGGGTGTTTAGGGCTTGTTTGTGATGGGCGTTTCTACCTGAGCCCTTTAAGTATAAGACTTTCGGGTATTTATTTGAAATTGAATGTTGAAAGATTATTTATTCATTTGTTTGATGAAAATTAACTTTCACATGATAAGGGAGCTAAGTTTTTGTTTAGTAGGATGGTAGCGAAAATTTCCCTTTAACTTTAGTATCATTATCAGCATCATTAATAAATGTTAATAAAAACCCCAAGCTTTAATCATATTTTCTATCTTTGACTTACAGCTGCTCAGAAGCTGTGGAATTAGATGTTTGGTGAATATTTTGTAAAATTGTTCTTGGCACCTGCTATTTAAACATCTGAATTCACTTATAGAAATCTACAAATTCAAATCTCGAAATATGAAGGTATTTAAGAAGAAAGGAATCCTGATAATGTTGGCTGCCATACTCTTTTGTAGTGGGGCTTTTTATGGATTCAACAGGGACGAAAAGAATTTCGAAATCAGTAAGAATCTAAACATTTATCATACTCTTTTTAGAGAGCTAAATATGTTTTATGTTGATGAGATTGATGCTGGTGATCTGATTAAAAAAAGTATGGATGCTATGCTTGCATCTCTTGATCCGTATACAACCTATATTCCGGAGTCTGAAATGGAAGATTTTAAGTTGATGACAACGGGCGAGTATGCTGGAATTGGATCATTAATCAGTAAGCATGGGGATGATATTATTGTTGCTGAACCATATAAGGATCTTCCCGCAGATAAAGCAGGCCTAAAGGCGGGTGATATATTTGTTGAGATTAATGGGATTAAAATCGATAAAAAGGAAACAGCTGATGTTAGCAATCTTCTGAAAGGTCAGGCTAACATGCCACTTACCATTAAGATTCGTCGTCCGGGTGTGGATAAGTTGATTGAAAAAGAGGTTGTTCGAGCTGAAATTCAATTAAAATCGGTTCCTTATCATGGGATGCTGGAGGATTCAATTGGTTATATCAATTTGAATCAGTTCACCAATAAGGCGGCCGGTGAAGTTAGAAATGCTTTACGTGAATTAGAGGAGCAGCACGCAAAATCAATTATTCTTGACTTGAGAGGTAACCCAGGGGGCTTATTGGATCAAGCAGTTGATATTGTTAATCTTTTTGTTGCCAAGGGTGAAAGTATTGTCAGTACAAAAGGAAAAGTCAGCCAGTGGGATAAAGACTATAAAGCAGAGAAAGTTCCTATGGATACTGATATTCCAATCGCTGTTCTTGTTAGTAGAGGGTCGGCTTCGGCATCTGAAATTGTTTCAGGGGCTATTCAGGATTTAGACAGAGGTGTGATTGTTGGGCAACGCACCTTTGGGAAAGGGCTTGTACAGACAACTCGTAATTTAAGCTATAACTCAAAGTTGAAGGTTACAACAGCAAAGTATTATATTCCAAGTGGAAGATGTATTCAAGCATTGGATTATACCCATCGAAATAAAGATGGGAGTGTAGGGAAAGTACCTGATACGCTTATTAGCGAGTTTAAAACCAAAAATGGACGTATTGTTCGTGACGGAGGGGGTATTCTGCCAGATGTGAAAGTTGATCTTGATCTGTATAGCAGCTTGTCGGTTGGTTTAATTCGCAAGTTCAAGATCTTCGATTACGCAACACTTTATGCCAATAAGCATTCTGAGATTGCAGATGCGACTTCTTTTGAGATTTCAGATGAAGATTATGAAGATTTTAAGCAGTTTTTGAAAGCGGAAAAATTTGAATATGAATCAGAAAGTACAGAAATTTTAGAAGCACTTAAAAAGGCCGCAAAAGAGGAAAAATATTTTAAGATAGCAGAGGAAGAGTTTGACCATATAACGGCGAAATTGACTCCAAATCTTGATCGCGACTTGAATATGTTTGAAAAAGAGATTAAGACTCTCCTGGCACATGAAATTGTGAAGCGATACCAATATCAAACCGGAGGAATCTTGTATGCACTTCGTGATGATAAGGTTTTAAAAGAAGCAATGAATACGCTCAAGGATCATCAGAAATATAAAGAGATATTAAAAAAATAGGCTTGAAGAGCTTGTGTTGAGATATAAAAAAAGACCTGCAATTTGCAGGTCTTTTTTTATATCTGATAAATGATTTTTCTTATAGTTTTGCACCAAAAGCTAAATCGCCGGCATCACCACAACCTGGAACAATGTACGATTTTGAGTTCAATTCTGGATCGATAGCTCCCATCCAAAGTGTAATATTCTCTCCGGCAAGTTTTTCTTTCACAAATTCAACTCCTTCAGCACTTGCAATAACGGATACAATGTGTACATGCTTAGGTGTTCCTTTGGTGAATAAAGCTTTGTAAGCTAATTCCATTGATGAACCAGTAGCAAGCATAGGATCAGCTAAAATAACAACTTTCCCATCGATAGAAGGAGATGAAATGTACTCGAACTTAATCTCGAATTCACCCTTTTCGTTATACTTACGGTAAGCTGAAATGAAAGCATTTTCTGAACGATCAAAGTAGTTTAACAGGCCATTGTGTAATGGTAAACCCGCTCTAAGGATAGAAGCAACCACAACTTCATCTTCAGGAAGATTCATTTTTGCAGTTCCAAGTGGCGTTTGAACGTCTTTTTCAGAGTAATTAAAAGTTTTGCTGATTTCATAAGCAAAGATTTCACCTACTCTTTCTAGGTTTCTTCTGAATCGTAAAGGATCGTTTTGAACATTTACGTCGCGAATTTCAGCTATAAATTGGTTGAAAAGGGAATTGTTGTCCCCAATAGTATGCACCATGATGTCGTATTTAAAAATTAGCTGAGCGCAAATGTAAGTATATCTAGAGAAATATTCTCTATGTTTTTTAACTGTTTTTTCTAACAGTCTGGTATTTAGCGTCCTTTTTGATTTTTTATAAATTGAGTACAGAGTGCTGTTATCACTATCAGTTGTACTTAATTCTGACATAAGAGATGTTGGAATACTTTTAGAGATTAAGTAAGAAGACCTTTGTTTGTGGTAGGACCATCAATGTTTGAAGAATTTAGATCAATCATAAAAGCAGGATAAAAATAAGAGGTGCCGTTTTTAGCACCTCCCACTATTATTCGTATCAAGACTGAGTCGTTTATGCCTTCATGATAATTTTATCAGCGACTTCTTTTAGGTTTAAACCGGAAAAGTTGCCAGAGCTCATTAGAAGGAGATTCGTTTTTTCGAAGTTTAATTGCATTAAATCTGTTAATAAAACTTGAGAGTCCGTATAAACTTTCAAGTTATCGCCGCCAAATGCTTCTTGAACCTGTTGAATGGTGATGGGTGTCAATTTTTTGTGTTCAACTGTTTTGGGGTTGAAATATACCATGGCAACATCTGCAAATGACATGCTGCCATTGTATTCAGGCAGAAACTCTTCTTTCAAACTACTGAATGTGTGAAGTTCCATACAGGCAATAAGCTTTCTGTCAGGAAACTGATTTTTCACAGCTTGGGTCGTGGCTTCAAGTTTAGAAGGCGAGTGGGCAAAATCCTGATAAACGATGGTCTGTTTGTTTTGGGCTAATTTTTGTAAACGTTTGGCTGCTCCTCCAAAACTTTTTATCGAGGAATAAAATTGCTCGTCACTTAGACCTAATTCCTTGCAGATTAGGTAGGCCCCTTGTAGGTTTTGGAGATTGTGTTCGCCAAAGATTGATAATTCAAACTCGCCATTTTTTGTAATTAATGAACTGATGCCATTATCCACTTTGTGGGGGTGCGACTTGTAAGGTCTGTATGAGATGTCATCTCTTTTCTTTTGAACCATCTTAGCAATATGCTGATCGTTTTCAAAATAGATGAGGCTACCACCAGGTTTAATAAAGTTGATGAAGGTCTCGAATTGACTTAAGTAGTTTTCGAAGGTAGGAAAGACATTGATATGATCCCATGCAATACCAGTCAACAGAGCAATATGCGGGTGATAGAGATGGAATTTCGGACGAGGATCGATAGGCGAGGCGAGGTATTCGTCTCCTTCGAAAACAGCGATCTTTGCATCTTCACTGAGTTTTACCATGGTGTCAAAGCCTTCTATTTGCGCTCCAACCATATAATCAAAGTCGATCTGATTGCACTTTAAAACATGCATAATCATCGATGTGGTGGTCGTTTTGCCATGTGATCCGCCAATCACAACGCGGGTTTTGTCCTTGGTTTGTTCGTAGATGTATTCCGGGTATGAGTAGATTTTTAGCCCCAGTTCTTTTGCTTTTAGTAGTTCGGGGTTATCAATTCTGGCATGCATGCCTAAAATGATGGCGTCAATATCTGATGTAATTTTGTTTGGAAACCAGCCCCATTCTTCAGGGAGCAAACCGTATTTTTCCAATCGACTTTTCGAAGGGTCAAATATTTCATCATCTGATCCTGAAACCTTAAATCCTTTTTTGTGTAGGGCAAGCGCCAGATTGTGCATAGCAGCTCCGCCAATGGCAATAAAATGTACTCGCATTGATAATATTTTTAGCTTGATTAATGGTGGCATCAATCAAAAATTTTGAACGAATTGTATTTAAATGTGTTTTGTGTTTTTTTTCAGGTTGTTAATAAGATCTGTCTTATCTGTTACTTTAAATTAAAACCTTTGTTTTGAATGGATTTTATTGGTTTTATGAAGTAATACTGACTGAAAACAAATGAAAGTTAAATATAATCAAATCCTCTGTGATTGGCAGTATTATTTTTTCTTTCTTACTTTAAGCATTAATCGTTTAATGTTGATTTATCAAGCGGCTTGTTTTAGTATTATTTGCTTCTGCAATTCGAAAAAAAATAATGAAGAAAATGCAAATCTATTCAATAGAAACCGGGAATTTTAAATGCGATGGTGGTGCAATGTTTGGTGTTGTTCCTAAGTTCATGTGGAATAAAAAATATCCTGCTGATGAAAATAATCTTTGTGATTGCGCCCTGAGAAGTATGCTTATTGTTGATGGTGATCGCCGCATCTTAATTGATAATGGAACAGGCGACAAGCAGGCTGACTCTTACACCAGCCATTATCACCTTTGGGGAGACGATACGCTTCAATCGTCACTTAGTAAATTGGGTTGTGACTTTGAGGATATTACAGATGTGATTTTTACACATCTTCATTTTGATCATTGTGGTGGTGCGACTCGTTATAAGGCGGGAACAAAAGAATTGGAGTTGGTATTTCCGAATGCGACACATTGGGTGAGCAAAGCACAGTGGGAGAATTACCTAAACCCTAATGTTCGCGAAGGTGACAGTTATTTCCCTGAAAACATGATGCCAATATTCGAAGCGGGTAAGTTAAATCTGGTTGAGAAGGATGGAGAACTTTTTCCTAATGTGGAAGTTAGACAGTTTAATGGACATACAAAGGGTTTGATGGCAGTTCTTGTTCATGATACAGATAAAACCATTGCTTTTACTGCGGACTTTATTCCGACTTTGGCTAATGTGAATTTGAAATGGATAGCAGCTTACGATCTCTTTCCGACTGTTGTTCTTAAGGAAAAAGAAGACTTTTTGAAGGAAGCCGTAGAGAAAAATTACACGCTCTTTTTTCAGCACGATATTCAGAACGAATGCTGTTCATTGGAGAAAACAGCCCGAGGTATTAAACCCAAAGAAAGTTTCAAACTGAAAAGCTTGTTTTAAAATTGTTAGGGATTTTGAGCATCGGTGGACCCAAATGCTTTTTATTTTATTAGGATTTGCTAATCCATTCACCTGATGTTTCGTTGTGTTTTTAATATGTATAGGGCACTGAGCAAAGAAATGTTATTTCAAGGGTTATTTCCCAGTTTAGATTTCTTTTATTCCCGTATATTTGTGAAAACAAATTTTGAAAGATTTTTTATTAACTATGAAGACCAATTGTTCCCCTGATTTTATTCAAAAACATGCTGAACGTGTTGATACAACTGCAACGGTTGGGAACTCGCAAAAGAAATCTGTCAATAGTGATACTCTGGCTCAAGGGACCTTGATGCTTAAAGATTCCTTATCAGCAGAATCGGCTTTGTATGAGTCGGATTCAATTATAAACGATTCAAGTTTGTTAGTGAAGGACTCTCTAGCTCTTGCTGATAGTACAAGGCAGGCATTTATTCAGCATGCGCCTAAGTATGGGGGTAAGGAAATTGCACGCTTTCAGAATATTGGATTTGGAAATGACTGGCTCGTAGGGATTATTCTGTTTTCTTTGTTTTTACTCGCTTCAGCTAAATTTTTGTTTGGGAAATATTTGTCGAAACTTGTTGAATCTATTTTTAACTCCCACACAGCGAATAATCTTTTTCTGGAAAAGAATATCAATATGGTGAAGGGGTCAATGATCGTTAACCTTTTATTTGTTGTTAATATTTCATTGTTTGCTGTCAACATTCTCAACTACGTTTCCCTAAGTTCGGGTTTGGATAATGGGTTTAAAGAATTCGCTTTAATTTTTCTTGCTATTCTTCTTTTATATGTTGGGAAAAGTATTGTAATAAGGAGTTTAGGTTATGTGTTTAAGGGGAAAAATGAGTGTAAAGAATACCTATTTACGGTGTTTTTATACAATAAGAACCTTGGATTATTCCTCTTTCCGGTGATTATTGCACTGCCTTTTGTGCGGCCTCAAGCGATGGAATGGCTCGTAAACATAGGTCTTTTCATGGTTTTCTTCTTCTTTATATTAAGAATTGCAAGGGGCTTAAAAATATTATTGCGTAAACATGTTTCTATATTTTATATGATTTTGTATCTTTGCGCTCTGGAAATACTCCCTTTGCTAATGATTTACAAATTATTAGTAGGATAGTAATCTAAGAGTGGAAAATAATGTTTTAATTAAAGATTATAGCCTTGAAAATCAAAACAATATTAGTTTCGCAACCGAAGCCCCAAACGGAAAAATCGCCTTATTTCGATCTGGCAGAAAAGTACAACTTAAAAATTGATTTTCGCCCTTTCATTCAAGTTGAAGGTATAAGTGCCAAAGAATTCAGACAAGAGAGAATCAATATTCTAGACCATACTGCGGTAATTTTTACTAGTAGAACGGCGATTGATCATTTCTTTAGAATTGCTGAAGAAATGCGCGTTACGATTCCAGATGATATGAAATATTTCTGTATTTCGGAATCAACGGCTTTTTATCTTCAGAAATATATCGTGTATCGTAAAAGAAAAATTTTCTTTGGAGTAAGAGTTTTTGAAGATCTGATTGACACAATCGTAAAGCACAAAAAAGAAAAATTCTTATTGCCTCTTTCAGATATTCATAAGCAATCTATTCCAGCTTTATTGAATAAAAATAAGATAAAATACACCAAAGCTATTCTTTATAAGACAGTCAGTAGTGATTTGTCAGATTTGGCTGATGTAAATTACGATATTCTTGCTTTTTATAGCCCATCTGGAAT
The DNA here is from genome assembly GCF_004217115.1 of Ancylomarina subtilis. Lineage (NCBI taxonomy): Bacteria > Pseudomonadati > Bacteroidota > Bacteroidia > Marinilabiliales > Marinifilaceae > Ancylomarina > Ancylomarina subtilis. The sequence goes on along the minus strand of NZ_SHKN01000001.1, from coordinate 2,549,958 downwards.
TAAATCTCTATTACAAAACTTCCCTGATTTTGAACAGAATGGGACAGTAATAGCAGCCTTTGGTCCAGCAACATCAAAAGCTGTAAAAGACGCAAACCTTCGTCTTGATATTCAAGCTCCAATGCCACAGGCACCATCAATGACCATGGCTTTGGATCAATTTATTAAGGCATACAACAAAGAGAACAAGGACAAATAAAATATTGAAAGATGATTTTTCTATTGTAGAAGATCTCTTCAAACTGAATTGGGGAAAGTTGCTTTCCCCTTTTTTATTATCCCCAAGGCATCTTTCTGATATAGATACTTTTTTAGTAAATTTAAGCTTCAAGCTCCTTTTATCCATTATACATGACCGATTCTGTACGCTATCGTTTTACAAAAGAGGAACGCCTTTGTCACAAAAAGCGCATTTCGAGCTTGTTTGCTGAAGGCAGAGGCTTTACGTGTTATCCTTTCCGTATCGTGTGGAAAAGTACACCACTTGATGTTGACTTTCCAGCTCAGGTTGCTATTACAGTCACTAAAAGGAGTTTTAAGCAGGCGGTTAAACGTAATTTATTGAAACGAAGAATTCGTGAAATTTACCGTTTGAATAAACACCTGCTTTATAAGGATTTGAATGACAGAGAGGCACAAATATCGTTTATGATTGTATATTTGCCTAAAACAATTCTGAAATCAGCCGAGATGGATACGAAACTCGTAAAAGCTCTTCGGCGTATAGGACCTGAATATGACAAGTTTGTTAAGCAAATTGAAGAAGGCGATACTTTTCGTCATGATACTGCCGATTAGGTTTTATCAGATGTTTATTTCCCCCATGACTCCTTCGGCATGCCGATACACACCGACTTGTTCTACATACGCTATTCAAGCCCTAAAGGCTCACGGCCCATTTAAGGGGAGCTACCTGGCTATAAAACGCATTTTGTCCTGTAATCCCTGGGGCGGACACGGGCACGATCCAGTACCTTAAAATCATAGTTCTTAAGATTAAATTTTGCATCGCTTCACTTTTAAAGAGTGAGGATGAATCGCGTCTTGTGGGGTATAACAAATGAATTTTGTTAACTTTGATTCTCGATTATAAAATCACATACATATGATAACAAATGACCAGCTAAAAGATTTAGCGGAGCGCACGATAGCGCTGAGGAGGTATCTTTGACATTGATGCCAAATTAATCCAGATACAAGAAGAAGACTTGCGCACACAGGCACCCGGTTTTTGGGACAATCCTAAGGAGGCTGAGGTGCAAATGAAGAAGGTTAGAAGTTTGAAATCCTGGGTTGAATCCTATGATGAGGTGAAAGCTTCAGAAGATGATTTACAGGTGCTTTACGAATTTGCAAAAGAGGGGGAAGCCTCTCCGGAAGAAGTTGATGCGCAATATGCTTTAACAAAGAAATTGCTCGAAGAGTTGGAGTTGAAGAATATGCTTCGCAAGGAAGAAGATCAGATGGGAGCCATCCTAAAGATCAATTCCGGGGCTGGAGGAACCGAGAGTTTAGATTGGGCAGGCATGCTTTATCGCATGTACTTGCGCTATGGTGAAGCTAATGGTTACAAGGTTCGACAATTGGAATATCAGGAAGGCGATGAGGCTGGAATTAAATCAGCAACTCTCGAATTTGAAGGTGATTTTGCATACGGATTCTTAAAATCGGAGACAGGCGTGCATCGTTTGGTGCGTTTATCGCCCTTTAATGCGGCCAATAAGCGAATGACAACCTTTGCTTCGGTCTATGTTTATCCCGCTATTGATGATACGATTGATATTCAAATCAACCCTGCTGATATCACCTGGGATACATTCCGATCGGGGGGAGCAGGAGGTCAGAATGTGAATAAGGTGGAGACGGGCGTTCGCTTGCGGCATGCACCCACTGGCATCATCATAGAGAACACCGAAACCCGTTCGCAACTTGGTAACCGTGAGAACGCTTTACGCTTGCTTAAATCGCAGCTTTACGAGCTGGAATTGCGTAAGCGTCAGGAAGAGCTAGATAAGATTGAAGGCACTAAGAAAAAAATAGAGTGGGGATCTCAAATCCGTTCCTATGTGATGCAGCCTTACAAAATGGTGAAAGATGTTCGAACAGGTCACGAAACCTCAAATGTACAAGCCGTATTAGATGGCGATCTGGATGGTTTTATTAAAGCCTATTTAATGGAATTTGGAGGCGAGAACAAGGAGGATTAACCGAATTCATTTATCTGATAAATTTTTTACAATATGAGAATTTATCGGATAAATCTAGATTAGAGTATATTGATATTGAGAAATAAAAGTTATCAGATGAATTAATAGACTTAAAAAACAATTCATCAGATAACTCTCAATTATATTAGCCCTAGCTTTATAGCAATGTCTTTATTCACCAGATTACCATTTCGTCTGTCGGCATAGTCAATTGCAGAAGAAAACTCCCAATCGGTATTACACTCTACCAATTTCGCTGCACTTGGATTATTGTGAATATAATTAAAGCAGGTTTGCAGATGATATCTTGTCGAGTGATCTGTATTTATCATGCTTATACCATTATCAGAATACCAGACGTGATCTGCAGATTCAATTTTATCCAAACAATAAGCTTTTGTTCTTGCTCTAAAAAGAGAACCGGATGTATTTTCAACTTTATTAATAGCTCTTGTATATGAATGAAGCATTATGGCTATAGAGCTGTTGATACTTCTTAATTTTTCATTTCCAGTGTTGGGATTAACAGTAATCTCTGTGTTATTGACGTGCACCATTAAATGAAAATGGTTAGGCATTAAACACCATGCAATAATATCTGCATATGGGAGAATGTGTGTTCTTATTTTCTTAATAAAATAGAGGTAGTTATCTCTTTTAAAGAAAATTTTCCTTCTGTTATTTCCTTGGTTGAGGATATGATAGATATGTCCACTTTCAAAATCCATATCTTAATGTTTAAGTTTAACAGGAAGATAAGTTTAATTCTTGACTTAAGAAAAGATTATGATTTGAAAAATTAAGAAGGATTAACCGAGTCTATTTATCCGATAAATCGTTTAGAAGATGAAAATTTATCGGATAAATTCGTTTACGGTCGATGTAAATTATCTGATGAACATTCATGAATCAGATAAATCTGAACTGCAGCTTTGGGAGACATTAATTTTATCCAAAGAATAGTCTACATCCTGAAAATCATCAGATAAATTGATTTACTGTTGAGATAAATTATCTGATGAATATTCTTTACGCCTATTTAATCATCAGATAAAAACTTACAAAAGCTAAAAGATGTGCGTACAGGCCACGAAACCTCAAATGTACAGGCTGTTTTAGATGGCGATTTGGATGCTTCTATCAAAGCTTACTTGATGGAATTTGGAGGAGAGACGACAGAGAATTAGATCTCGTTGAGATAAATATAAGAAGAGCAGAATCTTAATTGGGTTCTGCTCTTTTTTTTATTTACAAACCCCAAATTCAAAGCCTCTGTTTCTTAGTTCATCAATCAAGCGAGGCAAGGCATAACGCATATTTTTCTCAGATTTCACATGGTTGTGGAAAAGAATAATGGAACCAGGCTTGATGTTTTTTAATACCGCTTTGTAGCATGACTCAGGGCTGATATCTTGTCGATAATCCTGACTCAGAACATCCCACATGACGATTTTATAATTCTTTAAAAGTTGTTTGGCTTGGGAGCGTTTAATCATGCCATAAGGAGGGCGAAAGAGTTCGGAATTGATATATTGACTCGCCAGTCTTACATTATTGACATAGCTTTGCGTTTGATTTGTAAAACCTCTTAAGTGATTGTGGGTGTGATTACCAACGGCATGACCCTCCTTCAAAATCTGCTGATAAATTTCCGGATATTTTCTCACATTATCGCCTACGCAAAAGAAAGTCGCTTTTACATTCTTATCGCTAAGAAGCTTTAGGGTCCAGGGTGTGGACTCTGGAATAGGCCCATCATCAAAGGTGATGTAAACAATTTTCTCTCCTGTATTGTAGTCCCAAATGAGACGGGAGAAAAGTCTTTTTAAAAATTGTGGTACGCCAACAAATCGCATAAAATATAATTGTTTGAATCCCTCAAAAGTAATGGACTTGCTTGTAATACCAAATTGAGATCGGTTTTGAAATTGTGAGTTTACCATTTCTATCGATCCTATTTAGAAATTGAGATGCTTGTTATTGGTTTGATTAGTCCTTTTATATTGAGTGATTTAGATGGAATGGTTAAAATTTCAAAAAAATATTTGTCGAATTTAAACAAACGTTTAACTTTGAGGCAAATTTAGAAATAATGGAAGATAGCAGAAGTAAAATTTTGAATGCCTCGGCGCAGTTATTTGTTAAGAATGGTTTCGATGGGACCAGTGTGAGGCAAATTGCCAGGGAAGCAGGGGTTAATATTGCGATGATCTCCTATTATTTTAAATCGAAGGAAGGTGTTTTGGTTGATTTAATTAATCAAACATCAAATAACATGCAGGAAAAAACAAAGCATATTAAGGATCTTGATTTGGAACCTCGAGAGAGAATATCTCTGTTGTTTCGAACTTATGTGGATCATTTTGTTGATCATGATTTGGTGAGCTATGTTTTTGGTACTGAATTATCGTTGAATCGAAATCAGACTATTGTCGATCTTATCCTGGCTATAATATCGAGAAGCAACGATTATATCTACAATTGTATAAAAGCTTGTAAACCTGATTTGGATGATGATATTTGCAGGATGTTGCCCGTAATGGTGATGGGAATGGTTAATAAAGCCTTGTCAACCCCCAGGGCAATGGATATTGCACTTGGAAATTCGAGTTTCTCAAGTCAGAATAATAATGAGATCCGAAGATATTTACATCTGTTTGTTCAGGATTATCTGGATTTACAGTTGGGTAAGGCAAATTAGAATTGATAACTAAACCGCAATGATATTGTGTGTTTTTTTTGGAAACACAAATTAAACAAACGTTTAATTAGTTGAAGCGAATTTATAAACTGAAATATTTAAATCAGAATTAAATGACAACAATAAGACTATTAGGAGCAGGCTTAATATTATCCAGCCTCCTTTTTGGATGCAAGCCTAAAACGGCAGTGGAAAAGCCAGTACGACCTGTAAAGGTTATGACTGTTGAGAGTAGAAACAATACAATAACGCACACCTTCCCTGGAAAAGTTCAGGAATCGCGTGAGGTGAAATTGGCTTTCAGGGTTCCGGGTCCTTTGGTTCAGCTTAATGTAAAGGAAGGCATGTTTGTGAAAAAAGGGGATTTATTGGCTCAAATTGATCCACGCGATTTTCAGGTTAGTTTGGAAGCTGCAAAAACCAATTGGGAGCATGCCAAGCAGGATGCCAAACGTTATCAGGAATTGTATGAGAAACAATCGGTACCTGAGAGCACGAAAGAAAAGGTTGAAGTTGCAGCAGCTATGGCTGAATCGAATTATAATAAGGTGAAGAATGCCTTAAATGACACCAAATTATTTGCCCCTTTTGATGGTTACGTGCAAGCAAAATTAGTTGAAAACTACGAAAAGGTTGCTGCGGGTTATCCAATTCTAACCCTGCTTGATGTTTCAGTTCTTGAGGTGAAATCTGGTGTACCTGAAAGTATTGCCAGTCATTCTGATCAGTTTAAATCATTTAGCTGTACGATAAAAAATGGCAGAACCCGAATTGTTGGTGCTAAACTTAAGGAGATTAGTAAAAAGACGGCTGGTTACAATCAGGTTTATCCGATTACTGTTTATTTAAATAAGGATGAAGCTAAAAATCTACGTCCGGGCATGAATGCCAGTTTAAATATCGAGATCAGTGAAGAAAGTACCGATTCAGGTTTCGAAATTCCTGTGAATTCGGTTGTTAACTATAAAGGAAAGAGTATTGTTTGGGTTTATAATCCTAAGGAGCAGGTGGTGAATCAGCGTGAGGTTGATGTGATTCGTCTACTGGCAAATGATAAAATCCTGGTACGTAAGGGACTTAACGAAGGTGAGCAAGTTGTGATTGCAGGTGCCACTTTCTTAATCGATAAACAAGCCGTGAAATTGTTGACAGAAAAGACTAACTCAAACATAGGAGGCTTATTATGAATATTGCAAAGTATTCGGTAAACAATAGGGTTGTTATTTGGGTTGCCGTTTTCTTTAGTCTTGTTGGAGGAGTTTTCTCTTACACAAAACTTGCAAAGCTTGAAGATGCTGAGTTTACGCTGAAAACAGCACTGGTTGTAACGTCTTACAAGGGAGCTTCACCTCATGAAGTAGAACTTGAGGTTACCGATGTGATTGAGCAAGCGGTGCAGGCGACTCAGGGACTTGATTTTATTGAATCGGAGTCGAAAGAAGGATTATCCATTGTTACCGTTGAGATAAAGGGGAACAAGAAAACCGCTGAAATGCCTCAAATTTGGGATGATTTGAGACGAAAGGTGAATGATTGCAGAGTCCATCTGCCTCGTACCGCCTATCCGATGGTTTTGGATGATTTTGGTGATGTGTTTGGCGTTTTTCTTTCACTTTCAGGCGATGATTATTCGTATGCGGAGTTACACGACTATTCGGCAATGTTGAAGCGTGAGCTTCTAACCGTAAAAGGGGTGGCAAAAGTTAAACTATTCGGAGCCAAAACCGAAAGTATCGAGATTAATTTGTTGAGTTCTAGAATGGCTAGTTTTGGAATTAATCCTGGTCAGGTCATTGGCATTTTAACTGATTTGAATTCCAGATGGGATAATGGTCAGATGGATGTAGATGGTCAGCGAATTAAGATTCGGGACAGAAGCAGTTTCAAAACAGTTGAAGAAGTTGGGGAACTTGTGATTCAGGATTACAGTAAGCAGCAAATTAAATTGAAAGATATTGCTGAGATTAAAGAGTCCTACCAGGAACCCGTAAAAAACCTGATGCGTTTTAACGGAAAAGAATCTATTGGTATTGGCGTAGCCATGTCATGGGGGGTGAATGTGATGGATGTTGGTGAGGATATCGACAAGCGTCTGGAAGCGTTGAATGCACAATTGCCGGTTGGTTTAAATATTGAAAAGGTTTATTTTCAATCAGATGAAGTGGCCGAGTCCAACAGGTTGTTTATGACCAATCTTGCGGAATCGGTAACCATTGTTGTTCTGATCCTTCTTTTGTTTATGGGATTGCGATCGGGCTTACTGATTGGGAGTGGTTTGATACTTACGATATTGGCAACTTTTATTGTCATGTTGGCTGGAGATATTGCTCTTCAGCGAACCTCACTGGCCGCTATTATTGTGGCGATGGGGATGTTGGTTGATAATGCCATTGTGGTGACAGACGGGGCTCTGGTTGCTTTGCAAAGAGGGCATTCCAGACGGAAATCAGCTTTAATGGGGGCTGAGTCAACCATCTGGCCTTTATTTGGTGCAACTCTAATTGCCATTTTAGCCTTCCTTCCAATTTTTATGGCTCCGGGTAGTGTGGGTGAAATCTGTAAATCGATGTTCCAGGTTTTGGCTATTTCGCTAGGATTGAGTTGGCTTTTTGCGGTGACCCAAAATGTGCTTTTCAGTGATGTTTTCCTTAAGGTGAGTAAAAATTCTAAGGATAAGGAACCTTTCTCTGGCAAAGGATATAAGATATTTGAGAAGCTTTTAATGAAAGTGCTAAGTCATCGTTTTATTTCGTTGGGAGTTGTTATCCTTGTTTTGATTGGCAGTTTAATGGTCTTTACTAAAGTGAAGAAGCCCTTCTTTGTTGAACTGACCAAACCTTTGGTGACGGTGAATTACTGGATGCCTGAAGGAACCGATATTCAAAAGGTTGAAGCTGATATCAAAGAGATTGAGAAATATGTGATGGGCTTAGAGCACGTAACAAGTGTGACTGCCGCCATTGGGGAGTCTTTGCCTCGTTATATCCTGATGGCTGAAGTAGTGAAAAACAATTCGTCTTATGCTCAATTATTGGTTCGAACCGATGAATTCGACAATTTGGATGGAGTCAGAAAGAAGATTGATACCTATATCAAAGAGAATTATCCGGCTGCCACTGAGCATTCTAAACTCTTGCTGGGTGGACCTCCATTGGAATTTAAGATTGAAGCCCGGTTTATGGGACCTGATCCTGAAGTTTTACACAAATTAGCCGATCAGGCTAAGGACATCATGCGTCAGGAAAAGTTGGCGATTAATGTTAGAGACGACTGGAGACAAAAGGTGATGACCTGGGAGCCTGTTTACAATCAGGAAAAAGGCCGACGTGCCAATGTAACCCGTCAGCAAATGTCAATCGCGCTGCAAACGGCTAATGATGGTGCAGTAGTGGGGCGTTTTTATGATGGTGAGCGTGCGCAGAGTATTCTACTGAAAATGGTAGATGATACGCATGATCAGAACAACCAGTTGCAATACCTGCCAGTTTGGGGTGGTGGTCCGACTTCTACCATACTTGATCAGGTTTTGGATGGAGCCAAAATGGGATGGGAAGATCCTGTGATTCGTCGTTACAATCGTCGTCGTTCTATTACAGCTCAGTGCGATCCAATAAGTTCAGATGTGACCGGAGACCAGTTGTTGGCGAAATTGAAGGATAAAATCGAAGCGATTCCTTTGCCTGAAGGCTATTATATGATGTGGGATGGCGAACATCGTAAACAAGTTGAGGGAAATGAAAATGTGGGGGCATTTTTCCCACTGGCAATTATTTTGATGATGATTATCATTGTGATCCTGTTCAATTCGTTCCGTCAAACCTTGATTATATTCCTGATGTTGCCTCTTTCGTTTATTGGAGTGGCCAATGGGCTCTTTGTATTCGATAAGGCCTTTGGATTTATGGCTATTGTTGGCTTCCTGGGTCTATTGGGAATGGTGATTAAGAATGCGGTTGTTCTGATTGATCAGGTTAATGTTTTGATTGTGGATAAGTCGCCGCTTGAAGCCGTGGTTGAGTCTGCAATTTCAAGAATGCGCCCGGTTATGATGGCCGCTTTAACGACCATCCTGGGGATGATCCCATTGATCAACGATGCCATGTACGGATCGATGGCAGCAACCATCATGTTTGGATTGCTTTTCGCAACCATCTTAACCCTATTTGTAGTGCCTTTGTTCTTTTGTTTGTTCTACAAAATTAAGATTGTTGACTAATAGGATATAAGCGATAGATGTGAGACAGGATTGTCTCACATCTACATTAAAATTGATAATACAATGCGACATAAAATAATATTAGCAGTTCTGATTGCCATTTGCATGACTAAGCCCTCAATCTCTCAAGAAGTATTGAGTTTGGATAAATGCAGAACACTGGCAAAGGAACACAATCAGGATGTGAGAAATGCGGCAATTAATGTTGCTATTTACGAGAGCCAACTGAAATCGAATAAGACCAATTTATTGCCGAAACTTGATTTCTCGGCTTCATTGACTCGATTAGGAGATCCTCAGGTGATTCAGATGCCGGCTTTTGAATTACCCAAGGTAGATTTCAGTCCAAGTGGGGTTCTTTTTCCTGGCGGCAAACTTTACGAAGCTCCGGAGAATTTATACAAATTGAATTTATCTCTGATTCAACCCATATATATGGGAGGAAAATTGAGGAATTTGAATAAACTCAGCCAAAAGCAAGTCGATCTGTCAAAAGAGAATCTGCGATTGGAGCAATCCGATCTTTTATTGACAACTGATGAGACCTATTGGACGATTGTTTCCCTGAAGGAAAAATTGATTTTGACCCGTGAGAGTATTAAATTCCTTGAAGAGTTTAAAAAGGATATCAACAACTTTTATGAAGTGGGATTGGCAACGAAGAATGATGTGCTTCAGGCTCAGGTGAATCTCAATCATGTGACCCTAGCGAATATTGAAGCTGAAAATGGATTCGATTTGGCCAATATGTCTCTTAATCGTTTGATTGGCTTACCTCTTTGGGAAAAAGTTCAACTAGAAGATTCTGTGGTGAATAAAGCCACGCTTCCTGATTTTGAAGTGGCACATAAAAAAGCTTTGGCGCAACGACCAGAGTTAAAGATGAGCCAACTTGCCGTTGATATGAGAGAGTTGGGAGTTAAAATGACCCGAGCTGATCAACTACCCAGTGTGAATGTTGGAGTGAATGGCTATTATGGCAACCCCAATCATTTTGGTGTTGATGAGGGTGAAAAATCATGGAATGCAACTGCCATGGTTAAAATACCGGTTCTGCATTGGGGCGAGAAAAGACAAGCTGTGAAACGCAGTAAAATGCAGCGTGAGCAGGCTGTTCTTGAATTAGAGAAGAATAAAGATCTAATAGCTCTTGATGTCCAACAGTCTTTATATGCCTTAAAGGAAGCGATTTCAAAGATGAGTTTCATGGAAACCTCACTGGAACAAGCCGAAGAGAATTTAAATGTTACTCGTAATAATTTCAGTGTGGGTGTGGCTTCTGTCACTCAGGTTTTGGATGCACAGGTTTCGTGGCAATTGTCCTACAGCAAATTTATTGATGCAAAAATTGCCTGTCAGCAAAAGTATTCAGTCTATCTGAAAGCGATTGGCGAGTTGGATCAGATCTAAAAAAAAAACAAAGTCGGGATGTATCAACATTCCGACTTTGTTTTTTATATCGAGCCTATAGTTCGCTTCCTTCTTTTTTATACACCTTAATAATCCGATTCATCTCTTGAATCAAAGCATGATTTCGTCTTGCTGAGCGAACGAATTCAGATAAACTTGTCGGTTTTAAACTCTCATAATAAGTGATCTCCTGATTTAATCGCTTGCGAATTTTCGCCATCATTTCCATGGCAATTTGCTCTTTCCCAAGTTTAAGATAGTTTTCGGCCATCAGCAAGGCGATATAGTCATAAGGACTTAATTCATTAGGTAGTATTTCTCTGCTTTTATCCAGCACTTCAAGGGCTTTATCCTTTTTGTTTTCAGCGATTAATACATTCGATAAGCTTAAAAAGTTATTTCTCAGATTGAGGCACATGCGTTTGATGTTTTCATCGGCATAAATCCCTTCTTGATTGATGTTGCCCCATTTGAATTTATTCATCATATTTTGGTACAGGATATGGCTATCAATTTGTCCCATATTGCCTGACGAATCTTTTGTTTTAACCGGGATTAACCGATAAGCCAGACCTTCCAGTCGGAAGTAATCCTGAAGGCCGTAATAACCCGATTTAGGCACCGTTTGAGAGAAGTAAATCGGACGTTCCCAATTATTGGTTAAAAGCAGATCATAAAGCGCTAAACCCGATTTTTCAATGGCATTCTGATCCAGTTTCCACTCCATTTGAGTGACGATATCAGCAGAATCCTTCAAGGTGACAGTATGCGTAGACAAAACCTGTTGTTTATCTACCGGCATTCTGAATTTTCGAGCAGGAATGTAATCGATTTTCTGATCGTAGCCATAAATCGTTTTTGTACTTTCTTTATCAGAAAGCACATAGTCTAAGGCGTCTTTAAGATTCAGTCCCTTATTCTTTTCAACCCAGGCTTCAAATCGGGGATCATCCACAAGGTAAACAACATCACGATTTCCCATCAGGTATTTCTCTTTTTTCATCGAAATAGGCAGCTTTTCTGAATCGTAATTATCCCGTTTCATCTGATCGATATACCAATCCGTTGAGAGATAACTCAAATTACAAACCCGAACGTCGGTTCTGATGCCCTCAACTTCTTGCAAATACCAAAGCGGGAAAGTGTCGTTGTCACCCATGGTAAATAAAATCGCATTGGGAGCGCACGAATTCAGATAATTGTAGGCCAAATCGTGAGCAAAGTAGCGATCTGATCGATCATGATCATCCCAATTTTGTTGGGCAAGCAAAGCGGGAATGCCCATAAAGCAAAGTGCTGTAGCAAGTATCAGACTTAGCTTGGGATTGAGGTATTTTTCTAAACTATTGATTACAGCCAAAACACCTATACCTATCCATATGGCAAACGCATAAAACGATCCGGCATAAGCGTAATCGCGCTCACGAGGCTGTAAAGGAGGTTGATTTAAATAGACTACGATTGCCAGTCCCGTAAATATGAATAGCAGCAGAACGACATAAAAATCATTTCTTCCCGTTTTACTTTTTCTGTATTGATAAATCATACCTAAAAGTCCCAGAATTAAAGGCAGAAAGTAGTAGGTGTTGTTGGCTTTATTCGATTTCATATCATCGGAGCGAAGCGACTGATCGCCTAACCTGAGATTATCGATAAAAGGAATTCCTGAAACCCAGGCTCCGTTTGTTTTATCACCATAGGACTGCACATCATTTTGTCGTCCGGCAAAATTCCACATGAAGTAACGGATATACATGTGGTTGATTTGATAGGAGAAGAAAAAGTTTAAATTCTGAATAAAGCTTGGTTTCTCCTTCTGTTTGGGATTAAGTCCCGTCCATTTTGCATATTCAATAGGAGCCCTTCCTGACATGCCTTTGGTGTACATTCTTGGGAAGAGGGTTTTGTGAGTTGAGCTAAAATTATTGCGTTCAAGTTTGTACGAAAGCTCATATTTGCCGTCTTTTTTAATGTAAATTTTCTTATCCACCCGAGTCGGATTCTCTTCATCAATGGGCGCATTGAAATATTGGCCATAAATCAGTGGGTTAGACCCATATTGCTCGCGGTTGAGGTAGGATAGAAGTGAAAAAACATTTTCGGGATTGTTCTGATTTAAAGCGGGATTCGCAGCCGCCCGAATCATAATCAGACTATACGACGAATAGCCGATTAGAATGACACTGACAATCGTAAGACAGATGTTTAACAGAACCTTTTGATGTTTAATGCTATATCGAATGGCAAAAATTAATCCGATAAACAGAAGAACCAAGTAGAAGATTAGACCCGAGTTAAAGGGGAGCGAAAGCCCATTGACAAAAGCAAATTCGAACCAGATTCCAATTTTTACAATTCCGGGGATAATCAGATACATCACGCCGGCCAAAATGAGTATGGCAGCAGATAAGGCAATAAGAATTCCTTTGGGTGTAATTGGATATTTTTTGAAATAAAAGAGCATGGCTATGGCCGGAATGGCCAGAAGATTCAATAGGTGAACACCAATGGATAAACCCATCAGGTATGCGATTAAAATCAACCATCTGTTTGCATGTGGCGAATCCGCTTCGCTTTCCCATTTGAGAATAGACCAAAACACGACTGCTGTAAACAATGATGAAAGTGCATAAACCTCAGCTTCTACGGCTGAAAACCAAAAGGTGTCAGAGAATGCATAAGCCAATGCGCCAATGATACCCGCACTCAGAATTTTACCTGTTTGAATCGGATTGTATTGACCATTTTTAGGTTTAAACAGTTTGCGAGCTAAATATGTAATACTCCAGAACAAAAACATAATTGTAGAAGCTGAAGCAAGAGCAGACAGACTGTTTAGCATCATGGCTACCTGAGATTTATCTGATGCAAAAAGCGAAAAGAATCGTCCCAACAGCATAAAAACAGGAGCTCCCGGAGGGTGTCCAATTTCCAATTTGTAGGCTGCAGTAATAAATTCACCACAGTCCCAGAAACTAACTGAAGGTTCTATTGTAAAGAGGTAAACAAGAGCTGAGATAGTAAAAACGAACCAGCCACCAATTGTATTGAGTTTTTGAAATTTCGACATGTGAAGATGAATTCAAATTATGTCAACGAATTTAGGGAAATAATTATGAAGCACTTATCATGATTATGTGAAAAGTTGTAAAAATGACCAAAGGGGCTCTTTGGCTGAAAAATAGGTCGATAGGCAGGGAACATACTTAAGAATGAATCTAAATTTCGTTTTTTTTCTTGATTCACCATGTTATTAAGCAGATGAAAGACAACCATTTTAAAATACACCTGCGTGAAATATGCCTGATTGTGTTTATATCTAAACATAGAGTTTGTTTTTGATACGGATTTCGAAAAGGTTTCCGATACTATTTAGAATGGATTTAAGCTAAATTGATAAGTTAGAATCATTCCGAATAAGTTAGCTTAGAGTGCAGATTTAGAAGCCTTTTAAAGCGTGGAAAATAAGATTATATTTGCTCTGTGATTTTACATTAGGTAAGTGTAAATGACTGTTAAGAAATGCTTTGCAATTAATTTAAAACGAATCCTGTAATGAACAAGATAATTTCATTTGAAGAGGCTGTTGCCAAGATTAAAGATGGTATGACTATCATGATTGGTGGCTTTTTATCGGTTGGAACTGCCAACCAAATGGTTGATGGCATTGTTGCCTCAAATGTTAAAAATTTAACAATCATTTGTAACGATACTGCTTTTGCCGATAAAGGTTTAGGAAAATTGATCGCAAATAAGCAAGTTGAAAAGGTAATTACCTCTTATGTAGGAGCGAATTCAGCTTCAATTGAGCAGATGAACAATGGTGAGTTAATCGTTGAGTTTAGTCCTCAGGGAACCTTAGCTGAGCGCGTTCGTGCTGGTGGTGCTGGATTAGGTGGTGTGCTAACACCAACCGGATTAGGAACCATGGTTGCCGAAGGAAAGGATATTGTTACGGTTGATGGTAAGGAGTTTATTCTTGAAAAACCTTTAAAGGCTGATGTTGCCTTAATTGGTGCAAGTGTAAGTGATACACATGGAAACTTGACTTACCGTGGTACATCTCAAAACTTCAATCCAATAATGGCGACTGCCGGGGATTTGGTTATTGTTGAGCCTGAAGAAATTGTTGAGGCAGGAACATTTAAACCTGAGGAAGTTAAAACCCCTTCAATCTATGTTGACTTTATTGTAAGAGCAAACTAATTCGATTTTGATGGAAGTTTTAAGCTTCCATATGATTTAGAAACTATAAAATACTAACACTATACTATTATGGAACAGGCAATTATTAGAGTACGTATGAGTTCACACGATGCACATTATGGTGGAAACCTTGTTGATGGTGCAAAAATGCTTCAGCTTTTTGGAGATGTTGCAACGGAATTGTTGATTCGTCGTGATGGCGATGAAGGTTTGTTTGCAGGATACGAAAGCGTTGAATTCTTGGCTCCTGTTTATGCAGGCGATTATATTGAGGCTGTAGGTGAGATCATTAAAGAAGGTAACTCTAGCCGTAAAATGAAATTTGAAGCGCGTAAGGTTATCGTTCCAAGAACTGATATTTCTGATTCAGCATGTGATGTGCTTGAAGAGCCTATCGTGACTTGTCGTGCAGTGGGTACTTGTGTGACACCAAAAGCCAATCAACGTAAATAATATTAGACTTTATTAATATGGGTCTGAAGTGTTGACCAAAAGAAATGCCGACTAACTATTTTTTTCACTTTAGACTCATATTTTAAATACTTAAGCCATGGAAAAGTTAATTATCACGGCCGCAATTTGTGGCGCCGAAGTAACAAAAGAGCATAACCCTGCTGTTCCATATACAGTTGAAGAATGTGTTCGCGAAGCAGGATCAGCTATCAAAGCGGGTGCAAGTATCATCCACCTTCACGTTCGTGAGGATGATGGGACTCCAACACAAGATAAAAACCGTTTTAAATTGGTGATGGATGCAATTCATGCTCAATATCCTGACGTTATTATCCAGCCATCAACCGGTGGTGCCGTTGGTATGTCAAACGATGAAAGACTTCAACCAACTGAGTTGAACCCTGAGATGGCAACTCTTGACTGTGGTACATTGAATTTCGGAGGTGACGAGATTTTCGAGAATACTGAAAATACAATCAAGTATTTCGGTGAGAAAATGATTGAAAGAGGCATTAAGCCTGAGCTTGAAGTTTTCGATAAATCGATGATCGACATGGCTTTGCGTTTAGGTAAAAAAGGTTTTATCAAATCGCCAATGCATTTTGATTTTGTGATGGGAGTAAACGGTGGAATCTCTGGTACACTTCGCGATTTTGTATTCATGCGTGGTAGTATTCCTGCTGATGCAACTTATACCGTTGCTGGTATTGGTCGTTTCGAATTTCCACTAGCTGCAGCTGCTATCATCGATGGTGGTCATGTTCGTGTTGGGTTTGAAGATAATACCATGATTTCGAGAGGTGTTGTGGCAGAATCGAATGGTCAGTTGGTTGAGAAAGTGGTTCGTATGGCCAATGAGTTAGGTCGCGAAATCGCAACGCCAGCAGAAGCAAGAGAAATTTTAGGTTTAAAAGCAAGATAATTAATATAGAATGAAAGCAGGAAACAAATACGGAACTCACAGAGTCCTTGAGCCAAAAGGGACTCTTCCACAGCCAGCTCAAAAGTTGGACAACACCATGTCAATTTACGACAACGAGGTTTTAATTGATGTTCAAACGTTAAATATTGATTCAGCAAGTTTTACTCAGGTAAAAGGGGCTTGTGATGCGGATACAGCTAAGATGGAAGAGATGATTCTTTCTATCGTAAACAGCCGTGGAAAGATGCAAAACCCGGTTACAGGTTCAGGAGGAATGTTGATCGGAACTGTTAAAGAAGTTGGACCAAATTTCCCTAATCAAGATCTTAAGGTAGGTGATAAAGTGGCGACTTTGGTTTCTTTATCATTAACACCTCTTAAAATTAATAAGATCAAGAACATCAACTTATCAAACGATCAAGTTGATATCGACGGTCAGGCAATTCTTTTTGCTTCAGGTTTATATGCTGTTCTTCCATCTGATTTACCAGAGAAATTAGCTTTAGCTGCTCTTGATGTAGCGGGTGCTCCTGCTCAGGTTGATCGTTTGGTGAAGGAAGGCGATACGGTTTGCATCATCGGTGGTGGTGGAAAATCGGGAGTACTTTGCTGCTACCAGGCTATGAAAAAAGTTGGTCCTAAAGGAAAAGTAATTGTCGTTGAGTATTCTGAAGAGAATGCCAAACGTATTAAGGATCTGGGTCTGGCTACTGATGTGATTGTTGGCGATGCAACGGACGTAATGAATGTTTACACTGAGGTGACTGCAATTACAGGCGAAGAAGGTTGTGATGTGGTGATCAACAATGTAAACGTTGCTTCTACTGAAATGTCATCTATCCTGATCACTAAAGATCGTGGTTGTGTTTATTTCTTCTCTATGGCAACTTCTTTCTCTAAGGCAGCTCTAGGTGCTGAAGGAGTAGGTAAGGATGTTGATATGATTGTTGGAAATGGTTATGCAATTGGTCATGCCGATCTAACACTTGAAATCATTAGAGAATCAGCTGGAATTAGAGAGTTATTTGAAAAATTATACGTGTAGATTATAGAATTAAGATAAGAGTATCGAGTATCAAGACTTAATTTTTGATACAACAGAGAATTTCTCCTTGATACTTGATTCTAAATCTTGAGACTAAAACAAAATATGATGATTGAAAATAAGGGACGTAAGGAAATGTTTCCTGAGGTTACAGACGAGCAGTGGAATGACTGGAGATGGCAGGTGAGAAACCGTATCGAAACTCTGGAAGATCTTAAAAAGTATATCAACCTTACTGCTGATGAAGAAGAAGGTGTTAAGAAATCGTTAGCGACATTGCGTATGGCGATTACACCATATTATTTATCTCTTGTAGATGTAAATAACCCGGAATGTCCTATACGTAAGCAGGCTATTCCTACAGGTTTGGAAGTTCATCATGCTGATGCCGATCTTTTAGATCCATTGCACGAGGATGAAGATTCACCGGTTCCTGGCTTAACACACCGTTATCCGGATCGTGTATTATTCTTGATTACAGATATGTGTTCAATGTATTGTCGTCACTGTACCCGTCGTCGTTTCGCTGGTCAGTCTGATGCTTCTACACCACAGGATAATATCGAGAAAGCAATTGAGTATATTAAAAATACACCTCAGGTTCGCGACGTTGTTCTTTCTGGTGGGGATGCCTTATTGATTGGTGATGATAAACTGGAATATATTATCAGCTCATTACGCGCTATTCCACATGTTGAGATTATTCGTATCGGTTCACGTACGCCTGTTGTATTGCCACAGCGTATTACCGAAGGCTTGGTTAATATGCTTAAGAAATACCATCCAGTATGGTTGAACACGCATTTTAATCATTCAGATGAAATGACTTCAGAGGCTAAGGAAGCTGTTGCTCGTTTAGCTAATGCAGGTGTACCTTTGGGTAATCAGTCTGTATTGTTGAAAGGCATTAACGACTGTGTACACGTAATGAAGAAATTGGTTCACAACTTGGTGATGAATCGTATTCGTCCTTATTACATTTATCAGTGCGACCTTTCAATGGGACTTGAACACTTTAGAACACCAGTTTCTAAGGGTATCGAGATTATTGAGAGTCTTCGCGGTCATACCTCTGGATTTGCAGTTCCAACTTTTGTTGTGGATGCTCCAGGTGGAGGAGGAAAGATTCCTGTAATGCCTCAGTATGTTGTTTCTCAGAGTCCTACTAAAGTGATTTTGCGTAACTTCGAGGGGGTAATTACAACTTATACCGAACCTAAAGGTTACACCGAAAATTGTCACTGTCCGGAATGTTCTGATCACAAACAACCAGAAGGTGTAGCTTCTTTGCTTGAAGGTAGTCGATTGGCAATTGAGCCATCTCTGTTACAACGTAAAGAGAGAAATAAGAAAACTGAATGCCTTTCATAAAGGAAATAGAGAAATACAAAAGTCTGTCTATTGTTGGACTTGAAAAGAATACCGGGAAAACCGAGTGTTTGAATTATGTGCTGTCGCGATTGAGCGGCAGCACAAAACAAATTGCTCTCACGTCCATAGGTGTTGATGGAGAAAATACCGACGTAGTGACTCAAACACATAAGCCTGAAATTGAGGTTTATGAGGGGATGATTTTTGTGACTTCTGAATTGCATTATCACAAGAAAAATTTGATTGCTGAAGTTTTGGATGTTAGTACACAAACGACCTCTTTGGGACGTTTGGTAACGGCAAAAGCAAAATCAAGCGATAAGGTGATGATATCAGGTCCGGCCAGCAATGCGGCTATAAAAGATTTGATTTCTCAGATGAAAAACTTCGATGTTGATCTGACTCTGGTTGATGGCGCTCTGTCACGGAAAAGTTTGGGATCGCCAGCAGTAACCGATGCTATGATTTTGGCTACAGGTGCAGCTCTTTCGGCCAATATCCCGCAACTGGTTTATAAAACCAACTACACCTACGAACTGATCAGTTTGGAGGCTGTAGAAGAAGATTTAAAAGAAAAGCTTTTGCCAAAACAGAATGGAATTTGGGCGATTTCAGATGAAGGTGAATTTTTCGATTTAGAAATAGAATCGGTTCTATTGATTGAAAAGGCAAAAGATAAGTTATTTACAAAAGGCAATCGAATCTTTGTTAACGGGGCGATTACCGATAAGTTTTTGAATTTTTTAAGGGTTCAGAAACAGATAAAAGATATTGAAATTATTGTTCGGGATTTTACGAGAATATTTGCCTCGCCCGAAACGTATTACGCTTTTATCAAGCGTGGAGGACGCATTAAGGTGCTCCAAAAAACCAAGCTGATAGCGGTTTGTATTAATCCGGTATCACCTGATGGTTATTGTCTGAATTCAGACGAATTAAAACAAGCAATGGAAGAAAAGCTGAAACTGCCTGTTTATGATGTGAGAAAATTGAATTAAGAACAGATGAAATTACGAACTGCCATATCTCAAGTCAAAGGCCTTCAACATTTGGTGGAGAGTATGCAGCTGCAATCCAGTTTGGGAAAGCGCTACCTACTTGATATGCCGATGTTGTATCAGGCTGATGAAATCAATTGTGAGCTTGATTTGGTGACTCGTATCTACACGATCTTAGGAGGGAAAAAGGTAGGCCTGATTAGTAAGGTTCAGACCAAACTTATGCAGGTGCGAGACATCAAGGGGAGCATTAAAAATATGAAAGCCAAATTAATTTTGGATGATATTGAGCTTTTCGAGATCAAATCTTTCGCACTGGTTTCTGATGAGATATTGAAGCTTCAAAATGAGTTTGAAACCACATTGATGGAGATTCCGGACATGAATCCCATGATTTCAATTCTGGATCCGGAAAATAACAGAATTCCATCTTTCTATATATATGATTCCTATTCAGAAGAGCTTGCAAAAGTTCGAAAGGAAATTAAAGAACTAAAGTCAGCGATAAAAGCTGATCCAGAAATGAGTGCGGGGCAGTCTTTGGAAGCTCTAAAAAGCCAGGCTGAAGCAATTGAGGCTGATGTCAGAGCTCAGATTTGTGAGAGGCTGTATCCTTATGCAACTGAGCTTGAAAAAGCCTTGAATCAAGTTGCACACCTCGATGTGATAGTGGCTAAAGCCCTTCTTGCTGAGAATTTGGGTTTCACCAGAGCCCGACTTAGTGATTCAATTACAGAATACAAGGGCATGTTTCATCCGCAAATAAAGGAAACATTATCTTTATCAAAGAGAAAATTTCAAGCCATAGACATCGCTTTAAATCAATCTGTTTGTTTTATAACAGGTGCAAATATGGCTGGAAAGACAGTTATTTTAAAAACCTTAGCCCTTTGTCAATATCTTTTGCAATTTGGTTTTTTTGTACCAGCACAATCGGCTTGCATTGCATTAGTTGATAGGGTTTTAGTTTCGGTTGGGGATGATCAGTCTGAACAAAATGGCTTGTCGTCTTTTGCATCCGAAATGGTGAAGATTAACGAAATGGTGGAAGCATCTATTAGAAAGGAGAATGTTTTAATTCTTGTAGATGAATTGGCCAGAACAACGAATCCAACAGAGGGCCGTGCTATTGTGAATGCTGTGGCTGAAATCTTCAATGAGAATCAAACCCAGTCGGTGATTACAACTCACTACAGTGGATTGGATTCCCGTTGTCGAAAATTGAGAGTGAAAGGCTTGGATAAAGACTTTAAGTCTGGTGAGATAAACAAAAACAATATAAACGATTATATGGATTATTCCTTGATTGAAGACGATGCCTCAACAGTGCCGCATGAAGCACTACGCATCGCCGGAATTTTAGGAATAAACCAACAAATTATAGAAAAGGCAAATGAAAATTTGCTTAAACCTGACAGCATTATTTCTGTCATGTAAATCAAAGCCGTGAAGCTTGATTTTAAAGAAAAGAAAACAGAATCAAATATCTAAACATAGAACAAAAATGCAAAGGAGTAAACTAGGTCTTGACTTTGATAAAGTTAACTACGCAAAGGGCGTTTCGAGAAAAATTGCTGACAACGTTCAGGAGTTTGTTGAGGGCTACACAACAGTAGCTGTAGAGCGTACCTTGTGTCGTCTTTTGGGGATTGATGGTGTTGATAACAACGAAGTACCTCTTCCTAATGTTGTTGTTGATGAGATTAAGGACAAAGGTGTTCTTAACCAGGGGGTGATGTATTT
Source organism: Ancylomarina subtilis (assembly GCF_004217115.1). Taxonomy (NCBI): domain Bacteria; kingdom Pseudomonadati; phylum Bacteroidota; class Bacteroidia; order Marinilabiliales; family Marinifilaceae; genus Ancylomarina; species Ancylomarina subtilis. Next base: position 2,528,686 of record NZ_SHKN01000001.1, on the reverse strand, counting down.
TCTTGGGAATGCAGTGATTGAAGCGGGATTAAACCCACAACAAGCTGCAGAGAAAATTGCAGCAGGGGAATTGGATATCACACAATTGCCTAGTCATTCAGTTGAAGAGGCTCATGAAGCTCTTAAGCCATATATCAACGATTGTATTGATAAAATCAAGGCTCGTAAAGCCAAAAGAGATAACTATATCCAAACCATTGGTGAAGGTCCTAAGCCTTACTTATACGTAATTGTAGCGACTGGTAACATCTACGAAGATGTGGTTCAGGCTGAAGCTGCGGCTCGTCAGGGTGCTGATATTATTGCTGTAATTCGTACAACAGGTCAGTCATTGCTTGACTATGTGCCTTATGGTGCAACGACTGAAGGTTTCGGTGGTACTGTTGCGACTCAGGAAAACTTCCGTATCATGCGTACTCACCTTGATAAGATTGGTGAAGAAGAAGGCCGTTATATCCGTCTTTGTAACTACTGTTCTGGTTTATGTATGCCTGAGATTGCAGCTATGGGTGCATTGGAAGGTTTAGATGTGATGTTGAATGATGCGCTTTATGGAATTCTTTTCCGTGATATCAATATGCAACGTACACTTGTCGATCAATATTTCTCAAGAGTATTGAACGGTTTCGCAGGTGTAATCATCAACACAGGTGAAGATAATTACCTAACAACTGCTGATGCATTCGACGAGGCTCATACCGTATTGGCTTCTGACTTTATCAATGAGCAATTAGCGCTTATTGCTGATCTTCCTGAAGAGCAAATGGGATTGGGTCACGCTTTCGAAATGGAACCAGGATTAGAGAATGGTTTCCTTTACGAATTGGCACAAGCACAAATGACTCGTGAGATATTCCCTAAGGCGCCTCTTAAATATATGCCTCCTACAAAATTCATGACAGGTAATATCTTCAAAGGAAACGTACAGGATGCTTTGTTTAACCAAATCTCAATCTGGACAGGACAGGGAATCCAACTTTTGGGTATGTTGACTGAAGCGATTCACACACCTTTTATGTCTGACCGTTACCTTTCTCTTGAGAATGCTAAATACATCTTCAACAATATGAAAAATATTGGTGATGAGGTTGAGTTTAAAGAGGATGGTATCATTCGCAAGAGAGCTCAAAAGATTCTTGCTGATTCAATTGAATTGCTTGAGAAGATTGAAAAAGAAGGGATGTTTACCGCACTTGAAAAAGGAATTTTCGCTGATATCAAGCGTCCAAAGAATGGTGGTAAAGGTCTTGATGGTGTTGTGGAAAAGGGAAGCAACTACTTCAATCCTTTTGTGGCTTTAATGAAGAAAAACTAGTTATTTGATAATGATAAAGAGTCGATAATTAATAAGGATCGATTCAAATAAAATATAGGAGATAAGCAAAATGAGTGGAGGACTTTATTCTACCAGTTCGAATGATTTCGATAAGACCTTAGATCTAACTAAAATTAAGCCTTACGGCGATACCATGAACGATGGTAAGACGCAGGTGAGTTTCACACTTCCTGTAGCTAAAGGCGAGGAAGCTGTTGAGGCTGCTAAGCAGATGATGAGAAAAATGGGTTTCGAAGACGTTCAGGTGGTGTTCGTTCAGGAGCTAATGGAAGGGTTTACCTTTTTCAACTGCTATGGTAGTTCAATTCACACTGTTGATTTTACCAGTATTGTTGTACCAAAGGTAGAATCGACTACTATGGATATGCACGAGACTGATGATTTCATTAAAGAGCATATCGGACGTGAGGTTGTGGTCGTTGGTGCCAGTACAGGTACTGATGCGCACACCGTGGGTATCGATGCGATTATGAACATGAAGGGTTTTGCAGGTCACTACGGTTTGGAGCGTTACGAAATGATTGAGGCTCTAAATATGGGATCTCAGGTACCAAACGAGGAGTTCATTGCTAAAGCTATCGAAATGAAAGCTGATGTGCTTTTGGTTTCGCAAACAGTTACTCAAAAAGATGTTCACATTCAAAACCTTGTTGAACTCGTTGAGATGCTTGAAGCAGAAGGTTTACGTGATAAGGTAATTTTAATTTGTGGAGGTCCTCGTATTTCTCACGAATTAGCAAAAGAGCTTGGTTATGATGCAGGTTTCGGTATGAATAAATATGCTGATGACGTGGCTTCGTATTTGGCTCAAGAACTTGATAGAAGAATCAACCAATAGACTTATAATTCTGTAAAGACGTCATACATGACGTCTCTACAGAATATAAACAAAACAACATACCACAATGGATAAAAAAGAAATCAGAGAGATTATCGCAAAGCGTTCAGCTCTTGAATTACAAGATGGTGATGTAGTAAACTTAGGAATTGGTTTGCCTACATTTATCCCTAATTATGTACCTGAAAATGTTAACGTGATTCTTCAATCGGAGAATGGTTTGCTTGGCATGGGAGCAGTTCCTGCCGAAGGGGAAGAAGATAAGGATTTTGTAAACGCTGGTGGCGGGCACATTACGTATAAGCAAGGTGCAAGTAGTTTTGACTCAGCAGCTTCTTTTGCTATTATCCGAGGCGGACATGTTGATGTAACTTTTTTGGGAGCTCTTCAGGTTGATGAAAAAGGGAATCTTGCTAACTGGATGATTCCAGGTAAGAAAACGCCGGGAATGGGTGGTGCCATGGACCTTATTGTAGGTGCTAAACGTGTTATTCTATCGATGGAGCATACGGCAAGAGGGAATCATAAAATTATGACTGAGTGTAATTTACCATTAACTGCTGCAGGACAAGTTGAGATGATTATCACTGAAATGGGCGTGATGAAAATTACTCCAAAAGGAATACTTTTAACAGAGATTAATCCAATGTTTACTGTTGAGCAGGTACAGGAAGCAACCGATGCAAAATTGATTATTGCAGAGGATTTAGCTGAAATGAAACAAGCCTAATTTAAAGAACAGGTTATCGGTTTTCTGTTATCGGTTTTTGATCAACTGATAACCGACAGCTGATAACTGAAAACTCACAAAATAATAGTTATCACCATGAGTAAAGTATATATCGTTGCAGCCAAAAGAACGGCTCTAGGAAAATTTTTAGGAAGTTTAACTCCGGTTACTGCTGCTGATTTAGCTGCAGGTGTTATCAAAAATATTATTGAAGAAACAAAGATTGATGCTTCAAAACTTGATGAAGTTGTTGTAGGGAATATCCTTATGGCAGGTCAAGGACAGGGTGTTGCTCGTCAGGCTTCAATTAAAGCAGGTGTGCCTCAAGAAGTACCAGCTTACGGAATCAACATGATTTGTGGTTCAGGTATGAAAACCATCAATTTAGCATACTCAAACATCAAATCAGGTGAAGCGAATATGATTATTGCCGGTGGTACTGAGAATATGTCAGCTGCTGGTTTTGTTATGCCAGGTTCAGTTCGTGGCGGACACAAAATGATGGATCTTAAAGCTGTTGACCACATGGTATTCGACGGTTTAACCGATGCTTTCGAAGGTTACCACATGGGAATCACTGCAGAAAATATTGCTGCCAAATACAACTTGACACGTGAAGAGCAGGATGCTTTCGCATTTGCGTCTCAGCAAAAAGCTATGGCAGCACAAGATGCTGGTCATTTCAAGAATGAGATTGTTCCAGTTGAGATCAAATCACGTAAGGAGACCATTACTTTCGATGCGGATGAGTTTATCAATCGTCGCACCAGCGAAGAAAAATTAGGTGGTTTACGTCCGGCTTTCAAAAAGGATGGTACGGTAACGGCTGGTAATGCTTCTGGTATTAACGATGGTGCAGCTTTCGTATTGGTTGCTTCTGAGGAGGCTGTAAAAGAGCATAACCTAACACCTCTTGCTGAAATTGTAGCAACTGGTCAGGGTGGTGTTGATCCAGCTATCATGGGTATGGGACCCGTTCCAGCTATTGCTAGCGCATTGAAAAAGGCAGACATGAAATTAACTGACATGGACGTGTTGGAATTAAATGAAGCTTTTGCGGCTCAATCATTGGGTGTGGTTAAGCAATTGTGCGAAGATCATGGTGTTGCTCCTGAGTTCTTCTTAGAAAGATGTAATGTTAATGGTGGAGCGATTGCTTTAGGTCACCCAATTGGTGCATCCGGAACACGTATCACAGTGAGTTTGATTCACGAAATGAAACGTACCAATAAGCAATTCGGATTGGCATCACTTTGTATTGGTGGTGGTATGGGAACAGCTTTGATCCTTAAAAACGTTTAATAAATTGTTGAGACTAAATCTCTGATAATTTAAGTCTTAACTGCATTATATATAATCGGTTGTTGGTTTGTAAAAAAATCAGCAACCGATTTTTTTTGGAATTGCGAAAATTGGCCGCTTGAAGATTAAATGAGAGGAGATCTTTATATTTTGGATGAATGAGTTATTTGTGTGAAGTATTGTTAAATATTTAACAACTTGTAATGTTTGTGTTGAAAAATTCTAATTTTCTGATATATAACATATCATGTTGTATCGAAATTCGTTTTTACTAAGCTTTCTTTGTAGTGAAAATTAGCAATTAAAGAAATTTTTCCGGATTAAGCCCAAACTTGATCTGAAACTTAATTTTGAAATAATACATTAATGAACTTTAGCCTTACAAAAGAACAGGAGTTGTTCCAGCAAATGATTAGGGATTTTGCTGAAAACGAAGTGAAGCCACTTGCTGCAGAAGTTGATGAGCAGGAGCGTTTCCCAATCGAAACGGTTGAGAAAATGGCGAAGATTGGAATTATGGGAATTCCAATTCCAAAGCAATATGGTGGAGCAGGTGGAAATAACCTGATGTATTCTATGGCTGTTGAAGAACTTTCAGCAGTATGTGGTACAACTGGTGTTATTGTTTCGGCTCACACGTCTTTGTGTGCAGCACCTATTTTAGAGCACGGTACTGAAGAGCAAAAGCAAAAATATTTACCAAAGCTTGCTTCGGGTGAGTGGATTGGTGCTTTTGGTTTAACAGAACCCAATGCGGGTACTGATGCAGCTGGTCAGCAAACAACTGCGGTTGAAGATGGTGATAACTATATCATTAATGGATCTAAGATTTTCATTACCAATGCAGAATATGCACATGTTTATGTGATTTTTGCGATGACTGATAAGTCGCAGGGAACCCGTGGAATTACAGCATTCATCATTGAAAAAGGAACACCTGGTTTCTCTATCGGTAAGAAAGAGAAGAAAATGGGGATTAAAGGTTCTGCAACTTGTGAACTCATCTTCGAAAACTGCGTATTGCCTAAAGCAAACATGCTGGGTAAATTGAGTAAAGGTTTTGGTATTGCGATGAAAACCCTTGATGGTGGTCGTATTGGTATCGCTGCTCAGGCTCTTGGATTAGCTCAAGGTGCTATTAATGAAACCGTGAAATATGTGAAAGAAAGAAAACAGTTTGGTCGTGCCATTTCTGCTTTCCAGAACACACAGTTCCAGTTGGCTGATATGAATACTAAGACTGAGGCTTCTCGTATGTTGGTTCGTAAAGCGGCTTATAAAAAAGATAATAAAATAGCTTATTCTGTTGATGCAGCTATGGCTAAGCTTTATGCAGCCGAAACAGCTATGGAGGTAACAAACAAAGCCGTTCAACTGCACGGTGGTTATGGTTACACTCGTGAATATCCGGTTGAGCGTATGATGCGTGATGCTAAGATTACTGAAATCTACGAAGGAACTTCTGAAGTTCAGAGAATGGTTATTTCAGCTAACATGCTTAAATAAGCATAGGGGGTAAAAGCGATTAGTTACGAGAATCTAAAAGAATAAGAAAATGAAAATAGTTGTCTGTATAAAGCAGGTTCCTGATACGACTGAGATTAAAATCGATCCAAAAACAGGAACTCTAATCAGAGAAGGCGTACCAAGTATTATCAACCCGGATGATAAGGGTGGTTTGGAAATGGCGCTACAGTTAAAAGAAGAAAAGGGTGCTCACGTAACCGTGATTACTATGGGGCCTCCTCAAGCGGATTTAATTCTTCGTGAAGCATTCGCAATGGGAGCCGATAGAGCCATCCATTTGACCGATAGAAAATTTGCGGGAGCTGATACTCTTGCAACATCATATGCGCTTGCAGGAGCGCTTAAAAAGCTTGATTTCGACCTTTTGATTACAGGTCGTCAGGCGATTGATGGGGATACTGCTCAGGTGGGACCTCAAATTGCTGAGCACCTTGATTTACCTCAGGTATCTTACCTTGAAGATCTGAAATTTGACGGTGACAAAACGTTCACGATGAAACGTCATATCGAAGAGGGATATCAAATTCTTGAGGTGGAAGCACCTTGTGTGGTAACTGTTCTTGCTTCAGCTAATTCGCCTCGTTATATGAGTGTAGGCGGTATTGTAGATGCTTACCAGAAAGAAGTTGAAGTTTGGGGTAAAGACCAAATTGAAGTGGATGAAACACTATTGGGTCTTAAAGGATCACCAACAAGTGTGCATAAAGCATTTGCTCGTGGCTTGAAGCCAGCTGGTGAACTTTACGAGGTGGAAACCGATGAGGCAGTAGGAATCATTATTAACAAGATGAAAGAAAAATTCATTCTATAAATCGTTGAGACTATGAATTTAGAAGATTACAAAGGCATATATGTTTTTATTGAGCAGCGCGAAGGCCTTGTTCAGAATGTGGCATTGGAACTTTTGGGACAAGCACGACGATTGGCAGATGAATTAAACGATAAGGTTTATGCGATGCTTTTAGGGCATAATATTGCCGATAAAGCACAAGGATTGATTGCTGCTGGTGCTGACGAGGTTTTGGTTGTTGATGCGCCGGAATTGGCAGATTATACCACTGAACCTTATGCTCAGGCTATTTGCCAAATCATTAATGATAGAAAACCAGATTCAGTATTGATCGGAGCTACGACTATTGGTCGTGACCTGGGACCTCGTGTTTCGGCTCGTGTTAAAACGGGTTTAACAGCTGACTGTACTAAGATTGAAGTGGGAGCGAACCGTGAGTTGTTGATGACACGTCCGGCTTTTGGTGGTAATTTAATGGCAACTATCGTTTGTAAAAATCACCGTCCACAAATGGGAACCGTTCGTCCGGGTGTATTGTTTGCAATGGATGCTGACGCTGCTCGCGAAGGTGTTATTACTGACTATAAGGTGAATTTCGATGCCTCTAAGATTAAGGTGAAATTGGTTAAAACCGTTAAGGAAGAAACCGATCTAATTGATATTACTGAAGCACGTATTCTGGTTTCAGGAGGTCGTGGTATTGGTAACCAGGAAGGTTTCGAAGCCATGGATTCGTTGGCTAAAACACTTGATGCTGAAGTTTCAGCTTCTCGTGCTATGGTTGATGCGGGTTATATCGGACACGAACGTCAGGTAGGACAGACGGGTAAAACGGTACGTCCGGACCTTTATTTTGCATTCGGTATCTCAGGAGCCATTCAGCACGTTGCAGGTATGGAAGATTCCGATTTGATTATCGCAGTAAACAAAGACAAGCACGCACCCATTTTTCAGGTAGCTGACTTGGGTATTGTTGGAGATGCTAAGCAAATCATCAAAAAACTAAACGAGAGATTGAAGAAGTAATCTTATCGTTTATTAGATATAGAAACCTGACAGGTTTATTTACGAGATGTAGATAAAACTTGTCAGGTTTTTGTTTGGTTTAGTTTGAAACCTGACGGAGTCTTTAGACCCGTCAGAGTTTTAAAAATGATATAAGATTAGATCTCTAACCATTCTTCCAGTTTCATAAAGTCGATATGCTGCTGATGCATGAACTTAAAATTCGTTATTTCGTCGAACCAACCAACAACTTCGTTCTTTAATAGCCTTGTTGGTTTGTCTGATAAACAGCTCAGATAGCTACTCCATGGATAGTCTAGTGCCATATCAGTAAAACCATGATGAATGGGGTTGTTGTGGATGTATAGCACTAATGTCATAAGATAAGTTTCATCATCTATCTGTTTTCTTCTGAAAGGATGTTCAAATAGAGAGCCTGTTCGCTGATATTTTTTGTTAATATATTTTGCGTAAGCATTGAAAAGGTGTGAAAAGTGTTTGGTAGGATTTGGCTTTTTAATACCAACTCTATCAGGTCCTTCGGACTCTGATAGGTTTCCATCTGGTTCGGTTTGAAACCTGACGGAGTCTTTAGCCCCTTCAGAGTTTAAATTTTTATAAACCCCAATTTCCTTCTCAGACTTTATTCTAATCAACAAATGAAAATGATTAGGCATCAAGACCCAAGCAAAAGTATCTGCAATAGGCTCAATATACTTCTCGTACAACCTTAAGAAATGCTTGTAGTCCTTTGACTCTTGAAATAAATCACATCGGTTGATACCTCTATTATATACATGATAATAGGATTCAAACTCTAAGGGAATATGAGTCGTTACCATATTGCTTTTGTGTTTAGATTAAAGCAAACATGAAGTTAGAAATAAATCGATTGATCAACAAAAGAAAACCAACATTGTGAGTTGATAATAATTAATATATAAGTTTTATATCATTATTTCTTCAATTTCTTTTTTAAGCTTTGGTAGTAACCACATGCATCATCATAACCACCCAAATCGCAGGCTTTTTTAAAATCGACGTAAGCCTTATTATGTTTTCCAAGAAAATTATAAGCCAAACCTCTGTTGTAATAAGTGACACTTGATTTTGCATATATTTTAATGGATGCATCCAGATATTTGATTGCCTTTTCATATTTACCCTGTCTGGTGAATATTAAAGCAATATTATTGTACAAGCTCGGATTCATTGGATTTAGTTTTAAAGCTTCCCGGTAATCAAGAATGGCGCCAACTGGATTATTTAGCTTATTATTGCAAGCTCCTCTTATTGTATAAACACTCTCATCCCTAAAAGTTGGATTGATTTTTAGGACCTTATTGCAATATTTGGCAGCTCGGCTATAATCTTTTAGTTTGAAATATGCCGATGCTAAATTAAATAGAGTTTCTGAATGATCTGATTGGTATTTGATGGCCTTGTTTAACTTTTTAGCTGCTTCTTTATACCTCTTCTGTTGATAGTCAATGCGTGCAAGTCCATTTATTGCTGCAACTGATTTAGGGTCTTTTTTAAGAATAGATTGATAGATCTCTATGGCTTCTGATACATTTCTTGTTCGGGAAATGGCTTTTGCCTTAGTACAAAGAGCGTCAGTGTCATTAGGATTCAGATCGAGTGCCCAATTGGCATTTAAGACTGCTGTTCTATATTGTTTTTTTGCAATGGATATGTTTGCTTTTCCAATATAAGCTTTGTAATATGTAGAATCTGACTCAAGTATGAAATCAAGAATTGCATTGGCTTGCTCAAATTGATTTGCTTTATATTTTTCAAGGCTGGTTTGGAACATCTTATCCAAACTTGTTTTGTCTTGTGCGTAAGATGATAATTTTACTGATATCAATAGTACAGTAATGATCAAATATTTTAATTTCATTTTTATATGGAATGTATTAATAAATGGATATTCCCCTTATTTCTAGTTTTTCTTTTTTAATCTCAAAAGCTATTTCAACGCAGGCTTCATCAATTCTAAACTGATTTATTGCTGGAGACCATTTTTTGGTTATAACATCCATTACACGTAAAATTTCTTTTTCAAATATGGGATGTGGGTGATCTAAAATGCAAATATCTTTCATTTCTCCGTTTTGATTAATTATGAATGAGACAATAGCTTTTCGACTTGCCGATCTAGAATAGTTTACATATGGATATTTGAAATTTTTTAAGATCAATTTCTTTAGGTTTTCTTCACCATCAGGATATTGAGGTCGGATATTTGCTTTTGGTTTGTCTTGTAAAAGATCTCCAGCTTGAGTCCAGTATTTGCTATTTAATAAGCGTCCTCTTGTATATTCTTCCTCTGCACTTTTTTTTCCATTCCTATAAAAATATTGCCACTTACCATCTTTACAACAATGTCTGTATGAGCCTTGTGATTTTATTTGGCCATTTTTGTACCAATTAATTTCCAAACCATTTTTTTTGCCCCTGTGGTATGAGCATATACTTTTTTTATTACCATCTCGATAATAATAGAGACAGGCTCCTTCATCTAAATGTTTCCAGTAAGTTTTAGCATACTCAGATTGTAGCTGTCCAGTCATGAAATAATCTTTAACATGATATAAAGATCCTTTGGGAGTACTGACTGGTATGGTATAATATTCAGCTTTTATTTTTTCTGTTTTTCTCCATCCTTTATCGTAATAGACCGTGTCTTGACTTTGGCAAAGAGATAACAGAGGTGAGCATACTCCTAAAATGATATTAAATGATATTTTTTTGCATTGAATGATTTTATTTGGCTGTTATATCTTCTGATTTTGATAAAGGATATGCAAAGTAATAATATTTATTGTTATGTAGGCGCTGTGTCCTATTTTATCTATTACAAGTAAATGATTAGTATTGATAGTTTGATTTTTTAATTTTATTTCTCTTTACTTGGGATAATTGCCATCTTTGTAGCTGAATTTGTACCCATTGTATATGGGGTACTTTGATTAATTAGAAGATATGTTTTTAAAGAAACTAGACGAACAGCTAACGATTGCTCTTGAACAGGAGGGGTTCGAAAAGCCAACTCCCATACAAAAGCAAAGTATTGGTAAGATGAAAAGTGGACGTGATTGTCTCTTTATAGCGCCTGAGAAATCGGGTAAAACATCTGCCATCGTGATTACCCTTATTCAAAAACTGAAAGAAGCTTTTGAAGATGTGCCCAGAGCTTTAATTGTTGTGGAAGATAGAGCAAAGGCTGAGGCGTTGAAAGAGCAGTTCGATATTTTGGCTGAACATACCGATTTACGTGTTTTCGCTGTTTTTCAGGGTGAGAATATTTTGAAACAACGCGACAGAGTGTATGCCGGCTGCGATGTGTTAATAGGACCTGCGAAGTTTTTGAATGAACTTTATTCCAGTTCGGGAATGAATTTGAATCGTTTGAAAATGTATATTATCGACGATGCACAGGCTGTGTTTAAGCACGAAATTACATCTCAGATCGATCGATTGACAACCAGTATTCCAGAATCACAACGGATTGTTTTCACAACGGAAATGAATGTTCGAATTCAGGATTATGTGGATTATTATATGCTTGCTCCTGAGATTGTGGAGATTGAAGCGGAAGAGGAAGATGATCAGTAATAGAAAGAGGATTAACTCTCGAATATATTTAAAGCCATCGTTCATTATTGAGCGATGGCTTTTTGTTTTATTGTGTTTGGATTAGTCTTCGTACATGAACTTATCAGCAAAGGCAGGTTCAAGATCGCTTAACCAAAGCGCTTTATCGTTGTATTTTGCAAAGAAGGGTTGTCCGACCCATTTGGGATTTCGTCCTTGCAAGAAATTTAGAACATACTGTTTTTCACCATTAATCTCGGTGATGCCTAATACTTGAACTTTACCCGGGTTTGCTGACATCACTGGTCCGCGAACCGTGCGACAAATGCCACTTACTTGTGAGTAAGCATCGCGAAAAATCGTCCAAGCTTCTTCAAGGGTTAATCCGAAATATTCCTGAGCACCCGTCTCACGAGCCATAAACATATAATAAGGAATCATTCCCATGTCGACCTGCTTTCGCCACATGTTTGCCCACATATCGGCATCATTGTTTAGGTGTTTCAGTAGTGGCGATTGGGTCCTGATATTAGCACCTGTTTCGCGAATGGCCTTTGTTGCCTGGGCTACAGCAGCAGTTTTCAATTCACTAATATGGTTGAAATGTGCCATAAACGACAGACTTAATCCGGCATCAGTAATCGATCTGAATACCTCAAGTAGTTCGGAAGCATCGTCATCTTTTGTATAGCGATATGGCCAGTATGCCAAGGTTTTTGAACCAATACGAATGGTTTTAAGATTAGGAAGATCAGCTTCAAGAATCGCATCGATATAGGTTTTGAAGACTTTTGATTTCATCACCATAGGATCACCTCCTGTAAACAGCAGGTCAGTTACCTCAGGATGTTTCTTTAGATAGGCAATGACAAGATCCACTTCTTTCATGGCAAACTTTAAACCTTCCAATCCTGTAAATTGTGGCCAGCGGAAACAGAATGTGCAATAGGCATGGCACGTTTGCCCCTGAGTTGGAAAAAACAACATGGTTTCGTTGTACTTATGCTGAGCACCCATTAATTCTTCTCCATTCAAAACAGGAACGTTATGGGCTTGTCCTGATGGGTTGGGATTTAGGGTAAGTCGGATTTCGTTTGATGCTTTTGTAATTTCTTTAGTCGGGGCTTCGTTGCGAATTAATTCAGCCATCTTGTCGAAATATTTTTTCGAAAGCATCCCCTTCTGTGGAAAAGTCAGCCTAAAAATAGCATCTTCATTAAAGTTATCCCAATCAATCAATTCATCTATCACATAGTTGTTAACCTTAAAAGGAAAGATCTCTCCTAACACCTCAATATCAAAAATCTGTTCAGCGCTTAAGTTCTGTATCTGAGGGATCTTTTTAAAGCTTTTTTGTGTATAAACCTTATACTTCATCGAAAAAATATGTTTTTGAGTTGTAAACTTATTCATGCTTGTTTTTACAAACAATCAAGAAACTCTTTATATAAAAGCCTGATTGTCTGAATTTACCGAAAGGACAATTTGACCCATTTACAGGAATATATGTGCAGCCCAACAAAGGGCTCTTAATCCTGATGAAAGGTTAAAGTCCAACTATTTCAAGAACAATGTCTTGTAAACAATACTAAAAAGCTATCAGTAAAAACAATAGAGAAGATATATGTCTCCAGTATGTGGGACGAATATATTTCAATAAGGTTCCGTTTCATTCTAACGGAGGTGGGATTATTTCCTGTAATAATTTTCAATGAATATGAATGAGGAAGAATTTAATCCCGTGAATCAACAATAGCTGGATGCGAATGTACGATATTCAGGAGCTTTAAGCAAAAAATACAAAGAGCTTTACACTAAAATAAAAGACTCGTCTTTCTTTTAATATATTGCATGAGTGCCTGATAAAGATTACTTTTGCTGAAAATCAGGAATTCAGCTGGAATCAAGCCGTTGGGGTTTAGCTAAAATCCTCTGATTTAGATTTGTAAAATTAGACAAAGGTATTGACGAATAGCATTATTCAGACTCATACCTATTAAATATCATATCAAGAGTAGAATCTGATAGTTCATATTAAAAATTCATGAAGCGTACAGATATAGAGTTAATGGCACCGGTGGGATCGTATGAATCCTTAATGGCAGCTATTCAGGGAGGCGCCAACTCCATTTATTTTGGCATTGAACAATTAAATATGCGTGCCCGATCGTCGAATAATTTCACCAAAGATGACTTGCGTGAAATTGTGAAGATCTGCAAAGAGAATCAGGTAAAAACGTACCTGACAGTAAACACAGTTTTGTATGATAATGAGTTGAATTTGATGCACGAGGTGATTGACTCTGCAAAAGAGAATGGTGTGACAGCCATTATTGCATCTGATATATCAGCGATTCTATATGCACGTTCTATTGGCGTTGAGGTTCATATTTCAACCCAGTGTAATATTACCAATATCGAGTCGGTGAAGTTCTATTCTCAATTTGCCGATGTGGTGGTTTTGGCTCGTGAATTGAATTTGGATCAGGTGGCTAATATCCATTATCAAATTCAGAAACAGGATATTCGTGGTCCGAAAGGTGAATTGGTACAAATTGAAATGTTTGCTCACGGTGCTTTATGTATGGCTGTTTCAGGTAAGTGTTATTTAAGTCTTCACGAAAAAGCATCTTCGGCCAATCGCGGCGCTTGCATGCAGACTTGCAGAAAGGCTTATACGGTAACAGAGAAGGAGTCAGGGAATGAATTGGAGATTGATAATCAATATATTATGTCGCCTAAGGATCTGTGTACCATTGGTTTTGTGAATAAATTTATTGATGCCGGTGTTCGTGTGCTTAAGTTTGAAGGTCGGGCCCGCTCTCCGGAATATGTAAAAACGGTACTAAACTGCTATAGTGAAGCTGTTGATGCTTATCTGGATGGGACGTATGGCGAAGAGAAGATTGCCGTTTGGAAGGAAGAATTATCAACGGTTTTCAATCGTGGTTTCTGGGATGGTTATTATATGGGACAAAAGCTAGGCGAGTGGAGTTCGGAATATGGTAATCGTGCAACCAAGCGTAAAATGCTGATTGGAAAGGGGACCAACTATTTTAACAAGATTAAAGTGGCTGAATTCTTATTGGAATCACAGGAATTGTGTGTCGGCGATAAAATATTGATTACCGGACCGACCACCGGGGTGGTAGAAACAACCATAGAAGAGATTCGTGTGGATTTGAAACCCGTTGAGAAAGCCGTAAAAGGTGATAGTTTTTCTATTGCTCTGGATACCGTTATTCGCCGATCAGATAAGCTTTACAAGATTGTAGACGTTAACGAGAACTTACTGCAATAAAACTGAAATAACCGACCACTAAATAATTTAAAACCCAACTCATGAAAAGATTGACATTACTATTACTGGCTTTGGTTTTTACTACCAGCTTATGGGCTGATGGAACCGAAGGGGATCGAACCACAAAAGGACAAATTGCACCCGATTTTGAGGTGACGAGCCTGGATGGCCAGGTTTTTAAGCTATCTGATTTGAAAGGTAAAGTCGTTTTGGTCAACTTTTTTGCAACATGGTGTGGCCCTTGTATGAAAGAGTTACCAGAATTGGAAAAGCAGCTTTGGCCTCGATTTAAGAATGAAAACTTTAAGATGATTTCTATCGGGCGTGAGCATACTAAAGCAGAGTTGAATAAGTTTCAATCAAAAAAGAAATTTACATTTCCTATTGCAGCTGACCCTCAGCGTCATATTTACGGTAAGTATGCTGAGAAATTTATCCCGAGAAATTACATTGTCGACAAAACAGGAAAAATAATCTTTCAAGCGAAAGGCTTCTCTCAAAAAGAGTTGGATGAGATGATGAAGATTATCGAAAAGGCTATAAAAGAATAGATTTAAAAGAAAAAATACGGACTAATTCGATAGAATGATGCTATATAAAGGGAACTTACTTAAAATGCGAACACAACTAAAGGATGTGATTACTTATGAACTTCCTATTGGCGATGCTTTTGTTGATATGAATAGGCTTATTGGTAAAAAACTGACATGGACGTATCTGCATCAGATCAATTGTGTGCATTGCGGTAAGCAAACCAAGACTTCATTCTCGCAAGGCTATTGTTATACGTGCTTTAAATCCTTGCCGGAGACCGATGCCAGCATTATGAATCCGGAGCTGGATGAATCGCACCTGGGTATTTCAAGAGATATGGAATGGTCGAAAGAACATGCATTGAAACCTCACTACGTGTATTTAGCTTATTCAAGTAATCTGAAGGTGGGTGTCACGCGTGAATCTCAGATTCCTACCCGTTGGATTGATCAAGGAGCGGTAAGAGCTATAAAGCTTGCTAAAACGCCGAATCGACATATCGCTGGTGTGATTGAGGTTGCCTTAAAAGAGCACTTTGCTGATAAGACCAATTGGAGAGCGATGCTTAAGGATCAGGGAGAGGTCTCAGTTGATTTAAAAATGGAGAAGCAAAAAGCTGTTGATTTGTTACATCCCGAGCTTCAGCAATATGTGAGTCCCGAAGAAGATGTTTATGAACTGAATTATCCTGTAGAGCAATATCCTGAAAAAATTACAAGCTTTAGTTTTGATAAGCTTGATTCATATGAAGGCGAGTTGAAGGGGATAAAAGGACAGTATTTAATGTTTGATGGCGGTAAAGTTATAAATATTCGGAAACACAACGGATATTTTGTTGAATTGAAAGTAGAATAGACGAAAATCAAACAAATTGAAGGTGAAAAGATCAAATATCTTGATATCTTTGTATTGTATATTTTATACTTAAAAGAACAAAAACACAACAAATATCCTTTACTAATCGTAAAATTCTTAACGAAAGATGGAAAATATAAACTGGAAAGAATTTGGCTTTGGTTATACCAAAACTGATTATAATGTTCGTTGTCACTACCGTGATGGAAAATGGGGAGAATTAGAAGTTTCTTCATCTGATCAGGTAAATGTACATATTGCTGCTACCGGATTGCATTACGGACAGCAAGCTTTCGAAGGTTTAAAAGCATTTAAAGGCCCGGATGGAAAAGTACGAGTGTTCCGTATCGATGAGAACGGAAAACGTCTTCAAAGTTCATCTCATGGTATCATGATGGCTGAAATGCCATTGGAATTGTTTGAAGAAGCTGTCATTAAAGCGATCAAACTGAACGAAAGATGGATTCCTCCATATGAGTCAGGTGCTTCTCTTTATATTCGCCCGGTTCTTTTTGGTAATGGTGCTCAAGTTGGCGTAAGCCCTGCAAGCGAGTATACTTTTGCAGTATTTGTAATGCCAGTAGGTCCATATTTCAAAGAAGGTTTCAAACCAACTGATTACGTGATTTATCGCGAGTACGATCGTGCAGCTCCTCAGGGAACAGGTACAATCAAAGTGGGTGGAAACTATGCTTCATCTTTAAGAGGTGGAACACGTGCTCATGATGAAGGATATTCTGCTGTATTATTCCTTGATGCAAAAGAAAAGAAATACATTGATGAGTGTGGTCCTGCTAACTTTTTCGGAATTAAAGACAACACTTATGTAACTCCAAAGTCAAATTCAATTTTGCCTTCAATTACAAACAAAAGTTTGTGTCAGATTGCTGAAGATTTGGGAATGAACGTAGAGCGCAGACAGATTACTGTTGAGGAATTAGCTGACTTTACCGAGGCAGGTGCTTGTGGTACTGCTGCGGTTATTTCTCCAATTCGTAAGATTGTTGATGCAGATAATAAAGTGGATTATTTCTATGGTGATGAGGCTGGAAAAACTAGCTTCAAATTGTATGAAACACTACGCGGAATTCAGTACGGAACAATTGAAGACAAGCATAACTGGAATACAATCATCGAATTTTAATCTATTCGAAATATAAAATAGGAGAGGGCGTTCATTCAGAACGCCCTCTTTTTTATTTCAGTTGTTTTAAGAAAAGTGCGACTGCCAGCCAATATTCTTCACCGTCAATTTGGTTGATCCACAAAACCCTTGAGCCATGATGGCCATTGCCTTTGGGAATAAACTGAACTTGATTTTCGACAAGTTTGTGTTTGCTTAGTAGTTGACCGACTGATTTTGCTTCCTGTTTTGAACTCGTTAAAAACAGAGGCTTATCAAACTCACTTAAAACATCGATGAGGCTCCCTTTTCTGTCGGCAAAATAATTTCCTGGACTAAAGGCCAATACATAGCTAACTTCATCCATTTCAGCAGCCAAATATAAGGCCAGGGTTGAAGAATAGGAGCTTCCCCATAGAATGACTTTTGTGTTGAATTTAGTATTTGCATAACGAATGGCAGCTCTGATATCCTGTTCGGCATCAAGATAATCAATGGATTTGCCGAGTTTTAGAGCTCTTAGGCTGGTCAGGTTTTGCTGATTGCCAATTGGTCCTCCTGATCGCTGGTCTATCGCCATACAATTGAACCCCATATTATTTAGGCGCTCGGCAATGCCTGCATATTCAAATTTATTGAAACGTGCCTGATGACAAAGTAAAATGAAAGGCGAACTGTCATCAATTTGATAAAGGAGAGCCGAGATTTTGAGTGAATCCGGAGCATAAAATTCAACCCGTTCCGGATATTCTTTCTTCTCTTGGGGGCAAGGCGTTTGAACTGTTTTATCTCTTTTAAGACAACAAGACGTGCTGAGTAGGACACTTGTGATGAGTACTGATAGGAATCGAATCATGAGGATTTAATTTAGGATTAATATTTAAATTTCAAGTCCTTGTCTTTTAAATCAATTCAATAGATGGAAATGTGATGGGTCCAGTTGTTTCAATTTTAGATATTGAGTCTTCCCATTTACATCTTACATTTCATAGTCAAACAAATTATCAATCGATCTCAACATCCTTCAACAGCACATTTCCACTTTCTTTTTCAAATTTTATCTTGTACTCATTAATATGATGAGTTAAGGTGTCAAATACCCTATTTCTTTTCACAGGAATATCATCCGAGCCATAGTCTTCCAGAGAATTGACGACTCTGTTTAAGCTCATGTCTGCAATATCAAAGGCTGGTGCATAAGCTGTTTCTTTATCCCTTCCGGTAGTAAGTTCCGAAAGTAAACCACAATTGACCAGATTAAAGATGATTTCTCGTGTTAAACGAATTGGCATTTCGAGTTCCTGAGAAATATCCTTGGCTCGGTATGGGCGTTTATCCTGAGTAAAGTTTTGGATGATTTTATGAACTACAATTAAACTGAGTAATCGGCGGAAACTATGCGAAATCTGAGTTGATTCAGCCTCAAATTCATAACTCTCGACATTCTGCTCAGCAAATGATATTTCAGCCCCAAAGAGCACGACAAGCCAACTTAATTGTAGCCAAATAAGAAAGAGAGGTAAGGCTGCAAAGCTACCGTATATGGCATTGTATGAGGTCACTCTTCCTTGAAACTCGATGTAGCCAATTTGCAATAGTTGGTAGATTGTACCAGCTACAATACCAGCGAGTATAGCAGATTTGAATTTTACCCGGGTATTGGGCATAAAGGCATAAATACCTGTGAAAAGGATCCAAACCAGAAAGTAAGGGATTAAATTTATTAATGTTACAATTACGGGCCCAATAGCTTCGAGAATACTGTTTCCTACAATGACTTCTCCAATTTTGGATTTGATGAAAACCGTTACAGCACTGGAGCCAATCAAAAGAATGGGACCAAAGATCATGATGGATGTGTAGTCGGAGAATTTTCGCCCCCATGTTCTGCTTTTTTTTATCTGCCAAACGTCATTAAATGCTTCTTCTATATTACTAAGAACCTTAATAACGGACCAAAATAAAATGGCAAAACCCAAACCTGCAATCAATGTTCCTTTGGTATTCTCAAGCATTTTGTTTGCAAATTCAATCAACCAACTCAGAACTTCTTCTTGCCCGGAAAGGCTTTTGGTTAACTCCTTTTCGAGAAGTTTTTCCATGCCAAATCCTTTGGCAATACCAAAAAACATGGCTAAGACGGGAACAACAGATAGCAGAGAATAAAAGGTGAGAGCTGAGGCTCTCAACTGACACTTATCCTCGTAAAACCCTTTGATTGCTAATAAATAGATTCGTAACTGTCTCATTAGAAGATAACGAGAACCGGATAAATCTTTTAATCGCATACTCCAAACACCCTGACTTAGGAAATTCATCAGGTCATTGAAGTGGGTTTTAAGCTTGTTGATCATTTTGCTGACATTTTAGATAACAATACACTATTGCTATGTAAAGCTACAAAATTAGATGGCTTTTGAAAACATATTACTCTCACCGGCTTTGGCATTTCTAAGTCGATTATCGAATAACTTGCAGATGTTGCGCAAGAAAGTCATACCTAAATCAGTCACTTCTAATTTTTCAGAGTCGAATGTTAAGATGCCTTCGTCAGCCATTATCTGCAATTCACTTTCAATGGTTTTGGGCAAGTAAGGTTTTAATTCATTTGAGAACACCAATTCTCTTCTGCACGAAATGTCAAGGATGGCTTTTTTTACTTCTAAATCTTCATCCGTAAGGTTACAGGCTTTAACTAAGTCTAATTCGCCTTTTTCAGAGGCGGCTTTGTATAGGTGTATCTCTTTTGGATTTTGAGCGTAAGCATATTTTGCATCAGAAATAGATGAGGCACCTAACCCAATCAAAAGCTCAGTATGAGATGTATTATAGCCCATGAAGTTTCGGTGAAGACGCTTCTCAATTTTAGCTTGATATAGGTTGTCATGTGGTAGCGAGAAGTGGTCCATTCCCACATCATCGTAGCCTAGTTCAGCAAGTTTCTCTTTCCCTAAGTCATATAAAGCTCTTTTTCCAGCACTGTTTGGAATATCTTCTTCGGTAAACAAACGCTGTCCTTTACTTTTCCATGGTACATGAGCGTATGAGTAATAAGCTATTCGGTCAGGTTTTAGCTCTGAAACTTTATCGAAGGTATCTTTTACTGAGCTTAATTTTTGTTTAGGAAGACCATAAATCAAATCGTAATTAACCGAATGATAGCCGATTTCTCGTGCAATTTCAGTTACCTCTTTAACCGTTTCGTAGGATTGAAGTCGATTGATGACTCTTTGAACCTCCGGGTCAAAATCCTGAACGCCAAAACTTACTCGTCTGAAACCAACTTCGTATAGTGCTTGCATGTGCTCGCGCGTTGTATTGTTGGGGTGCCCTTCGAAACTGAATTCATATTCAGGATGAAGCTCAGATTCTGACTTGATACCATTGATTAATCGTTTCAGATTTTCGGGACTAAAGAAGGTTGGCGTTCCTCCTCCAAGATGAAGTTCCCTTAGTATCGGTTTTTCATCGAATTCATTCAAATAGATTTGCCATTCTTGTAAAAGGGCATCAATATATGAGTCCTCAACCTTGTGGTCTCTGGTTATCACTTTTGTGCAGGCACAATAGGTGCAAAGCCTCTCGCAGTATGGCAGATGAATATAAATACTAATCCCTTTCGTCTGGTTCGACTCTGTAAAACAGCGTTTTACATGTTTGAACCATTGCTTGACATCAGGCGTTTCGTTTCCCCAGAACGGAACCGTTGGGTAACTGGTATATCGTGGTACGGGAACGTTATATTTATCTATTAGAGCTTCTTTATTCATAATATAATGACTTGGTTGTTCTTCAAAATCTATACTGAATCATACAAAGATATCTTTTTTTGTGAATGTTCATTGCTTCGTTCAATTTCTCTTAAAATGGTTTTTATTTTCAATGATTAATATGATTTAATTTAGAGGGAATAATATTTAAGATAATTTTGTCTTTTATTTCATCTTTTATGAATAACTTGCCTGATAAATATTAAAAAGTAGAAAAATGAAAGCAATAACTATTTGTACTATAATCCTAATGAGTCTTTTTGTAATACCATTACAGGCTCAGGAAAAACAGGCTAAATTTTATGATTTTAAGTTGAATTCTTTATCGGGGGAAGAAGTGCCCATGAGTTCTTATAAAGGTAAAGTGGTACTTGTGGTGAACACGGCCAGTAAATGCGGTTTAACACCTCAGTACGAAGGCTTGGAAGCGATGTATGAAAAGTATAAAGATCAGGGTTTGGTAATATTAGGCTTTCCCTGTAATCAGTTTTTAGGACAGGAGCCGGGTAGTTCGACTGAAATTGCAGAATTCTGCCATAAAAATTATGGGGTTAGTTTTCCTATGTTTGAAAAAATTGAAGTGAGGGGTGAAAATGCGCATCCACTTTATAAAATGCTCACCTCACAAAAACCATTTAGGGGGTTTGATGATTCAACATCAGGTCAAAAGTTCAAATCTTTTTTGAGTGAGAAATTTCCGGAAATTTATGAGGGGAATGGGATTAAATGGAATTTTACAAAATTCATAATTGATAGAAGTGGTAAGCTGGTTCGTCGTATCGAACCCAATATTGCACCCAAAGATTTTGAAAAAGAAATTGCAGCAATGCTTAAAGATCTTTAGGCTTATCTCCACAAACATTTTTGGTTTCTAGTTAAAGATGCTCCGGTTTGGGGCATCTTTTTTTCTGATATTTTAAATAAAATTTTAATTAGCACGTTAATCTTAAGGGCTGCATTCTGAGAGAAAGCTATTGGGATTCGAATTTGCTTCATCAAAAGTTGAGTGTGAAAATTAAAAAAGGCTAAAAAAAGATGTAGGTCTGTATGCTTTTTTTATATTTGTGAAACTTGAAAAAAGAATGCGATATTTTGATTAACGATCAGTCGATATGGATAAGCGTTCGGTTTTTGTATGATTAGACTCCTTCTTCGTAAGGTTTAATTCGTTTTAATGGATTATGAAGAAGGTTTGAAAAATAGGTCACTAAAATGTTTAAAAGCGAAAATAAAATGAGCAGAAATAACGAGGTACAAACTACAGCAGTTAATTTAGTTTGCGATGGGACTTCTATCAATGGAGATATTGAAGCCTCAAGAGATATTCGAATTGATGGTTTTGTAAAAGGAAAAATCATTGTAAAAGGTAAGGTTGTTGTTGGTCCTACTGGAAAAGTTGAAGGGGATATTACTTGTCAAACAATTGACGTTTCTGGTCGTATTGAAGGAAATATTCATGTAAGTGAGCTTATCAGTCTTAAATCATCCGCTTTAATTTTGGGTAACATTAATACTGTTAAAATTTCTGTTGAGCCGGGCGCTAAGTTTACAGGTACATGTAAAATGGGAAATGAGGCCGTTGTAAAAGATGAAAAAAAAGCCGTCAAATAAGATAGATGCTGAAAAGAAAAAAAGGCAATTAAGAGAAGCTGCCAGATATTCTGGTCTGGCATTTCAAATGATTGCCATTATACTGTTAGTATTGTTCGCAGGTATGCAAGCTGATAAATATCTGGAAAACGATTTTCCAGGATTCACAGTATTGGGTGCATTTCTGGGGGTGATACTTTCTTTGTATATAGCCCTTAAGGATTTTTTTAAGAAGGATAGCTGAAATCTGTAGACTTTCCGTATTTTCATGGAGATTTTGAACAAATCAATACTTTGATCACATAAAAAAAACTTGAACTGCATGAAAAAACATATTTCCCAACTGGGATTGCTCTCTATAATACTATTAATTCTGACCTTGGGCTTGTTTTATAAAGTTTTGAATCCTTGGTTCAATCCGATCTTTCCTTTTATTATTTTCTATTTTTTTATTTTTAATTTGGTGCAGCATTCAGCCCTATTAAAGACGAAAGAGAAAAGCCCGATGGCATTTAATACAAGTTTTATGGCATGGTTTGCTGTGAAGTTATTTTTAAACCTGACCATTATAATTGTTTTTGTCTTATTGAACAGATCAGAAGCGCTGAGTTTTATTTTGTATTTTGCCACCTGTTATATTTTTTATACGGTATTCGAAGTCACGTCATTAGTGAAGAGTCTAAAATCAAAGTGAGATAAATAAAGACAAATTGGTATCTTATGTCTTTTTTTTATTAAATTTGGAGGGCTTAAAAAAAAGGGGCCTATGGCAAGGATAAACATGGTGTTTTTTACCATGTTTTGTTCTGGATTGATTTTAAGTTATTTCCGGTTAGATCTTGTTTCATGAACAAGTTAAATACCGTTTTATTAATCTGATATTTTCGAATGGAATGAAGCACATTCATCGACTTTTACTTATCGCATTCTTTTTTACTTGTCTAACTCCGGCTTTTGCTTCAGTTAGCGATGAGCACGAGCATGAGACTCATCAAGAGAGCCACAAAAAAGAGAAATTTGAACCTGGTAATTTTATAATGGATCATATTGCTGATTCTTACGATTGGCATGTTTTTTCATATGGTGATTTTCACTTTACCGCACCTTTACCTGTAATTGTTTATTCTGAGCATTCGGGGTTTCATGTTTTCATGTCAAGTAAATTTCACCATGGTCATGCATCTTACAAGGGATTCGAACTGGCTAAGGAAGGTGAATACAGAGGAAAGGTTGTTGAGATGGTTAATGGGCATCAAGTGCGACCTTTTGATGTTTCGATGACTAAGAATGTTGTGGCGATGTTGATTTCCATGGTTTTCTTACTTCTAATATTTATTTCAGTTGCTAAAACCTATAACAGAAGAAAAGGACAGGCACCTAAGGGTCTTCAGGCATATCTAGAGCCTATCATCGTTTTTGTTATTGATGAGATTGCTAAGCCAGCTATTGGTGAAAAAAAATACAAGAAATTTGTTCCCTTTTTGTTGACCATCTTTTTCTTTATTTGGTTGAACAACATGATGGGCTTGGTGCCTTTCTTGCCAGGAGGTGCCAACGTGACGGGTAATATTACCATTACGATGGTATTGGCCTTGTTTACATTCATTATCACAACAGTAAATGGAAATAAAAATTATTGGAAGCACATTTTTAATACGCCGGGGGTACCTTGGTGGTTGAAATTTCCTGTGCCTTTGATGCCATTGGTTGAGTTGATGGGTGTTTTTACAAAACCATTCGTATTGATGGTTCGACTTTTTGCAAATATTACTGCAGGTCATATGATTGTTTTGGCCTTCATTTCTTTGATTTTCATTTTTGGGGAAATGAGTCCGGCACTTGGAATGGGAACCTCAGTTGTTTCGGTCTTCTTTGTTATTTTCATGGATGTACTGGAATTGCTTGTTGCTTTAATTCAAGCTTATGTGTTTACTCTTCTATCGGCCCTTTATTTTGGTATGGCGGTAGAGGAACATCATTAAAAATGGAGACTTATAAGTCTGTTTAAATTGAATCAAACTCCTTCGGGAGACATTATAGTTTTATAAATTTTAAACTAAATTATCATGATTACATTATCAATTATTCTTCAGGCTGCTGCAAATGTGGCTCTTGCAAAATTTGGTGCTGCAATTGGCGCTGGATTAGCTGCTATTGCTGCCGGTATCGGTATTGGTAAGATTGGTGGATCTGCTCTTGAGAGTATCGCCCGTCAACCAGAGGCTGCTGGAGATATCCGTTCAAACATGATTGTTTCTGCTGCCCTTATTGAAGGTGCTGCTTTTTTCGCAATCATTATTTGTTTGTTGGCTATCGTACTTTAATAGTATTATCCCACAATTTGTTCAATGAGGTTGTCGGCGACAAATTGTGGGGACCAACCTTTCAGTTAAAAAATCATTAATTACGCATTGTAATTATAAATATAGAATACTATGGGCTTAGTAACTCCCGAATTGGGGACTTTCATTTGGATGTTTATTGCTTTTGCAACTGTTTTTTTTCTATTGAAGAAGTATGCCTGGCCTTCAATTGTTGATGCAATTGAGGAACGTAATGACTCTATAAAGGAGGCTCTTCTTTCAGCTGAAAAAGCAAAAGAAGAGATGGCTAAACTTCAGGCGGATAATCAAAAGATTTTGAAAGAAGCCAGACGTGAAAGAGAGAATATGCTGAAAGAAGCTAAGGAATTGGGTGAGCAAATCGTAGGTGAAGCCAAGAAAAAAGCATCTGAAGAAGCAGAAAAAGTTGTTGAATCAGCTCGTCAAGCTATAGAAAGTGATAAGGTGGCTGCCTTAGGAGAGATAAAAAAACAGGTGGCTAGTCTTTCAGTAGAGATTGCAGAAAAGGTTTTACGTCGTCAGTTCGAAGATGATCAACAACAGAAGGATTATTTCCAGGACTTGATGAAGGACGTCAATATCAATTAATTCTCTGAAAGTCGAACATCTATCCCTTGGGGATAGCAATTAATTAGAAGATATGAACGAAAGTAAAATCTCGGTTCGATATGCAAAAGCTCTTTTCCAACTGGGAAAAGAAAAAGGCATGTTAGACACAATTGTGGATGACATGAAGCTTGTTGGAGAACTTTGCAATACAGTGAAGGATTTCTGGTTGATGATTGAAAGTCCGGTGGTTAAAACGTCTCAGAAAAGAAAGACTGTCAAACTGATTTTAGCTGATAAGCTTGATGCTCTTACTCTTAACTTTCTGGATATGGTTTTTCAAAACCGTCGTGAAATTTTCATGAAAGATATGGTTCGTAATTTTTTGGCTTTATGTCGAAAAGATCAGGGAATTGTATCTGCAAAATTAACAACTGCTGTTCAGATTGATGAGGAAGGCAAAACAAAGCTAGGTGAAATGCTTAAACAGGCTTTTAATTCAAAAATTGAGTTAGAAGAAGTTCTGGATAAGGATATCATTGGAGGTTTTATTCTTCGGGTTGATGATCAGGAGTTAGATACCAGTGTTTCTACACAATTGAATCGCATTAAAAGAGCATTAGTATAAGGCTAGACTTAATTTTAAGCTGAGCTCTTATAAATTAATAAATAAAGAATTTTGAAGTTTGAGATAAGGCTGTATCAGTCTTTATACCGCACCGCTGTGGATCTTGAATCTCATACATAAGTCTTGAATCGTAACAAAAGCAATAAAAAATATGGCTAGTATTAAACCTGCTGAAGTTTCGGAAATTCTAAAGCAGCAATTAGAAGGTCTAAAAACCGAAGCGCAACTTGAAGAAGTTGGAACCGTACTACAAGTGGGTGATGGAATTGCCCGTATTTACGGTTTGTCACACGTTGGATCAAATGAATTGATCGAATTTCAGAATGGTGTTTTAGGTATCGTTCTTAATCTTGAAGAGGATAATGTAGGAGCGGTATTGCTTGGTGAAACTCGAGGGATTAAAGAAGGCGATACAGTAAAACGTACGAATAGAATTGCTTCTATCAATGTTGGTGAAGGCATGTTAGGGCGTGTGATTAATACCATTGGTGAACCTGTAGATGGTAAGGGTGCAATACAAGGTAAAACATATGAAATGCCTTTGGAACGTAAGGCTCCGGGAGTTTTATATCGTCAACCGGTAAACGAGCCTCTTCAGACAGGTTTGAAATCTGTTGATGCCATGATTCCTATCGGTCGTGGACAGCGTGAATTAATTATTGGTGACCGTCAGACAGGTAAAACAGCCATTGCGATTGATACCATTATCAATCAGAAAGAATTCTACGATAAAGGAGAGCCTGTTTATTGTATTTATGTTGCAATCGGGCAGAAAGGCTCAACTGTAGCTAATATTGCCAAAACACTTGAGGATCATGGAGCAATGGCCTATACCGTTATTGTGATGGCAACAGCCTCTGATCCTGCTGCACTTCAATTTTACGCACCCTTTGCAGGGGCTTCAATTGGTGAGTTCTTCCGTGATACCGGACGTCCTGCACTGATTATCTATGATGATTTATCGAAACAGGCGGTTTCGTACCGTGAAGTTTCTCTACTCCTTCGTCGTCCACCAGGACGTGAAGCATATCCAGGTGATGTTTTTTACCTTCACTCACGTTTGTTAGAGCGTGCAGCTAAAATTATTAATTCAGACGATATTGCTCGTCAAATGAATGATTTACCTCAGAGTTTGATTGATGCAAAGGATGAAAATGGCGAATCTATCATTCGAGGAGGGGGGTCATTAACTGCCTTGCCAATTATTGAAACTCAGGCAGGTGATGTATCGGCTTATATTCCAACCAATGTAATTTCCATTACTGATGGACAGATTTTCCTTGAATCTGACCTGTTTAATGCGGGGATTCGTCCGGCGATTAATGTGGGTATTTCGGTATCTCGTGTTGGGGGTAATGCTCAAATTAAGTCGATGAAGAAAGTGGCTGGAACCTTGAAACTGGATCAGGCACAATATCGTGAACTTGAGGCTTTTGCTAAATTTGGATCGGATATGGATGCTGCCACTTTATCGGTATTGAATAAGGGTGCTAAGAATGTTGAGATCCTAAAACAAGGACAGTACTCACCCTATTCAGTTGAAAGACAAGTTGCCATTTTGTACTGCGGAAGTCAGGGCTTACTTCGTAGTGTACCTGTTGAGAAAACGAAGGAATTTGAAAAAGATTTCTTGGACATGATGGAGTTGAAACACAAAGATGTTTTAGCCGAGTTGGCAACGGGAAAATATACAGATCAAGCGCAAGATACAATGCGTCAGGTTGCTGCAGAAGTATCTGAGAAATATAAAAACTAGCTTTAGTATAACACCATTGGCTTTTAATTTTTAGAAGTCAATGGTATTTACAAAAGCCATTTAATTTGATTATAAAATGGCCAATTTAAAAGAAATACGTACCCGAATTTCATCCGTAGAGAAAACCAAACAGGTTACTGCTGCTATGAAAATGGTATCTGCTGCCAAGCTGAAGAAAGCTCAGGATGCGATTTTGCAAATTCGCCCTTATGCTGACAAATTGCATGAAATTTTGGGGAGTTTATCAGGAAGTCTGAGCGATTCGGAGGATAATATTTATGGCAGTGAGCGTAAGGCTGATAAAGTCTTATTGGTTGCTATAACTTCAAATAAAGGTTTGTGTGGCGCTTTCAATTCGAATGTAATTAAGCGTGTAAATGAGCTTGCTAAGGGTGTTTATTCTAGTCAGAGAGCACAAGGAAATTTGAAGGTTCTTACCATTGGTAAGAAAGGGTTTAAAGACTTGTCTAAAGCTTATCAGGTTATTGGCCACCACAATGAGCTTTTTGATGATATGAGCTTTGAAAATACGTCTGCAATTGCAAGTTCAATTATGAAGGAGTATGTTGCAGGGAATTACGATAAAGTTGAATTGGTGTATAATCGATTTAAGAATGCAGGCGTTCAAATTTTGACTAACGAGCAATTTTTACCTATTGTAAATGATGAGAATGAAGATGCAAATGCTCATTCGGACTATATTTTCGAACCAGGGAAAGAAGCTATTGTTAGTGAATTAGTCCCCAAATCATTGAAAACACAATTCTTTGGTGCTATGCTCGATTCTGTTGCTTCAGAGCACGGAGCTCGAATGACATCAATGCATAAGGCAACTGATAATGCAAGTGATTTAATTCAGGAGCTTAAACTTCATTACAATCAGGCTCGTCAGGCTGCAATTACGAACGAAATTCTTGAGATTGTTTCCGGAGCAAATGCTCTTGCTCAATAATAATATAGAAAATATTTTTTTGCTAAATCCTCATCTTTTAGATGGGGATTTTTTTTGTTATTCATTATAGAATTTAAGGATGACCAGCGTCAAAGAGTCTGTAAAATTCTATTTTTCCTAGTTAGATTTCAATAAGAAATGGCGTGGTATTGATGTTTTTCTGTGAACTTGTTTTGCGTTTTATCTGTGAGATAAAATTGATGTTATTTTTTGTTATACGGACTGATTGTGTTATATTACCTAGTGGTATAGTTCAGTATACCTGAATAGTGTGAACGTAGTATCTGTTTTGAGGTTTTAATTTTTAGATAAAATGAATAACCAGTGATAAGCAGTCTCATGGCTTTATTTCAGATTTTGCTTAATTCTCCTTAGGTTTCTTAACTTTTTAGGTCTTTTTTGAGGTGTTCAGGAGCTTCTGATATTCATAATGAATAATTAAATGATCTGAGTCTGTCCTTATCAATCCTATCTTAAGCTTTAGTTTTAAATATATTGAGGGAATCCGAGGTTTCTAAAGCTTTTTGCCTTGTTAACGGAATGTTAAAATTCCTTAAAAGAGAGTAGATCTTTTCATATATTGCCGGGGTCAAACCGATGATAATTATGCGACCAAAGAGATTTTGCCTGATTTTGTTATTCCTGCTAGTTTTCTCGAATCAGTTTATTCAGGCTCAACAGTACAATCCGTTTTATTCTCATTTCGGAGAATTTAAGACGGATGCTGAAAATAATTTATTTTTTAGAGTTGAGAATCTGAACTTTATCAAGAATAACGAGTACAGTGGCGAATTTGCAAAAGGCGAAACCTATATTGGTTATCTGGCAACCCCAAAATTAGTTTATTATCCAAGTTCTGATTTTAGAATCGAGGCGGGGATTCGCCTTCAAAAATATTCAGGTTTGTCCGGTTATTCCGAAAGTGAACCTGTATTTACCATCCATTATCAGACGAACGATCGCTTATCTTTCAATTTGGGGAGTTTAAATCAAGAAGACAATCACCATTTGCACGAGGCATTGTTTGAGCCTGAAAGGTATTTTACCGATAAAGCTGAGAATGGGCTCCAGATTCTATACAAATCACCATTTTTAAAAGCGGAAACGTGGATAAACTGGGAGAAGTTTATTTTTCAGAACGATCCGTTTAACGAGGTTTTTAGTTTTGGATTTGTGGCTGATTTGCTTTTAAGCAATCCAGAGTCTGACTATTCTTTGTCTATTCCGATGCAGATCTTGTTTACACACCGAGGTGGCGAAATTGATGCTTCAAATAAAAATAAGCAAACCGTAAGAAATCTTGTAGCCGGATTTTCTTTTGAGAAGGCAATTCACAATTCCCGCTTCAAAAATTATGGATTTGAAATTTTGCATCTTCAGTTTAGAGATAATTCATCCGTTAAGGAATTTGTTTTTGGAGAAGGCAGCGCCTTTCATTTCAGACTTGGCGGAAGTACCCAACATTCTGATATCAAACTGGGGTATTGGAGTGGTCATAAATTCAACTCAGCAAGAGGTTCAGCCTTATTTCAATCGATGTCAATTGTCGATAATAGCTATGTTAAAGCGCGACGGGAGATGTTTACCGGTAAATATAGAATTCAAAAGTCAATTGCTAAAGGGATTCTATTGGGCGGACAAGTTGATGCTTATCTGGATATGAATGCCTCACATGATTTTTCTTATGCAACCTCTGTCTTTGTTAGAATAAACGGGGAGTTTTTCCTGAAAAAATTGAAATGGAACTAAGGCAGTAAGTGTGTATGTTTATTAAGATACATTCTATCCCATATCACAAAATTTATCCTTTAATTCTATTGCCCAACTCGGTAAGGATAAAATATTTAGAAAAATAAAGTTTCTATCCCAAATAAATTTTATACTTTTGCAGAGCATTTATGCAATGTGGTCATTGACAGTGCTGTTTTTTCATCTTAATAGATTGATTTTACTACCCTTAGCAAGTATTTAAGTCGATTTATTTAAGGTACACGAATTTGATTTGTGGGAATAACTTAACAATCCAATATTGCCCCGATTATCCACACAGGGTTTAAGTTATTCATAAATAAATCGTTGAAAAATTGGTGTATTTATTGGAAACAGATACTTTTGCAGGCCAAATTGAATAATTGTATTGAAGTATTAATTATTAAAACTTTATAAAGTGGATACATTAAGTTACAAAACAGTTTCTGCCAATAAAGCAACTGCTACTAAAGAGTGGGTTGTTATTGATGCAGAAAATGAAGTATTGGGACGTCTTGCTTCTAAAGTAGCATTGTTGCTAAGAGGTAAGTTGAAGCCAAACTACACTCCTCATGTTGATTGTGGAGATAACGTGATTATTATCAATGCTGAGAAAATCCGTTTGACAGGTAAGAAAATGTCTGATAAGCAGTATATCCGTTACACTGGTTACCCAGGGGGACAGCGTTTTGCAAATCCGGAAATTGTTCTTGCAAAGCACCCTGAGAGAGTGATTGAGATGGCTGTAAAAGGTATGCTTCCTAAAAATCGTTTAGGTAGCCAACTTTACAGAAACCTTAACGTATATGCAGGTCCTGAGCACAAGCATGAAGCTCAGCAGCCTAAGAAATTAGATTTAAACACTATTAAATAATAGGTATGGAAGTTATTAATGCTATTGGACGTAGAAAAGCAGCAGTTGCTCGTGTATACGTTAGCGAAGGTAAAGGTCAGATTACCATCAATAAAAAAGAGCTTAAAGAGTACTTTACTACCGGGACTCTTCAGTACATCGTTACTCAGCCATTAAACCTTCTTGAGGTTGCTGATAAGTATGATATCAAGGTTAACCTTGATGGAGGAGGAGTAACTGGTCAAGCGGAAGCACTTCGTTTGGCTATTTCTAGAGCTCTAGTGAAAATCGATGCAGAATCTAAATCAGCATTGAGAACTGCTGGATTCATGACACGTGACCCACGTGAGGTTGAACGTAAGAAACCAGGTCAACCAAAAGCTCGTAAGAAATTTCAATTTAGCAAGCGTTAATATTTTTGTGGCAGGTTTAGTATCAAAATTACTAAGACTTCTATCCGTTTTTACACGATAGAACTACCTAGTAATTGCCATTAAGATGAATGTAAACAATTTAAAAGAAAACAAAATGTCTAATACTACATTTGAAGAATTATTAGAAGCAGGTTGTCACTTTGGTCACTTGACCAGAAAATGGAATCCAAAAATGGCTCCTTATATTTTTATGGAGCGTAACGGTATTCACATTATCGACTTGCATAAAACCGCCGTAAAAGTAGACGATGCTGCTGCAGCATTGAAACAAATTGCAAAATCGGGTAGAAAAATCTTATTCGTTGCAACTAAGAAACAAGCTAAAGGTATTGTATCTGAAAAAGTAAGCAACGTAAACATGCCATATGTAACTGAGCGTTGGCCAGGTGGTATGTTGACCAACTTCCCTACTATCAGAAAGGCAGTGAAAAAGATGTCAACTATTGACAAAATGGAAGCTGATGGTACATTGAACCACCTTTCTAAAAGAGAAAGACTACAAGTATCTCGTCAGAGAGCTAAGTTAGAGAAAAACTTAGGTAGCATTGCTGATCTGACCAGATTGCCAGCAGCTTTGTTTGTAGTTGACGTAATGAAAGAATACATCGCTGTTAAAGAAGCTAACCGTTTGGGAATTCCTGTATTTGCTATGGTAGATACAAACTCAAGCCCAGAAGGTGTGGAATTTGTTATTCCAGCTAATGACGATGCTTCTAACTCAATTTCTATTATTTTAGATAAAGTAACTGGAGCTATTCAGGAAGGTTTATCAGAAAGAAAGAACGAGAAAGAGAAAGAAGCTGCTGATAAGAAAACAGCTAAGGCTAAAAAAGCTCCTAAAGAAGAAGCAGCTCCAGAAGCTAAGGCAACTGAAGATGTAGCAAAAGATAAGGAGTAAATATTAAACTTATAAATTTCTATTAAGATGTCTATAAAAGCAGCAGATGTAGCTAAGTTGCGTAAAGCAACTGGCGCAGGTATGATGGATTGCAAAAAAGCTCTTGTTGAAACCAATGGTGATTTTGACAAAGCGGTTGAGGAAATCCGTAAAAAAGGGATGGCTATTGCTAATAAACGTGCTGACAGAGAAGCAACTGAAGGTGTGGTTTTAGCAAAGGTATCTGAAGATAAGAAATCAGGAGCAATGATTACTTTGAACTGTGAAACTGACTTCGTTGCTAAGAACGATAGTTTTGTTGAATTTGCAGGTAAGATTCTTGATGTAGCTATCGCTAATAAGCCAGCTGACCTAGAAGCTTTAAAAGCTATGGAATTAGATGGTAGAAAGATTGAAGAGCTTGTAACTGAACAAACTGGTGTGATCGGTGAAAAAATCGATCTAAGTTTCTTCGATAAAGTTGAGGCTGAATCAACAGTTGCTTATATTCACGCTGGTAACAAACTAGCGACTCTTATTGGTTTCAATAAGGAAATTGATGCGCAAATGGGTCGTGATGTTGCTATGCAAGCTGCAGCTATGGCACCAGTTGCTATCGATAAGGATGGTGTAGCTGAAGATATCGTTGCAAAAGAATTGGAAATTGCTAAAGAAAAGGCTCGCCTTGAAGGTAAGCCTGAGCAAATGCTAGATAAAATTGCACAAGGTCGTTTAGGTAAATTCTTTAAAGAGTCTACTTTATTAAACCAAGATTTTGTAAAAGACGGTAAGATGAACGTTAAGCAATATTTAGCAACAGCAGATAAAGATTTAACTGTAACTGCTATGATGCGTTTCACTTTGAATGCTTAATACAATTATTATTACATATAAAAAGAGTTCCTTTTAGGGACTCTTTTTTTTGGACTTATATTTTTCAGATCTATCTAAAAGCATAACAATTAAGCTTTTAATTCTTATATTGAGGACTGCTTTTATGAACTGAATCTCGACCGATTCTATTCGGTTCATCTATTCATATCTAATAAAATACTAGACTTAAAATGTTACAATACAAACGTGTCTTACTGAAACTTAGCGGAGAGTCGCTAATGGGAGAGCAACAATACGGTATCGATTCTCAAAGATTAAATGACTATGCAGAGCAGATTAAAGAAATTGTAGTCCAAGGAGTGCAAGTTGGTATTGTGATAGGGGGAGGTAATATCTTTCGAGGCCTCAGTGGAGCTTCCAAAGGCTTTGATCGTGTTAAAGGAGACTCTATGGGGATGTTGGCTACTGTAATTAATAGTTTGGCCTTAAATTCCGCTCTTGAAGCAATCAATTGTAAGTCAAGAGTACTTACAGCAATTAGAATGGAGCCTATAGGCGAGTTTTATTCAAAACAAAAGGCTGTTGATTA
The DNA here is from genome assembly GCF_004217115.1 of Ancylomarina subtilis. Lineage (NCBI taxonomy): Bacteria > Pseudomonadati > Bacteroidota > Bacteroidia > Marinilabiliales > Marinifilaceae > Ancylomarina > Ancylomarina subtilis. The sequence goes on along the minus strand of NZ_SHKN01000001.1, from coordinate 2,494,825 downwards.
TCTTGAGGAAGGTTATGTGACTATTTTCTCAGCGGGTACGGGAAATCCATATTTTACAACAGATACAGGCTCCTCACTACGTGGGATCGAAATTGAAGCGGATGTTATGCTGAAGGGAACTCGTGTTGATGGGGTTTATACTGCAGATCCTGAAAAAGATCCTTCGGCAACAAAATATGACAAGATCAGTTTTGATGAAGTTTATCACAAAGATTTAAGGGTGATGGACTTAACAGCAACAACCATGTGTAAGGAAAATAATCTTCCAATTGTCGTTTTTGATATGGATACCAAAGGGAATTTGCTGAAAGTAATTAATGGCGAAAACATAGGAACCTTGGTTCACGTATAAGCATTTAGCCTCTTTTATTGAGACATAAGCAAGTAACGATTTTTTTATTATTTTTGTATGTGGCCTCGATGGCTGACATAAGAAATGTAATTATATAATAATAAAATACTTAAACTCTTCCTCCTATGAATGAAGAAGTTCAAATGTATCTTGAGGATGCAAAGGAAAAGATGGATGCAGCGATAGGGCATCTTGAAACAGAATTAGTGAAAATTCGTGCTGGAAAAGCGAATGTAAATATGATCGCAGGTGTAACTGTTGATTATTATGGGAGTATGGTGCCATTGAGCCAGGTTGCCAATGTGAGTGTGCCTGATCCAAGAACTCTTGCTGTACAGCCATGGGAAAGAGCAATGCTGGTTCCTATTGAGAAGGCAATCATGAATTCGAACCTGGGCTTTAATCCGGATAATAATGGGGAAATCATTCGTATCAACATTCCTGCTCTAACAGAAGAGCGTCGTAATGATTTGGCAAAACAGGCTAAGGCTGAGTGTGAGAATGCTAAGGTGAGTGTTCGTAATGCACGTCGTGACACAATCGTCGAGCTTAAGAAGTTGATTAAAGAAGGTTTATCAGAAGATCTTGAGAAGGATGCCGAAAATGATGTGCAGAAATTAACGGATGCTTATGGTAAGAAAATTGAAGAGCTGCTATTAGTTAAAGAAAAAGATATCATGACTATCTAATAAGCCGTTTTATTATGTTTAAAAGCTATTCCGATAATAATCAGAATAGCTTTTTTGTTTTATAGCTTTAAAGGATACAAAAAAAACTGCCCTTTTGAGGCAGTTTTAACGACTTTATCTAAGTAGACAGCTATTTGTTACGAACTAAATAAAGGTAAACCGGGAAGTGGTCTGAATAGCCACCTTCGCGTCTTTTAGGGTAGCCTTTGTAGCGTCCTTCCTGCTGAATCATAAATTTCTTTTTAAATATATTACATGTTAGGAATTTATAACCTTCAGTGTTTTTATCAATTAATGGATTTGATAAAATAATCTGATCAAATAAATTCCAGGTATCACGATAGGCTAGTGTTCCATAACCTTTAGCCAGAATATTTTCCCATGGGTTATACATGAATTCAGGACTCATCTTTGAGATTTTTGCCTTTGTTTTTAGGTGTTTCTTTACAGAATCGTTGAAAGGGTCGTCATTTAAGTCACCCATAACAAGAATCTTGGCCTTAGGATCGGCTTGAGTTAAAGAGTCACAAATAGAACGGCAAAGTTGAGCAGCTTTATTACGGCTTGGGCGACTAACTTTCTCACCACCGCTTCTCGAAGGCCAGTGGTTTACAATGACGTGTACTTTTTCTTTATCCAGCAAACCGGTAACTAGGAGTTGATCTCTGGTGAAAAGTGTATCTCCATCATTTCTAAACGCATGTAATCTGAAGCTTTTCGATTCGATGACTTCAAAACGTTTGGGGTTGTAAAGTAGTCCAACATCAATACCACGTTTATCAGGAGAAGGGTAGTGTACAATTTGAAGCTTACGATTTACAAGTGCTGGTTCTGCAACGAGATCTTCAAGAACTTTGCGGTTTTCGACTTCACAAACACCTAAAATTGAGAAGCCTTCTTTGCAGCCTTCTTTCCCAATTAAAGAAATAGCATGAGCCATATTAAAAAGCTTGGCTTTGTATTTACTCTCAGTCCATTTGTTTTTTCCTTCGGGCGTATATTCATCATCTCGCTTTTCAGGATCATCAAGGGTGTCAAATAAATTCTCAAGATTGTAGAAACCGATACATGCAATTTCTTTTTCTTTTTTTTGAGCAGAAACCCCATTTACATTGAAAAGGAAGCATGCTAAAAGAACTAATAGACCTAGCTGTTTGAATTTAAAATTCTTCATGTGTTTATTTTTTCTATTGTAATCCCTGATAAAATAAGCGAATTCGTACAATGTCGTAAGGGCTTATTCTATAATTTAAGTTTGATTTTAAAGCTTAAACTTCACGGCCATTGTTTTATTCATTTTGGAACGATTTCATTGGATGCAGTTGCAAAAATTCATGAACAAGGGTGAGAAATTATTTTCAAATGGAGTGGACTAGAAAACGAAGTCTTAATTCGGGGGGATCGAATTAATTTGTGCTGGTTTTGCTAAAAATGATTGTTTTCCGCTGGCGAAATTAAGATATTTTTTGAGAATAGCCTAATATATTTTGGATATGGCTTCACTTTTTTCCAGACAGATATCATTCATTTATATTTCGTTAAGTAATTGAATAATCGAATTTTGTGTCTTAAAAACAATGGTTTCTGAAAAAAAATACTAATTTTGCTCCTCTTAAGCACCATTTTATACCGTTCGACTCTAGAACGGACTATACAGTTTATAGTATAGTGTTCAGTGCCAGTGCATGTTCACCTTAAATGTGATCTGTAATTTTAAAAGGCACTCTTTCCACTTTCTTATTTTAAAGTAGAATTTCAAACCGTCTTTGTATTTGCAATCGATTGTGTTTCGGGGGAAACATGGACACGATTGAGAGATTTCTATCATTGACTATTTATATCAAACTTTAATAATTCTTATGAAGAAGATTTTTCTGTTCCTGTTGGTGGGGACTCTGATGTCTTTTACCTTACAAGCTCAAACGGGTACTGTAAGTGGAAAAGTAAAAAGTGCTAAGGATGGACAATATCTTGAACATGTTCAAGTTCAGGTTCTAGGTACAAGCAATTGGGTATATACAGATGAGAATGGTCAATTTTTGATTGCCGATGTCTCTGAGGGAAAACATCTGATTGAATTAAATCAAGAAGGATTTATTAGTCTAACTGAGACAATTGATGTTGTTGAAGGAAAAAATACTTCACTGGGAACTTTGGTTTTAGAAGTGAATAAATTTTTACCATCGCTTGATGAGTTGGATGTAACTTCGATTACTGATGAAGAGGTTGACGCTGATTTAGGCGATATGGCTGTGTCTGGAATGTTGAATTCTTCTAAAGACCCATTCAATGCAGCTGCGGCTTACACGTTTAGTTCAGCTCGTTTCCGTCGTCGAGGATATGGTTCTGAAGAGTCAGGTGTATTCTTCAATGGTATTCCAATGAATAATATGGAGAATGGAAGAGCATACTGGTATCTGTGGGGAGGTTTAAATGACGTGACTCGCAATCAGGAAGTTTCTGATGGTTTAGCGCCAACAAATAATGGTTTTGGTTTCTTTGGAGGAAATACCAATATCAATACAAAAGCAGATTCTTACCGTAAGGGTACTAAATTGGTTTACTCAATGTCTAATCGTTCGTACCGTAACCGTGCAATGATTACTCATTCAACAGGTATGATGGATAATGGTTGGGCTTTGACAGTTTCTGGATCAAAACGTTGGTCAGAAGAAGGTTATATCGATGGTACATCATATGATGCCTATGGCTACTTCCTATCAGCATTGAAAAAAATTAACGATCATCATAGTATTGGTTTAACGGTTTTTGGAGCACCTAGTACAAGAGGAGGTTCTGGCGCATCAGTTCAAGCTGCTTATGATATTGTAGGTTCAAATTACTACAACCCAAACTGGGGATGGCAAGATGGCAAAAAGCGTAACGCTAAAATGCAAAAATCGCATACGCCTGTTGCTATCTTAAAGCACTATTGGGATGTGAATTCAAAAACTAAAGTTGAAACAAGTATAGCTTTAATCAAAGGTGAAAGTGGTCGTACTGCCTTAAATTGGATTGATGCGGCTGATCCTCGACCTGATTATTATCGTAATTTGGCTATTTATCCTGCGAATGCAAATAATAGTGAAATTGCTGATCATTTTAAGGCAAACTCTCAATTGAATTGGGATAAGATGTACGAAAAAAATCTATATAATAATCCTGATTATATAGGTGAAGATGGTAAGAACTATGGAAAACATGCACGATATATGGTTGAAGACCGTAGACGTGATGTCGAGCAAATTATAGCAGATATCAACATTAAGCATGAGTTGAGTAAGAATATTGAACTTATTGCTGGTGCTAATTATAATTCATACAAAGCTCGTACTTACACTTTGGTTGATGATTTAATGGGAGCTGATTTTATCTTCAATGTCGATAAGTTTGCCACAAGACAAGATCCTGAAAAAGTATTTACTACTCAGGAGCGTGTTGACCGAGTTCAAAACGATTACGATTATTTTCTTCAAAATGGTCAAGCTCAAATGCTGAAGGAAGGGGACGTTTACGGTCACGATTATGACGCTCATGTTGATAAAATTTCAGGATTTTCACAAGCTAACTTTTCTTTCGATAAGTTTGATTACTATGCTTCTTTAGGTTTGACTCAAACGACTATGTGGAGAGATTCGAAAGTGCGTAAAGGCTTATTTCAGGATAATTCTTTAGGAGAAAGTGAGAAGCTTAACTATTTCAATTATGGTGTGAAAGCTGGAGTAACATATAAAATGGATGGTAAAAATTATTTCTTTGCCAATGCAGGTTATATGACTAAAGCACCTTCTTTCCGTAATGTGTTTTTATCACCTCGTACTCGTCACACTTCTTTGAAAGATAAAGGTCAGAACAATAGTGAAACGATTATGACTGCAGATTTGGGTTATGCATATCGTTCTCCAAACTTTAAATTAAAAGCGAATGCTTATTATACTAAGTTCATGGATCAGATTAAAACAATGGGGTTTTATCATGATGAATCAAGAACTTTTGTGAATTCAATTCAGTCAGGTGTTGATAAAACGCATATGGGAATTGAAATTGGCTTCGATTACAAGCTCCTAGATGAGTTGTCATTAATTGGTGCTATAGCAGTTGGGGAGCATAAATATGACTCACGCCCATTGCTGACCATGATTGCTGATAATGAAGATAAGCCAGTACAGGATGCCGTTCCTGTTTATGTGACTGATTTTAAAGAAACCGGATATCCTCAACAAGCTTATACAGTAGGTTTAAAGTACTCAAGTGATAAGTACTGGTGGGTTGGAGTTAATGCCAACTACTACCGTGAAATGTATTTAAGCTATAATCCTTTACGTAGAACTAAAGCTGCTTTTGATCGTTATAAGCAAGTTGAAGACCTTTCTGATGATATTGAATCTGCTGATCTATTTACAGGTTTATTGGATAAAGTAACAAAACAGACAAGATTAGATGATCAGTTTACGTTAGATCTGAATATTGGTAAATCGTGGAGAATTGACTACAAATATTATATCAATATTAATTTATCTGTTTCAAATGTTCTTAATAATACTGATTTCATAACTGGAGGTTACGAACAATCAAGAATTAAAACAGACAGTAAGTATGAGAGTGAATACGATATTTCTCAATTCCCTCCTAAATTATATTATGCTTATGGAAGAAACTTCTTCTTAAACATGAGTTTTAGATTTTAATCGGTTGATATAAAAAGAAATTAAAGATGAAAAATATATCATTATCTATAATCGTAGCGCTAATGGGGTTGCTGTTTCTGAACAGCTGTATTGACGACGATTATGCGGAACCAACAATAGTAGAACCAACATTTGAGATACCTGCTGAAGCAAGCTTAATCTCTATTGCGGATCTAAAATCTATTTATACCAATGCAATTCCTTCTACAGGAAAGTATCTTAAAGCAGATGAATTTCTTACTGTTGAAGAAGATGTTTACATTTCTGGTTATGTCATCTCTGATGATAAAGAAGGGAATTTCTATAAGAATATTGTGATTCAAGGTGATCTTGAAGGAAATTCACAAGGAATCAATATTTCTGTAGGTGAGTCATCGTTATTTACAAGTTTTGCTCAAGGACAAAAGATATTTGTAAAGTGTAAGGGGTTGACGCTTGGAAAATATGGTAATGAAGTTCAATTGGGAGGCTCTTTCTATTTTTATAAGTATAGAGATCAGGAAAAATTTAAGGAATACAGATTAGCTCCTATTCCATCACCATCAATTGATGCTCATATTTTTAAAGACAAGTATCCTGTTGCAATGACTCCAGCAGTGAGAACTATAGCTGAGTTAAAAAGCAATAGTAACTATAAATTTACATTAGTTACCGTTAATAATGTTCAACTGAATAATCCCGGAGAAACTTGGGGTGTCATTGGTCCTGAACACAATGCTGCATTTCCATTTAAAACAACAATCGAATTAAACGATGCAAATGGAAATAATTTGCCTTTGTTTACAAGTAATTATTCGAAATTTGCTCACTTGATTACGCCGGAAGGAAGCGGTAGTGTGACCGGAGTGTTAAGTTATCACAATGGAGAGCCGCAATTTGTTATTAATAGATTGGATGATGTTCAATTGACTGGAGACAGATTTGGAACGAATAGTGGAGAATATTCAGGCACACTAACTCAAGTTGATAATTTCGATGTAGATTTTTCTAATTTAACCGATAATGCCTCTATTGGACTAACAGGATGGCATAGTATTAAGGAAAAAGGAACTCGTGATTGGATATCAAAAGTTTATAATACTGATGTGTATGCTCAAGCTTCAGGTTACAAATCAAATGATGAAGAAATTATCTCATGGTTAATATCCCCGGCAGTAAGTGTTTCTGTTCAGAAGCAGTTATCCTTAAAAACAGCTAAAGCTTATTGGGAACACTTGGGTGACAATCAGCCTTTAGAGATTCTTTATGCTGATGATTTTGATGGTAGCAATTATAAAACGGCCAATTGGCAAACTCTAGATGTAACCATTGCTCAAAAAACGGACGGAGATCATACCTGGATATCTTCAGGCAATGTTGCTTTGCCAGTTATTGCGGGTAAGCACATATCCATAGCATTTAAATATACAGGTAGTAAGACTGAGACCACTACTTACCGTTTAGACGATATTAAAGTAACAGAATAATCATATAAGCAAGTCATCTCGCATGGCTTGCTTTTCATTTTTTTATAATCCAATTACTAACTAAACAAAGAACTGTAAGATGAGAAAATTACATTACTTATTTTTTGCTTTGATCATGGGACTTTCTGTTTCTATGACTTCATGTAGTAGCGATAGCGATTCGCCAATTGATCCAGATCCGGTAGATCCGACGCCAGAATTACCTGTGGCTAACAAAACAATTGCTGATCTTCGCGCTCTTACAACTGGGGATGCAGTTGAAGTTCCTGCTGATTTTATTTTTAAAGGAATTGTTGTTTCTAATCAAGCGGAATCAAACAACTTTTATCAGGCAATTTATGTACAGGATGGCGATGTGGCTGTAAAAATTAGCTGCTTAAAAGAAGATGCTAAATTATATGAAACGTTTGTAGCAGGTCAGGAAGTATTCGTAAAAGCTGCAGGCTTTTATATTGCAAAATACTATGATACATTTACTTTAGGATTTGAGGCTACAGATGATAAGTATAAAGTATCACGTATTCCTGAAACTAATCTTCAATCTTTAATTGTTGCTGGTGATAAAGATAAAGCCATCACACCTAAAGAGGTGAGCGATATCTCAACTTTAACACCTGAGATGGTTGGAACCTTAGTTAAGGTGACAGGTGTGCAGGTTGTAACTGCTGATATGGGCAAGTTATTAGGAGATAAAGATAATAGCGGTTATACTGCTATTAAATTTGTTACTGCAGATGAAAAGAAAATTCAGATTAGTAATAATAACTATGCAAACTTTAATACAGAAGTTGTTCCTGAAGGTAGTGGTTCAATTTCAGGTATTCTAAATACATTTGGTTCAGGCTTTCAGATTGCATTGAGAGGTATAGAAGATTTAGACTTAACAGGAGCACGTTTTGCTGAAGCTGTAGAGCCAGATCCTACAACAGGAGAGAAAGTTTATTTCTCTGAATATACTGAAGGATCTTCAAACAACAAATATATTGAGATTTATAATGCAACTGGTGCTGAAATCGATTTGGCAAATTACACTATCCGTACAGGATCGAATGGTGGTGATTGGAGTGATGCTATCGTTTTAGAAGGAAAACTTGCTGACAAAGCGATTTTTGTTATTGCTGCTGATCAATTGGATGCATCTATTATAGATAAAGCCAATTTAAAACTAGCTTATCCTTCTCCAGCTCACTTTAATGGTAATGATGCTGTAGGCTTATTTAAAAAAGTTGATGCAGGATGGAGTTTATGTGATGTTGTAGGAATTCAGTCTGAAGATCCAGGAAAAGATAAAGGTTGGGCAGTTGCTGGTATTGAAAACGCAACAATGAACCATACCTTAATTAGAAAAGAAACTACTAGTGTGGGTAACCCTGATTGGACTACTGCTGCTAATGAGTGGGATGTAAAAGAAGTTGATTACTGGTTAAGCATTGGTATTAGAGGAATTGGTGAAGATAACGGAGGTAATACTGGTGGCAACGAAGAGGCTGCTGTTGAGGTAACTACTGGAGAACATGCTCTAAATTTTACTGACTTAGTATTAAATTCAGGAGCATATACAGATGCAGATTATACTGTTGATGGTGTTAAATGGTCAATTGTACAGGGACGTCCTGCATCTGATTATGCTGATGTAACTCATGATGGAGAAGCTTTAATGTTAGGAAAATCAACTAGTTCTATCAAGTCTGTAAAAGTGACTAAAGGTATCAAGAGGTTCTCTGTTGATTTTTATAGAGGATATACTTCTACTAAAGAAAGAAAAATTGAATTATTCGTAAATGGCGAATCTAAAGGTGTTTCTGAAGTTGTAACTGACGATACTAAAAAGACTTTTGTTGTTGAAGGAATCAATGTTTCTGGAGAAGTAACAATTGAGCTTAAGAATGTTTCTGTTGATGGAAAACAAGTTATCATTGATAACTTGAAATGGGAAACGATGGAATAATCAATATTTCCTTTCGAATAAGTTATTAAAAAGCATCCCTAAAAGGGATGCTTTTTTGTTATCTGCATTTTTTAACAATCAATTTGTAAGGTGATCCCTTGAAAATCAGTTGATTTTACTTACTTTTGCCCTACCATTTTATGCCCCATGTCATACGGTCCTGTATGGTATCAATTCCACCCCTTAAGATATTATCATTATGTCTGTTTTTTGTGTCTTGATTTTGATGTCTCGATACGAGTCATTTTGATAATTGTTAGTGTCCAAGAGGAATACAACTAAAACATCAAATAAAATGAGAAAAGCACTTTATTTATTATTTTTCTTGTCAATCGCTTTTTATTCATGCGATTCGTCGAGCGATAATGTAACCGATGAAACCGAATTGCCAGATAATGGTGGCGATGGCGGGACAACACCAAATCCTGATCAGGTTAATTACTTGACTCCGAAAGTGGATGCAGATGGTAAAATTATCGTAACCTACACCCCAAAAGACTATGTTACAAAAGTGGAAGAGGGACAGCACATGATGTCGGTTCGCATTCCTAAGGATTATTACACATCAGCTTCGTCTTTGTCGGGAACAGAATTGAGAAATCAGCTTAAGACCATTATTTCGACAAGTGCCAAAGCATTGTCTTATTCTACCGTTTGGACCATGTGTGAGGAGGGAGATCAAAATCCAGCCAATGCATCACAAGTGTGGCGAATTTATAAAGAAAGTGGTATTGCAAAAGAAGACAGAGTGAGTTCAGTTTCTTACGGATGGAATAGAGAACACGTTTGGGCTAAATCACATGGCGATTTTGGAACCAGTAATGGTCCGGGAACTGATGGGCACCATCTTAGAGCATCTGATGCAGGTGAGAATGGTAACAGAGGGAATTTAGATTTTGCTGATGTTAATGGACCAAGAACAAAGAATACTCAATTTTATGAACCTCCTCTAAGTGCTAAAGGGGATGTGGCACGTTCTATATTCTATATGGCTGTTCGTTATGGTTTTAAAGTAGATAATTTAGGAGCACAAGGGACTGCTGCGCGTCATGGAAAGTTGGATGATTTATTAAAATGGAACGAATTGGATCCTGTTGACCCTTATGAGATCAGACGCAATAATGTGATATATGATTTCCAAAATAATCGTAATCCATTTATCGATCATCCTGAATTAGTGAAATACATTTTTGGAGATAAGAAAACTGCCGTTTGGGAAGACTAATAAGCCGATTTTCAATCAGCAATTAGTGATTGATATAATTGCTAAATATTAATTACAAACTTTTAAGAAGATGCGCAGAATATTATTGATTTTGTTGATCGCAAGCTTTGCCTTTTCATGTAGCGATAGCGATAATAAACCAAGTGAATTTGAAACGGCTTATAATGGTTATTACAAATCGATTTCAGGATATGATCAAGCGAATTTAAAAACGGTTCTTCATAATTTGATTAAAGGCCATACCCAGATTGAATATACCGACAACAGTTCAGATATGGATGTGTGGCGTGCACTTGAGCAGACTGATGAAGATCCAAACAATCCAGACAATGTAATTTTGCTTTATTTGGGTACATCAATACCTAAAGCCAATAAAGCAAAGAACAATCAGAATGATTTTTGGAATCGTGAGCATGTTTGGGCTAAATCGAGAGGTGATTTTGGAACAACTCTTGGAGCAGGAACTGACCTACATCATTTGCGCCCATCAGATAAAACGGTGAATTCAGCACGTGGTAATAAATGGTTCGACAATGGAGGGAATTATCATTCTGAAGCAAAGGAATGTAAAACAGATTCCGATTCCTGGGAACCTCGTGATGCAGTAAAGGGAGATATTGCTCGTATGATGTTTTATATGGCTGTTCGTTACGAAAAAGAGGATGGAAAGGATTTAGAGTTGACTAATAACCCACAGGATAATGAAGATCCCCAACATGGTGTTCTATCTACTCTTTTGGAATGGAACGAGCAGGATCCCGTTGACGATTTTGAGAAAAAGCGTAACGAAACCATTTATTCCATTCAGGGTAATCGTAATCCATTTATCGATTTTCCGGATTTTGCCAACTATATTTTCGTTGCGAATAACTAAATGTATTTCGACCTCTCATTTTTTCTTAAATGAGAGGTGAAAACCGATAAGTCATGCAAAGAATACCTGTACTATTACTGATTGTTTTGTTCGTATTTGCCTGTACAACTGCCGATGATGCACCAGGTGAATTGAAACCCAATAAGTCAGGAACTATAAATATTGAGAACCCATCAGCCTATAATTCATACTATAAGTTAATTGATGGGATATCTTCAGTAGATTTAAAAACTGATCTTCACGAATTAATTGATGACAATAAGGTATTGCCTTATACGTCGTCGAGTAGAATAGATGTATGGGATGCTTTAATGCAAACCGATGAAGATCCTGATAATCCGAATAATGTGATTTTGTTATATACGGGACGTTCTCAGGCTAAATATTTGAAAGATTATTACGGGAATACGGATGGTGACCGATGGAATCGTGAGCACGTTTGGGCCAAGTCGCGAGGTTTTGGCGGTTATCCTGATACATCTAAACCTGCATCAACTGATATCCATCATCTTCGCCCTGTTGACCGTTCTGTAAATACGTCACGTTCTACAAAATACTTTGATAATGGAGGGACGATTCATAGCGAAGCGACAGGCTGTCGGTATACATCAAAAACCTGGGAACCTCGTGATGCTGTAAAAGGGGATATTGCACGTATGATGTTTTATATGGCAGTGCGATACGAGGGTGAGAATGGAAATCCTGATTTGGAATTAAATGACAATGTTTCAAGTAGTGGTCCATACATTGGTAAACTTTCTACTCTAATAGAATGGAATAAGCAAGATCCTGTTGATGCTTTCGAAAAGAAACGAAATCAGACAATTTTTGAGATTCAGGGGAATCGAAATCCTTTTATCGATCACCCGGAATTTGTAGATTATATCTGGTAAAAAATGGCCCTGATATCCTTGAGATATCAGGGCCATTTTCTTCAATTATTAATTAGAACAAAGAGGTTGAGTCCCGTCTGAGCAGTATTGATCACAGGGTATCATTACTGGACTACCAAAACAAACCCCCATATTTGTGGGGGTTCCACCGTTACCACCGCTACCGCCACCATCAATGGGATCTGTCGTATTGTGTCTTCCTCCAATAATATTTTTTTGTTCTATTTTGCTAAGTTTCTTAGCTCCCTGTAAAATTGTTAGTTTTTTCATAATTGAAACTTTAATAGTATTAGTTTGTGCTTGATTATTGATAGGCTATCAAGCAATCAGCCTTTTCTCATATGAGAGAATTTTAAAGTTATTGTGCTCATTATTGATGAATAAGTTTCTTAGGTAGATAAATGTCACAAACCCATTTAAGAAATTTGATCTCTTGCAATCAATGCAATCCTTAATCGAATTGCAAACTTTTCTGTTTATCATTATATGATATTATAGGTTTCTAATTTATTGAAGTTATGATAAAAATTTTATTTAGCAATAGTCAGGTTTTATATTACTATGTTGCATGATATTTGTTTTTGTTTACTTACCTAGTAGACACGTGATGTTTTAGGCTCGAGAGTTCTGTTTGCTTGTCAATAATTTAGAATCGTTTTAAGCTATGAACTTCACAATGTAGGTTTGAGATAGGTAGAAAAGACTCAAGTTTTCACAAAATGTTTAAAATCAGTTCTTGATTTATAAACCTGAAGAATTTTTATTGTAATTTTGATCCGGATTGAGAATCCTTAGACTAAAATTCAATCCATGCCCGATACGCTTCGGGTTTGTTATTTCAATCTATACAACAAATACTTATGTACGGAAAATTCAAAGACTATTTGGCTGGTGAGATCGAATCTATTAAAGAATCGGGCTTGTATAAAAACGAGAGAATCATTACTTCTCCTCAGGGTGCTGAAATTAAAGTATCAACGGGTGATGAAGTATTAAATTTTTGTGCCAACAACTATTTAGGCTTATCATCTCATCCAAAGGTAATCGAAGGTGCTAAAAAGGCTTTAGATACACATGGTTATGGTATGTCTTCAGTTCGTTTCATTTGTGGAACAACTGATATTCATAAAGAATTGGAAGCTAAAATTGCCAAGTTTTTTGGTACTGAAGATACCATTCTTTACGCTGCGGCATTTGATGCTAACGGCGGGGTTTTCGAACCACTTTTTTCAAAGGAAGATGCGGTTATCTCTGACGAATTAAACCACGCTTCAATTATCGATGGAGTACGTTTGTGTAAGTCGGCTCGTTACCGTTACAAGCATGCTGATATGGCTGACCTGGAAGCACAATTGAAGGTTTCTCAAGCTCAACGTTACAGAATTATCGTTACCGATGGGGTTTTCTCTATGGACGGTGATATTGCTAAACTAAATGAGATTTGTGACCTTGCTGATAAGTACAATGCTTTGGTGATGGTTGATGACTCTCACTCTTCAGGATTTATTGGTAAAACTGGTCGTGGAACGCACGAGTATCACAATTGCATGGATCGCGTTGATATCATCACAAGTACTTTGGGTAAAGCGCTTGGTGGTGGCTTAGGAGGATTCACAACTGGTAAAAAAGAAGTAATTGACATGTTGCGTCAGCGTTCTCGTCCATATTTGTTCTCAAATTCATTATCTCCTGCAATTGTTGGTGCTTCTATCGCAGTTTTCGATATGCTAAGTGAGTCAACTGAGTTGCGCGATAAGGTGATGTGGAATGCAAAATATTTCAGCACACAATTGCGTGAGGCAGGTTTCGATGTGAAGCCTTCTGAGTCGGCAATTAATGCATTGATGCTTTATGATGCCGTTTTGTCTCAGCAGTTTGCTGCTAAATTGCTTGAAGAAGGTATTTATGTGATTGGGTTCTATTTCCCAGTTGTTCCAAAGGAGCAGGCTCGTATTAGAATTCAATTGTCAGCGGCTCATACAAAAGAGCATCTTGACAAAGCATTAGCTGCTTTCATCAAAGTAGGTAAAGAGCTAAAAGTGATTGAATAAATCCTTTATTTATAAAACCTGACAAGTTAAATAACCTGTCAGGTTTATTCCTATTTTGCTTATTAAACCTGACAGGTTTTATTCCCCAAGCTATGAAAATTCTGCTTTTAGCTTTCCTCACACTACTATTAACTTCTTCAATTTCTGCCCAATATTACAATAAAGAAGATCGATTTATTGTTGGCTTAAATGGGGGAGTGGTGAAACCTTTAGGAGATTTTGCCGATGAAAGCAAACCAGGAATGGATTTGAATTTAAATGCGAAGATGCTTCTGAATCCCAGAATTGGTGTTGGTTTCTCCTTAGGTTTTATGAATTTTGGACAGAATGATGACCTTTGGGCAGGTGATACACGAGTAAAGAATGATGTCAAGTATCAGATAATACCTATCGTCTTTACAGGCACATATTTTATTCAGGCATACGATTTAGATTTCAGACCCTATGCATCAATTGGTTTTGGTTATTTTCTCTATCGAAATCATGTTGAGTCTACTCCAACCAACACGTATACGCCTATAAGATCTGAATATTCTGTATCAACAAGTAAACTTGGCTTAATGCCTAGCGTGGGTTTCATGTACAATATAAGCAAGACATTGGCTGTGGATGTCAACCTGAAGTATACTTATATTCCAAATTTTGAAGAAAAGCTAGAGAAAAAGAAAAGTAAACCTGCTGTCGATCCGGATATTGAGTTGACAGATCTCCAAAAATACAGATATCTGGGATTTGATAAAATTACCTCCGCTTCACTCACCGTAGGCTTGTACTATCGCTTTTAGTTTAATTATGAATTAATAATTATCAATTTATAATTAAAGAAGTCCTTCATCTGCAAAACTGTAATAGCCTTGATCGGCAATAATCAGGTGATCGAGTACCTCAATACTCATTAATTTACCAGCTTCCTTAGTTTTTTCGGTTAAATCTTTATCTGCTTCGGATGGTGTTAGATTTCCTGAAGGATGGTTGTGACACAAAATGATATTGGTAGACTCCAGTAGAATGGCATCCTTAAAAACTAGTCGCATATCGAATACAGTTCCAGTTATTCCACCAGACGAGACATTTTTCACCTCCAGTATTTTATTGCCTCGGTTGAGATAGACCACCCAGAATTCCTCATGGTTCAGATTTTCGACATAGGGTTGCAGCCTTTCATAGGCATCCATGCTGCTGGTGATTTTTATTTTTTGTTTCGATGGGAATGACTTTTGTCGACTTCCTAATTCAAGAGCAGCAATAATACTGATGGCCTTGGCTGATCCGATTCCAGGCGTTTTCATTAAATCTCGGATCGATTTTTTCGCCAATTCGTTTAAGTCATTCTGATTATCGGACAGGAGCATTTTAGCCACTTCTACGGCGGATTGTTTTCTGTTACCACTCCCAATAATAATGGCTATCAATTCGGCCGTAGAGAGGCTCTTTGAGCCTTTATACATCATCTTCTCTCGTGGACGATCTTCAAGAGCCCAATTTTTTATGCTGAGATTTTTATATTCACTCATTGCAGGATAGAATTAGTGCGTTATGTCAGATATTAGCTTACTAAATTTAATATTTAAAATTCAATAATGCTAACCATCAATATTCAGGGAATGGAATAATAAAAAATGTGAAATAGCTAGAATGTGAGAGTTGCTCAGCTATAAATTATTATCTTGCAAAAGATATTTATACACTGGCAATTTTGTTGGGCATTTAAACTGTATTCAGGGAAATAATATATGCTGAGACTTTTACTTGTAAAAAAACATCTCTTCTTATTGCTTGTTCTGCTTTTGACATCGACCTTCTATGCAAAAGCAGATGTGTCTGTGTGTACCTCTTTTTACGATGTCAAGAGTGAAAAAGGTTTTGATTCTATAAATATATCGACAGATTATTTGGATGATTTTGTAAAGAAAGAGCCTGGTTTTTACCCTAATCCTGTACATGATATTGTCAACCTCACAGCTCAGGAAGAGGTGCTTAGAGTTAGGGTGATTAGCCTCACAGGTAAAACGCTCATCGATATCAAAACCAAAGAAAAGACCATCAACTTGTCTAAGCTCTCCAAAGGGATGTATCTGATTAATTTTGATATGAAGGATGGTAAGCGAATTGCAAAAAAGTTAATTAAAAAATAGATGTTGACTTTCAGTCAGATCTGACAAAATAAAAAAGAGCCTTTGATTTCTCAAAGGCTCTTTTTGTATCTAAACTTAAGATCTGAATTACGCTTTCCCTGCTCTTTTACGATCAGTTTCTTTAAGCATGATTTTTCTTAAACGGATATTATTTGGCGTTACCTCAACATACTCATCCCCTTGGATATATTCCAAAGCTTCTTCAAGTGAGTGAATAACTGGAGGAGCTAGTCTTACCTTATCATCAGTACCTGAAGTACGCATGTTGGTTAATTTCTTAGTTTTGGTCACATTGATTACCAAGTCACCAGCACGGTTGTTTTCACCAATAACCTGTCCTTCGTAAATCTCAGTTGTTGGAGCAACAAAGAATGTTCCTCTATCCTGAAGTTTATTTAAAGCATAAGCAAAAGTAAGTCCGGTTTCCATAGCGATTAATGAACCATTAATACGTCCTGGAATAACACCTTTATGTGGTTGATACTCATGGAAACGGTGTGAAATTACAGCTTCTCCGGCAGTTGCAGTCAGCATTTGGTTTCTTAAACCAATGATACCACGTGATGGAATCTGGAATTCAAGGTGAATACGATCAGCCTTACGTTCCATAGTCAACATTTCACCTTTACGCTGAGTTACAATCTCGATTGCTTTTCCTGAAACATCTTCCGGAAGGTCGATATATAGAATCTCGATTGGTTCACATTTTTCACCATCAATATTTTTGATGATAACTTGTGGCTGACCAACCTGAATTTCATAACCTTCGCGACGCATGGTTTCAATCAGTACAGATAAATGAAGCACACCACGTCCGAATACGATGTATGAATCAGCTGAATCAGTTGCTTCAACTCTAAGAGCAAGATTTTTTTCCAGCTCCTTATTCAATCGATCAATTAAGTGACGAGAAGTAACATATTTACCATCTTGTCCGTAAAATGGAGAATTATTGATGGTAAACAACATACTCATTGTTGGCTCGTCAATTGCAATTGGCTTTAAAGGCTCAGGATTCTCGACATCACAAATTGAATCTCCAATATCAAAACCATCGATACCAACCAAAGCACAAAGCTCGCCTGAAGCGACTGATTGTACTCGTTCTTTTCCAAGACCGGTAAAGACGTGTAGTTCTTTAATTCGTTGTTTCTTAATGCTGCCATCAGGTTTAACCAAAGTCACATCCATACCTTCGCGAAGTTCACCACGGTGAAGACGACCTACAGCAATACGACCTACATAAGCAGAATAATCAAGAGATGTAATCAACATCTGAGGTGTACCCTCGATAGTCTTAGGCTCAGGAATAAATTCGATAACTGCATCAAGAATAGCCGTAATGTCAGTCGTTGGCTTTTGCCAGTCGGTAGACATCCAGCCTTGTTTTGCCGAACCATAAATGGTTGGAAAGTCTAGTTGTTCTTCATTTGCCTCAAGGTTGAACATCAAGTCAAAAACTTGCTCTTGAACCTCTTCAGGACGACAGTTAGGTTTGTCAACCTTATTGACAACAACAACTGGCTTTAAACCTAAGTTCAATGCTTTCTGCAATACAAAACGAGTTTGAGGCATGGTTCCTTCAAAGGCATCTACTAAAAGCAAAACCCCATCAGCCATGTTCAATACACGCTCTACTTCACCACCAAAGTCGGAGTGACCTGGTGTGTCAATAATATTAATTTTAACACCTTTATATTCTAAAGAAACGTTTTTCGATAGAATTGTAATGCCTCGTTCACGCTCCAAATCGTTGTTGTCTAGAATCAACTCACCCGGAGTTTCATTCTTTCTGAAAATGTCGCTGTGCATTATCATTTTATCAACCAATGTTGTTTTCCCATGGTCTACGTGGGCGATAATGGCAATGTTTCTTAGTTTTCTCATGTTCTTATTGGCTTAACTAAGGAGATAATCACAAATTTCAGATCTTTATCACAACTTATCTCCATGATGATGTTTAATACAAATTGCTAAAAGTGATTTCCCAGAGTATTTACAGAATAAATTTGCAATCCATATTGTGCATTTCTTACAATCAATAACTTAATTATAATCATTGTTTTAGAGTTGATTGTCTTGCTTTAAATGCGGCTGCAAAAGTACAGTTTATTTTTGTGAAAATATCAATTTTGCCGAATTTAATTTTAAGGAAACGTTTTCTGTTTAATATCTTAAGGTAGAGTTAACATGAAAGCTTGATTAATTTGCTTGTTTTGCAGTGTTGACGTTCTGAAAATATTTGTGGGAATTGAAGTATAGAAATAAAGTCTGAAATCAATTGAATATGCATATTTAGATGCTTTTAAAAAAGGCTTCGAATACCTGCTATTCCGAGCAGTTTAGTGTGTGTTGAGTTTGTTTGTAGATGGTTTAAGTTCTTTATATCAAGGTGATAATCTTGGTTTAGCTAAAAAAATGCTATATTCAGTCACCCATTTTAAGTTTTTTTGTTTTTGGAATGTGTTTATCCTTTATTGGAATTGATAAATCGGAGAGAAAAGTCTGTAATAGATGACTGAATCACATTTTTTTCGATGAACATTTGAAAAAAAGCGATGAATACCTAAAAATAGGATTCTTAATTTTTGTTAAATTATATTTAACTAACCATTTTTGTGAACGAATTCAGGACGTGAAAACGTTTGAGTTCAACAACCATTTTGTGATCCGGATCTCTCAGTGAGGGTGAAATGTTTTTCTGTGGCCTGAGGGCTACAAAATCACTAATCTAACAATTCATTTTATGAAAAAAGCGATGAGAAGTATTTTGTCAATGGCAGCACTGATGATGTTGTCTGTTGCAGCTATTGCTCAAACCACTGTGAAAGGAGTGGTTGTAGATGGGAGTACCAATGAAACTTTACCTGGTGCTTCTGTTGTTATTCCTGGTACAGCAACAGGAACAGTTACGGGTTTTGATGGCGCCTTTGTTTTGGAGGTACCTAATGGAACTAAAACAATTTTAGTAAGTTTTGTGGGCTTCCTTGATAAGGAACTGACATTGAACGGAACACAAGATTTTGGTACAATTAAACTTGAATCAGATGCTGTTGGTCTTAATGAAGTAAGCGTAATGGCTTCTATTGTTACTGACCGTCAGACACCAGTAGCTGTTTCAACAATTAGTGCTGAATTAATTGAAAATAAGTTGGGGGCTCAGGAATATCCTGAAATCTTAAAAACCACACCATCAATCTTTACTTCGAAAGAAGGTGGAGGATTTGGTGATGCAACAGTTTATGTTCGTGGTTTTGACTCAAACAACGTTGGGGTATTGATTAACGGTATTCCTGTTAACGATATGGAAAACGGTAAGGTTTATTGGTCAAACTGGGCTGGTCTTTCCGACGTATCCAGAACCATGCAGGTTCAGCGTGGTTTAGGAGCATCTAAGCTTGGTCTTTCATCTGTTGGAGGTACAATTAATATCCTTACAAAATCAACTGATGCAGAAAAAGGTGGTGTTGTAAAAACAGGTGTTGGTAATGCTGGTTATAGAAAACAATTATTTTCAGTATCGACTGGCTTAATGGATAACGGTTGGGCAGTTACATTATTAGGTTCACATACTTATGGGAATGGTTATGTAAGAGGTACTGACTTTGATGCTTGGTCATACTATGCAAATGTTTCTAAAAAAATCAATGAAAAACACACCATGTCTTTCATGATTACAGGTGCACCACAATGGCATAACCAAAGAGGAAATAAACACACAATCCAGCAGTATCGCGAAAATAAGCATGAGGAGAAATATAACTCTGATTATGGTATTCGTGAAGGAAAGATATATGGAGGTGGATATGGTTATAATTACTACCATAAACCACAAGCACAGTTGAATCACTATTGGAACATCAACGATGAAACCTTATTAACTACATCTCTTTATGGGTCTATAGGATCAGGTGGTGGACGTCGAATTTCCGGTGCTATGGGATCTAAGTGGTTAGGCGTAAACAATAAGACTGGAGAAGATGATCCTGAGATTATGAGAACAGGTGATGGCTTATTAGATTTTGATGGTGTAGCTGAAAGAAATGCAACTTATACTGCTGAAGGTTCACAAGCTATTGTTGGTAATTCAGTTAATAATCACTCTTGGTATGGTTTGTTATCTTCATTGTCAACAACTAAAGACCAGATTACTTATACTGGTGGGTTAGACTTAAGATATTATAAAGGTGAGCACTATAGAGAAGTTGAAGATCTATTAGGTGGTGCTTTTTTCCTTGATAATTCAGATATGAACCGTGAAGAAGATGAATGGCTGAAAAAAGGAGACAAGTACTCTTACTATAATGATGGTAAGGTATTATATACTGGGTTATTCGGTCAGGCTGAATATGCTGGTGATAATGTTACTGGTTTTGTTTCTGCAGCTTTCTCAAGAAAATCGTATAAGCGTGTAGATTATTTCCAGTATAAGCCAGGAAATCAGGAGACAGACTGGCAACACTTCTTCCCTTGGAATGTAAAAGCAGGTGTTAGCTATAAATTCAATTCTATTCATTCTGTATTTGGTAACGCTGGTTACGTTCAGAGAACACCATATTTTTCTAATGTGTTCTTGAATTACAAAAATGATATAAATGAGGATGTGAAGTATGAAAAGATCATAACTTCTGAAATTGGCTATAAGTATGACGCTCCAAACTTTAATGCTAAGGTGACTCTTTATAGAACTCAATGGAAAGATAGAGGTTTAGTTCAGTCATTAGGACAAGAAAAGGTTAACCTAAGTGGTTTAAATCAATTACACCAAGGAATTGAATTTGAAGCAGAGTATAAACCATCTAAAAAATTGAGTGTTAATTTAATGTTCTCTCTTGGAGATTGGACCTATGAGGATGATGTGTATGCAGCTAAATATGATGAAGATACTAACGAACTTCTTGGAGAGTTTAGTGCTTTAATTAAGGATGTTCATGTTGGTAATTCAGCACAAATGACAGGTTCAGCTTCTATTAGTTATGAAGTATTGCCAAAGTTAAGATTAAGTGCTGACTATCTTTATTATGGAAAGCATTATGCAGACTTTGATGCATCTAAGCGTGGTGCAGATTCTGTTCTTGGTGATGCTTGGGAAATGCCGGATGTTGGCCTAGTTGACTTAGGTTTCAACTATAGATTTGATATAGCAGGATTAAAGGCTTCTGTGTATGGAAATATGAATAATGTTTTTGATACAGAGTATATTTCAAAGGCTCAGGATGGTACAAATCATATATCTAATGATGCTTTGGTATACTATGGATTTGGAAGAACGTGGTCAGCAGGTTTAAAAGTTAAGTTTTAATCTAGCTTTTGTTTAATAAAAAAAATATAGACAGATGAAGAAATTAATATATATGGCATCAATTCTGGCATTGACCTTCACTTCTTGTGATCCAATGGAGGATGTGTATGATGAAGTAGACAAGGCTAATGCAGAAGAGTTAGCTGATAAGAAGTTTTACTCAGATAAAACGCTTATTGAAGATGGATATAGATTAGTTGATGCTGATTTTGAGTTGTCAACTAATGAGGATGTTAAGAATTATAAAAACTTCTCAATATCTCTAACAGCTGCTGAGTTCTTACCAGAAATCTTAACTAATAAGATGTTGTATGGTGAGACTGGAGTTGAGTATAAAGTTTGGTTTGATTATTACAGAGGAAAGTCTGAGGAGTTGTCAAACTATAGAAATGAGCATGAAGTAAGTACTGGTGAGTATACAGCTATTGGAGGTGTTATTGCTGATTTAGGATATTTTACATCTGATATAAAATCAGGTGATAAGGCTGATGAAATTTTAAAGGCAGCTTACTCTGATGCTGTAAAAGGCGATGTTCAAAAGTTGATCTCAAAAGGTGCAGCTAGTAAATCATATAAATTTGAAGATGTTTCTATAGAAGCATCTGAGAAATTTGAAATGTCTAAGGATGATTTTGGTGTAATTTTAGCATCTGTTGAAGCTGATGATACTAAAAAGCATTTAGTAGATGGAACACTTGAATACTATTACGGAGCTAATTCTAAGTATGGTAACTTTGAAGCAAGAACTAGTAAGTGGATGGCAAAAGATGAGTATAAGGATATGGATGAAGCTGATCTTGAAGATTTGATTTACAATCGTCAAATTGAAGCTGTAATTATTGCTCTAAAGGCTAAATTTCCTGAAGCTCAGATTAATGATGCGTCTGGTAAGAAAATCATATATATCGTAGAATACAGTGTTTATGACGGTTCTACTAAAGATAATATGGTAAGGTTTGAGTGTACTTCAGCTGGTCCAAATCCCGAGTTTGCTAAAGTAGGGAGTATGTATGTTAATACAATGCATCAATTTTATATGTACAATGGAAGTGTCTGGAATCAAATTGATAATGATTTAGAAGTTCTTGATGATAAGGAGAATAATCTTGCTCTTGCCTACACATTGGAGTATAATGATTATAAATTAATGGGTGATGGTGATGGTCAACCTGGTGAGTACGGAAACTTTAGCTCTAGTGCTGATCCAAATCATTATCTTCCAACCTTCATGAATAATAAGTGGGCATATGCACAAGATGATGAGGTAAAACTTATTATTTATAAGTACTACAACTCAGGTGTAACTGAACTTCGTGTTGACGAGTATACTTTCAATAAAGAAACAAAATGGATGTTAACAGCTACTACTGTAGATGGAAGTGCCATGGTTGCATTTAAGGATAAAATCTGGATCTACGTACCGCCTATCAAGTTGATAAAGACTGAAAAGGATGCTACTGAAACATATGAGTTGACTGCTGCTGATTATGAGCTTGTGGGGAATGGAAGATATGGGAACTTTGATACCCGTTCAGGCGAAGATGAAGAGGATGAGGCTGTTATAGTTGAGAAATTAACAAAGATTCTTAAGGCTAACTATTCTTTAAAGGTTGGTGATGTTTTTGAAGTGACTTATAAGTATTATGATGGTGCTGCAAAAACAGGAACTATGAAATTGGAGGCTGTTGCTGATAATTAATCTATCTAAGAATTAATAGATATTAAAAGCTGCCCATGGGGGCAGCTTTTTTTATTTAACAGAAAAACATTTTGGTAAGCAAATATGGGTGATTCATAAAAAGGCAAGCTGCTAAATTGCGAAGACCCTGATCTCTTGAGTAAAATTTCATACCTTCGTATAGATCAACTCTAAAGACTACCTAATATGCCTTATCGTCGACTACCTAATACCGATTTAGCTCGAATAAGAGCTTTGCGTTCTGCCCAGGATATGGGAGAGATTTTATCTTCTTCTGAATTAGGGTTTTCGTTTAATCTACTTAGGAAACTTCATGATTTTTTGCCTCATTTTGAATTGGCTATTCGGAATCATCATCAGGCTATAGCTGAGCAATCTTCAAAAAGTAAAGAGTATAACGAAAGGCAAAAGAAAGCGAGACTTTATGTCTCTCATTTTATTCAGGTGCTTAATTTTACCATTGCTCGCGAGGAGTTGAAACCGGAAGTACGTGAATTCTATGGCTTAAATATCAATTCTCAAAATATCCCGTCCCTGGTTAAGGATGTGAAACTGATTGAGTGGGGAGAAAAGTTGATCGAAGGAGAACGCCTACGTGTGGGAGCAGGTGGCAATCCTATTTATAGCCCATCTATAGCATTGGTTAGAGTGAATTGTGATCGATTTAAAGACGCCTATAAGCATCAAAAAACCTTGCAGAGTAATACGCAACGATTTTCAGAACAGGTGGCTCAGAGGCGGCATGAGGCTGATCAGCTCATTCTTGATATTTGGAATGAGGTAGAATTGCATTATAAAGACAAGCCGGAAGATGAACGTCGCGAAATATGCATGCGTTATGGTTTGGTATATGTGTGGCGAAAATCAGAATTGGAACGAAAGAAACAGTTAGAATCGGTAGAAAGTTCAACTCTCGATTTGCCTTTTTCGAGTTTTGAATAAGTGGTAGGTTAAAATTGAGAATAGGATGAGGGAGATGATACTTGTTTCCCACATGAGATCAGAAGAACCAATGCTATCGGCTTTTTCAGGTAATTGTCCTTTATCGATAAAGTAGCTGGCAGAAACCGCTAAGCCATTATTGACTAGATGGGCAAGAATGGGGACCCACAATGAGCCTGTCCAAACCAAAAGATAGCCAAAGAGCATACCTAGGAAAAGTCGGGGAAAGAATCCGAAAAACTGCATGTGCAGTGCAGAAAAACAGACGGCTGAAATAAAAATCCCCCAATGAACACTTCCTGTCCATTTGGAGAGTTGCTTCTGTAAAACCCCTCTAAAAAGGAGTTCTTCACCCAGTGCTGGAATTACAGCTATAAGAACAAGATTGAGGAGCAAATCGCCAATATTGTTCATGTATAAGAATTTCTCTGTGACTAAAGCGGCCTTTTCTTCGGACTGACGCATCCATTGCTCAAGATCCTTTAAGAAATCAGGAAAATGGATATGCGAATTCAGTTCGCCCATCATATTGATTAGGGGAAGAGAAACAAGTACGAGTAAAAATGCCTGAAAAAAGGTGGAAAACCTGGGCAGTTGATTGATTTGAAGATAAGCTCTTACATTTGAGGAAAGCAGATAGGCGATAATAAAAGGGGGTAGAATAAACATCCCCGTTGAATAGATGGCCTGATAGAATTTTAGGGCAGGGATATTAGGATGGGTTCCATTAATATCGAATGCTGCAGTATCAGTCATAATATTGAGACCAAAAAATAGGTAACATAGCAGAGACCCTACAAAAAGAAGAATGAAGCTTGTACCAACAACCAGACTAAGGCTTAACAGAATTTGATTGAAATTCGATAATTGAGTGAATCGTCCCTTTAGCATACTGATGTTTTTTAGATATCAAGCAAAAATAGGGATTTCTAACGGAATTTTGAGCTATTTGAATTCAGCTACAATATTGAATTACGAATATGGATTAATAATCAGGATGAATAGGAGTTAATCTATCTCTTTTATAAGTGATTGAAAATATTTGAGAAAGCTATTTTATATCAAAAATAAACATGTATCTTTGTCGCGCTTAATAAAAGCAATTTTATAACTATTTATATTAAAAAAAGCTATGGCAACAAAGATTAGATTAGCCCGACATGGTCGCAAAGGTAGACCATTTTACCACATTGTGGTAGCAGATAGCAGAGCGCCACGTGATGGTAAGTACATTGAGCGTATTGGATCTTACAATCCTAATACAAACCCAGCTACCATTAACCTTGACTTTGATAAAGCATTGACTTGGTTAAACAATGGTGCACAACCAACTGACACTGCAAGAGCAATTTTATCTTACGAAGGTGTAATGATGAAAAAGCACTTACTAGGTGGTGTTAAAAAAGGAGCTTTTGACGAAGCTGCTGCTGAAGTAAAATTCGAAGCTTGGAAAAAAGAGAAAGAAGCTAAAATCAACGCTAAGAAAGAAGGTCTTTCTACAGCTGCTGTTGATTCTGCTAAAGCTCGTTTAGAAGCTGAGATGAAAGTTTCTGCTGATAGAGCTGAAGCTATTGCAAAAAAAGCTGCAGATGCTGCTGCTGAATTAGCTGCTGCTGAAGCTGCTAAGAATGCTCCGGAAGAAGCTGCAAATGAAGAAGGAACAGAATCTACTGAAGCTTAATTTATTTTGCATGTTTAAGAAGGAAGATTGTTTTTTTGTGGGGAGTTTTATCAAAACTCATGGAGTAAAAGGTGAACTTGTAGCAAAAAAATCTGGCGATCTTCTCGAAAAATATAAATTGGAATCAGTCCTTGTCGATATAGACGGAGGACTGGTTCCTTTTTTCATTACCCCCAACGGTTTAACCCCAAGAAACCATGCCACAGTTCGTATTCTTCTCGAGGATATGGAGAACGAGGCAAAAGCAACCCGTTTCATTGGTTGCGATATTTATGTCCCTTTTAAGGATGCTCCCGATTATTTCGAAGATAAGGATGAGATTGAAGCAAGTGCTTTAATTGGCTTTACTTATATCGATGAGGAAAGAGGTGAAATTGGAACTATTGAAGATATCCAAGACTTTTCCGGTAATATTGTTTTGGTACTGGAATTAAATGGACAGGAAGTGATGATTCCTTTTGCTGATGAAAATTTCGTCGAGATTGATGAAGATGATAAATCCATTACAATGATTACGCCTGAAGGATTGATCGATCTATACCTTGAAGATTAAAGACCTTTCTTTATCCCTATTTTGATTTCCCGAATCTAAATCTGAGTTCAAATTATTCCCTCCAAGCTTTTTTTTGAAGCCTTAAATCCTTTCTGAAGCTCTTTTTTAAGAGTGTCTTTAGATTATTATGATTTGTAACTAAACAGTTTAGTTTTATCTTGTCAGATCTATTTATTTTACCGACATTTGTCGCAAACGTTTGAAATAGGCACTTGGAAGATTATCCTGAGTGCTTATAGTGTTTACAACCATTTTTGATTTAAGATTAATTTCTAAGAAATGATTAAGAGTCCACTTCAAAAGGCAAGATCCCAATACATTCCCAAATTACCCCAATCATTAGAAGAAAGTGTAAGCCTGATTACAGGTGAAGCGAGCGAATCAGTAGCTGACCAGAAAGCTATAAAAGACATGTTTCCCCATACTTACGGATTGCCCTTAGTAACTTTTGCACCAGGTGAATTTTCCGAAAATCAAATTTTAAATGTGGGTGTTGTGCTTTCAGGAGGACAAGCTCCGGGTGGGCATAATGTCATTTCGGGACTTTTTGATGCGCTCAAAAAATTAAATAAGAAAAACCAATTGTATGGTTTTATTGGTGGCCCTGATGGTTTACTAAATAATTCGTTTATCGAACTCGATGAAGATATTGTTGATGAATACAGAAATACGGGTGGATTTGATATTATTGGTTCTGGCAGAACAAAGATTGAGGATGAAGCGTCTTATGATTTGGTAATTGGCAATTGTTTGAAAAATGATATCAATGCACTTGTAATTGTTGGTGGAGATGATTCAAATACCAACGCTTGTGTGCTTGCAGAATATTTCAAAGAGAAAAATGTTGGCATTCAGGTTATCGGTTGTCCCAAAACCATCGATGGTGATTTAAAAAATGATTTTATCGAAACATCGTTTGGTTTCGATACAGCTTGCAAGGTCTATAGTGAGTTGATTGGAAATATTCAGAGAGATGCAAACTCGGCAAAAAAATATTGGCATTTTATTAAATTAATGGGCCGTTCGGCTTCACATATCAGTTTGGAATGTGCGCTTAAAACCCAGCCCAATATTGCGATTATCTCAGAAGAAATTGAAAAATATAAGCTGACCCTAAATAAGATTGTAGGTCAAATTGCAGAGATTGTCAAGAAGAGAGCGAATAAAGGGGAAAACTTTGGAACGGTTCTTATTCCAGAAGGGCTGGTTGAGTTTATGCCTTCAATCAAAAAATTGATTGCCGAATTAAACGATATTCTGGCCTCAAAACCTGAATACTATCTTCTTAAAACCAATCAGGAAAAAAGAGCTTTAATAACAGAAGCTTTAAGCGAAGAATCGGCCAAGGTCTATTCCAGTTTGCCTGATTCTTTTGCCAAACAACTGACGTTTGACAGAGATCCACATGGAAACGTACAGGTTTCTAAAATTGAAACAGAGAAGTTGCTGATTGATATGGTAACGGATCGTTTGGCCAAGGATCAATCCTTTCAAGGAAAATTCAATGCGCAAAATCATTTCTTCGGTTACGAAGGGCGTTGTGCTGCTCCCTCTAATTTTGATGCAGATTATTGTTATTCTCTAGGCTATACGGCGGCATTATTGATTAATGCAGGCAAAACGGGGTATATGGCTTTTATTAAAAATACGGCTCAAAGTTCAGAGAACTGGATTGCTGGTGGTGTGCCTATTACTATGATGATGAATTTGGAAAGGAGAAATGGCTATGTGAAACCCGTTATACAAAAAGCCTTGGTTGATTTAAAAGGGAATCCATTTCTCGTGTTCCGATCTAAGCGTAAAGAGTGGGCAAGCAATACGTCATACATCTATCCGGGACCGATTCAATACTTTGGACCAGGCGAGGTTTGTGATGCCCCATCAGAAACCCTTTTGCTCGAAAAAGAATCGCTTTTACAGGAAGAACCTGTTACGGTATAGTTTTTAGAAGAAGCGCCAATCTACTTTCCAGATTAGCGCTTTTTTATAAATTTTAGGTCTTATCGGTTTTAACCAATCGTAGTCTCTTCAAATTCTCTAATGCGAATCTTGAGTGTCTCAGGCACACTAATGCTTTCTCCCAACTTTTGGCTATAGGCAACCATCACCTGACTTGTTTGAGTCTTAATCTCACCTGTAATGGCATCGACAATATTTTGAGTCATGCCTACACTTTTGTTCCCAATTTTGTGGATGCAAGTATGAACTTCGATTTTGTCTTTTAAAAGGATAGGAGCTAAGTAGTCTATTTCGAGATGTGCAACAATTAATGCCGCATCATTCCAATCAATAGTTTGTCCATAAACTTGTTCGAAATAATCTAAACGACCCAAATCGAGATAGCTTAATTGTACGCCATTATTAACGTGTCCCATGATATCGATATCGCCAAAGCGAATTTGTATTTTCTTTTTGTGATTGCAGTCCATAATTTTGTTTTGAGAAAGCAAAATTAGAAATTATTCATTAAAGATGCTTGAATTCAGACTTGAAAGTATTTATTTATCTTTCTTAGGTCTCAACATGGAGCCAATGAGTACCCCCATGACGAGTCCATAAGGCACCATAGAGTACCAGTTAGCCTGAATAGGACAGGTACCACTTATACAGCCTACATATTTCCAGTAGAGGTATCCGCCAATGATACCAACAATACCACCTATTATTTCGAATTTTCTGTTTTTAATCAGCTTCATTATCTAAAATTAATTTAAGGGTAAATTTATCATTGTTTTTCTTCTTTAAGACCTTGAAGTATTTATTTCTCAAGCAAAACTTTATGCCTAACTTTGTTATTCAAACCTTAAAAATAAAGTATGTTGAAGATTTACCACAACCCGCGCTGTTCAAAATCACGTGCAGCACTTGCCTATTTAGAAGAAAAAGGACTGAAGCCAGAGATTCGTTTGTATTTAAAAGAACCTTATACCGTTGAAGAAATGGAAGATGTTCTGAAGCGAATGAATAAGGAACCTCAGGAGATTGTTCGAACCCATGAAAAGTTGTATAAAACAGATTATAAGGATAAGATTTTTAATCACGATGAGTGGATTAAGATTCTTTTGGAGTCCCCTCAGCTGATTCTGCGTCCAATTGTTGTGAACAATCACAAGGCGATTTTTGCAGTTCCGGCTGAAGAAATGGATTCGATTTTATAATATTCTGTTGCTGCTTTATCTTTTGAATAAGTTATTAACCGAAACTCATTAAAAATGAAATACAGGTTAGAGTATGATACACTTGGAGAGGTTAAGGTTCCTGTAGACAAATATTGGGGAGCTCAAACTCAAAGGTCCCTTGATAATTTTCGGATAGGACCGGAGGCTTCAATGCCTATAGACTTGATCAGAGCGTATGGCTATGTAAAGAAAGCAGCAGCATATACCAATCATCAGTTGGGCGTGTTAAGTTCTGAAAAGAGAGATTTAATAGCTGCCGTTTGTGATGAGATTATTCGGGGGGAGCTTGATGAACACTTTCCTCTGGTTGTATGGCAAACCGGTTCGGGAACCCAAACCAATATGAATGTGAATGAGGTGATTTCGAATCGGGCTCATGTTTTGAAGGGGAACGTGTTGGGGAAAAGGATTCCATTTCTTCATCCCAATGATGATGTAAACAAATCTCAATCATCTAACGATACTTTTCCAACAGCAATGCATATTGCAGCCTATATTAAATTGGTCAATCTGACCATCCCATCTATAGAGTTTTTAAGGAATATTTTTGATGATCAGGCGAAAGCCATGAACGATGTCATTAAGATTGGGCGGACTCATTTGATGGATGCAACGCCTCTCAGTTTGGGACAAGAGTTTTCGGGATATGTTTCTCAATTGGATCATGCCTTAAAGGCGATTCAAAACAGTCTGCCTCATTTAAGTGAAATAGCTATGGGGGGGACAGCGGTTGGTACGGGATTGAATGCTCCGGCGAATTATGCAGAGATTGTTGCAGACTATGTCTCAAAATTTACAGGATTGTCTTTTAGGTCGGCTGGAAATAAATTTGAAGCCATGGCTTCTCACGATGCATTTGTTGAGGCACATGGAGCACTAAAACAAACAGCTGTGTCACTTTTGAAAATGGCTAATGATATTCGTCTGATGGCCTCGGGGCCACGTGGAGGTATTGGAGAATTAATCCTCCCGGCTAATGAACCCGGATCGTCAATTATGCCTGGGAAAGTAAATCCTACGCAGGTTGAAGCTTTAAGTATGGTTTGTGTTCAGCTTATGGGGAATGACACAACGATTACTATTGCAGGATCAAGCGGACAATTTGAGTTGAATGTTTTTAAACCCCTTATCATTTATAACTTTTTAGAATCGGCTCAATTGCTTGGTGATGCCTGTGTTTCCTTTGCTAAGAACTGCATAGAGGGACTTCGTCCTGATAAAGCAAGAATAAAGGTACATCTTGATAATTCCCTGATGTTGATAACGGCTTTAAACACACACATAGGATATGAAAAATCAGCAGAAATAGCTAGAAAAGCCTATGTGGAGAATAAAAGCCTGCGAGAGTCAGCCCTTGAATTGGGCTATGTCAGTCAGGAAGAATTTGATGAATGGGTTGATCCTAAAAAAATGATCGATCCAGAAAAGAATCACAATTAAGTTGGAAATTCATGTTGAAGTTAACGATCAGTAATCATATGAAGACTCTAGGGAAAATATATTTGCTTATTCTATCCATTTTGACAGCTGCTTGTGATCCTTTTGGAACGAAGCTAGGGGAAGAAGTCAGTTATTTTGAAGCTGCTGAGCCTGAAAATATCACATTTCCTGACACGCTTAAAGTGATGAACTGGAATGTAAAGTTTGGTGGAGGGCGAATCGATTTCTTTTTCGATTGCCATGGGGATAGGGTAATTATGGAAAAGGAAGAGGTCGAAAATAACATGACACTTTTGGCTGAGAAGATTCGGGAGGTAAATCCTGATATTCTCTTTTTACAGGAAGTGGATACCGATGCCAAACGATCGGCTTTTATGAATCAGGTGCAGTATTTACTTGATAATACAGAACTTAATTTTGGTGTTTATGCCTCGCAATGGAAAGCGAAGTATATTCCCAGCGATGGGATTGGTAAGATGAATTCCGGTAATGCGATTTTGAGTAAGTGGGAGCTAACTGATGCAAAAAGAATAGCCTTACCTCTTATTGAAGAACAGAATTTTATTGTCCGTTATTTTTATTTAAAGCGGAACCTCTTGCATGCAAAATTGAAATATTCAGGCGGGGAACTGAATCTACTCAATACACACGCATCAGCCTATGCAAAGGACAATACAAAGAAGCAGCAGCTCGAAATAATTAAACATTATGCTGATTCTTTAAATTCTAAGGAACAGTCTTTTATATTGGCAGGTGATTTCAATGCGTTACCTCCCAATACGAAGCAAACGCAAAATTTTGACGATTCCGTTTGTGAGGATGCTGATTACGAAGCGGATGATTACAGTGCTGAAACCGATTGGATGATGCCCTATTACGAGACTTATGAGTCAGCAATTTGTTTGGGTGAGTATTCCAATGATAATGACAGGCATTTTACACATACCACAGACAAGAATGGCTTTTGGAATCGTAAAACGGATTACATTTTCACCAATAGAAATTTTGTTTCGGGGTCTGGAACAACAATTCAGGATTGGATGGAAGCGTCTGATCATGCACCAATAACAGCAAATTACGAGTTAGAAATTACGAATGAAAAATAATGGAAACACAGCTTATTTTTTCGTAATTCGTAATTGAAAAACGCGTAATCAAGAAGTGGTTTATTAAACATGATACAAAACATTAAAATTTTCATTCCCTAAATGATAAAAAGGCCGTATTTTTAGGCTCTAATTTTAAAACAGTTACATTAACAGTTACAGTTATGGCAGATAATAAACTTTTTAGTGACTTTGCTCCTCAATCAACTCAAGAGTGGATTGACAAAATCACTAAAGACCTTAAAGGGGCTGACTTTGATAGAAAGTTAGTTTGGAGAACGAATGAAGGATTCAATGTACAGCCTTTCTACAGACTGGAGAACATGGATGACAAAGCCTTCATGAATACTTATCCAGGAGACTTTCCATATGTTCGTGGAAATAAGAAGGATAACAATGATTGGTTAGTTCGCCAGGATATTATTGTTGAAGATGTAAAAGCAGCCAATGCAAAGGCTCTTGATATCTTGAACAAAGGTATCGATTCAGTGGGATTCGTTCTAAACTGGAAATCAATCAGCAAAGAAGAATTAGCAACTTTGTTGGATGGCATCTATATGGATTGTGTTGAAATTAACTTCACAAAATCTCATTCTTCAGTTGAACTTATTCAGAATTTGCAAGCTCTTGCTACTGAAAAAGGAATCGATTTGGATAAAGTTAAAGGTGGTGTTTCTATAGACCTTCTTTCTGGTTTCAGTACAACTGGTAACTTTTGCCATTCAGAAGAGAGTTCTTTCAACTATCTTAAAGAAGTTATTGAAGCAGCAAAATCCCTTCCTAACTATAAGGTTATTGCAGTTGGTGGAAGTTTATTCAACAACTCAGGATCTTCAATTGTTGAAGAATTAGGTTTCTCTTTAGCAGCAGGTGCTGAATACCTTGGACGAATGATCGATGCAGGTCTTTCAGTTGATGAGGTTGCTCCTAAAATCCGTTTTAACTTTGCAACAAGCTCTAAGTATTTCATGGAGATTGCGAAGCTAAGAGCAGGTCGTATGCTTTGGGCAAACATTGTAAAAGCATTTGGTGCTTCAAACGAAGCTGTTTGCAAAATGTTTGTACACGGGGAAACATCAGATTGGAACAAATCTGTTTATGATCCATATGTGAACATGTTGCGTACTCAAACAGAGGCTATGTCTGCTGTTTTAGGTGGTTTGGATTCATTTACAGTTAAGCCTTTCGATTCTGTTTTTGCTGAATCATCAGTATTCTCTGAAAGAATTGCTCGTAACCAACAATTATTATTAAAAGAAGAATCGCACTTGGGTAAGATTGCTGACCCTGCTGCAGGTTCATACTATATCGAGACTTTAACTGAATCAATCGCTGATGAGGCTTGGAAATTATTCCTAGCTGTTGAAGACAAAGGTGGATACCTTGCTGCTTTCAAAGCTGGATTTATTCAGGAAACGATTAAAGCGACTGCTCAGAAAAGAGATTTAGCTATCGCGACTCGTAAAGAAAACTTCTTAGGAACGAACCAATTCCCTAACTTCGGTGAGGTGTTGGAAACAATTCCAGAATCAGTTCTTACTCCAGAAGATAAAACTGCTGACAATGCAGTTTGCGAAACTTTGAAGCCATACCGTGGTGCACAAGCTTTTGAAGCGCTTCGTAATAAGACTGATATTTACGCTAAGGAAAACGGTCGTCCTAAAGTGATGATGTTCCCTATTGGTAACTTGAATATGCGTAAGGCTCGTGCACAGTTTGCATGTAACTTCTTTGCTTGTGCCGGATTCGATGTTGAAGACCACAACGGTTTTACTTCAGTTGAAGAAGGTGTGAAATTCGTAACAGAGAAGAATGCTAAGATTGTTGTGCTTTGTTCATCAGATGATGAGTACGCAACGATTGCTCCTGAGCTTTTTGAAGCACTTAAAGGTAGTGCAACTCTTGTTGTGGCAGGTGCTCCTGCATGTGCTGACGAGTTAAAAGCTAAGGGTATTGAGAATTTCGTTAATGTGAAATCTAACGTTCTTGAAACTTTAAAAGCATATCAAGCCGAGTTAGGAATTTAATTAGTGAATTTTAAATTATTAGGAAACACTAATTGCAAAAAAGAAGAAAATGAAACCAAATTTTAAAGATATAAATATCAAGTCATCTCAAAGAGCTGTAGCGACTTCTCAGGAATGGGAAAAGGAAAACGGCATTGAAAAATCTTGGATGACACCAGAGCAAATTCCGGTTAAAACAGCTTTTAACAAGGAAGATTTAGAAGGTATGGAGCACTTGAACTATGTTTCAGGTTTGCCACCATTCCTACGTGGACCTTATTCAGCGATGTACCCATTGCGTCCATGGACAGTTCGTCAGTACGCAGGTTTCTCTACTGCTGAAGAATCAAATGCATTCTACCGTCGTAACCTTGCTGCTGGTCAGAAAGGTCTTTCTGTAGCATTTGACTTGGCTACTCACCGTGGATACGATTCAGATCATCCTCGTGTAATTGGTGATGTAGGTAAGGCTGGGGTTGCTATTGACTCTATTCTTGATATGGAGATCCTTTTCGATCAGATTCCATTGAACAAGATGTCTGTTTCTATGACGATGAATGGTGCTGTACTTCCGGTATTGGCTTTCTATATTGTTGCTGGGTTGGAACAAGGTGCTAAGTTGGAAGAACTTTCAGGTACGATTCAAAATGATATCCTTAAGGAATTCATGGTGCGTAACACATACATTTACCCACCAGAGTTTTCTATGAAAATTATTGCTGACATTTTCGAGTATACTTCTCAGAAGATGCCTAAGTTCAACTCTATTTCTATATCGGGTTACCACATGCAAGAAGCAGGTGCTACTGCAGATATCGAGTTGGCTTATACCCTTGCTGATGGTCTTGAGTACTTGAAGAAAGGTGTTGCTGCAGGTATGGACGTTGATGCTTTTGCACCTCGTTTGTCTTTCTTCTGGGCGATTGGAATGAATCACTTCATGGAGATTGCTAAGATGCGTGCAGGTCGTTTATTATGGTCTAAGATTGTAAAACAATTCAATCCTAAGAATCCTAAGTCAATGGCGTTACGTACTCACTCACAGACTTCAGGTTGGTCATTAACTGAGCAGGATCCTTTCAATAACGTTGGACGTACTTGTATCGAAGCGATGGCTGCTGCATTGGGTCACACTCAATCGTTGCATACCAATGCATTGGATGAGGCGATTGCATTGCCAACTGACTTCTCTGCACGTATTGCTCGTAATACTCAGATCTATATTCAGGATGAAACAACAATCTGTAAGGCGGTAGATCCATGGGCTGGTTCATACTACGTTGAGTCATTGACTCAGGAGTTGGTAGATAAAGCTTGGGCTCATATCGAAGAGGTTGAGAAATTAGGTGGTATGGCTAAGGCGATTGAGTCTGGTATTCCAAAACTTCGTATCGAAGAGGCTGCTGCTCGTACTCAAGCTAAGATTGATGCCAATACGCAGACTATTGTAGGAACGAACAAATACCGTCTAGAGAAGGAAGATCCATTGGATATTCTTGAAGTAGATAATACTGCTGTACGTGTAGCTCAAATCGAAAGATTGAACAAGCTACGTGCTAACCGTGACGAGGCTGCTGTTCAGGCTGCTCTTGAAGCGATTACTGCATGTGCAAACGGAGGTGAAGGTAACCTATTGGATCTTGCTGTTCAGGCTGCACAATTACGTGCTTCTCTTGGTGAGATTTCTGACGCATGTGAGAAAATTTGTGGTAGATATAAAGCTGTAATTAGAACTGTATCAGGCGTGTATTCATCAGAATCAAAACAAGATGCTGACTTTGCTAAAGCAAAAGAGTTAGCTGATAAATTTGCAGAAATGTCAGGACGTCGTCCTCGTATCATGGTTGCAAAAATGGGTCAAGACGGTCACGACCGTGGAGGTAAAGTTGTTGCTACAGGTTTTGCTGATATAGGATTCGACGTGGATATGGGACCATTGTTCCAAACTCCGGAAGAGTCTGCTAAGCAAGCGGTAGAAAACGATGTACACATTGTTGGTGTTTCTTCATTGGCTGCTGGTCACAAGACTTTGGTTCCTGCTATTATCGAGGAATTGAAGAAACTTGGACGTGAGGATATCATGGTGACTGCAGGTGGTGTGATTCCAGCTCAGGATTACGATTTCTTATACGAGGCTGGTGTTGTTGGTGTATTTGGTCCTGGAACCAAAGTATCACGTTGTGCCATCCAAATGTTGGAATTACTTATTGAAAACAATCAGGAGTAATCTACTTCCGATTCACTATATTAAAAACCTGCCAATTAATTGGCAGGTTTTTTTGTGGAATTAATTATCTTTCTGACTAACGACTAAATTTAGAAATAATGAAGATTCAAATTATAATTTTTGTATTAAGCCTGGTTTCTTTAACCGGAATGGGACAAAAGGTGAATCAGCTTAAAATGGATGATTGGGTTGAGGGGGAAATTCTCTTTGGTCAGATTAATTTGGAAGGCTTACAAGGCTCGCTTTGTTCTGAATGGTTTAAGCCTGAATTTGAGGCTTATAAGATAGATGCAAACTTGTTGTCGGAACTAAGGAAAAAGAAGCTCTCAGGCCTTAAAATGAAGCTGATATTGGGAACCTGGTGCCACGATAGTCATCAACAAGTACCACGTCTGATCAAGTTGTTTGAGGCGATAAAATTTCCTTTGTCAAATCTAGAAATGTTTGCCATGGACACCTATAAAAAGGCTCCCGGTATCGACATTAAAGCACTGGATGTGAAATTGGTTCCTACTTTGATCATCTACAAGGGATCAAGAGAGTTAGGCAGAATCATTGAAAGTCCTAAAGTTAGTCTGGAAGCTGATTTACTTGAGATCCTAAAGTAAGGATCCCATACGTATTAATTTACCTATTCATAAGAATACATTTCAAGGTATACTCGTCGATTGAAAGCTCGACTTTTTTCATTCGTATTTTCAATTAATGGAGACGCTTCTCCATGAGGAAGAATGATAATTCGATTCTCGGGGACAATGTGTTTAATCAGATAATCATGAAGAGTCACCAGGCGTTTATACGCAAGTTCTCTATTGAGCTTTTCTGAGCCAATATCGTCAGTATGGCCATGTAGTTTCAATACATAGTCATTGTGCTCCCGCATGATATCGATAATTTGATCAGCTTTTTCTTTTG
This sequence comes from Ancylomarina subtilis, assembly GCF_004217115.1. Lineage (NCBI taxonomy): Bacteria > Pseudomonadati > Bacteroidota > Bacteroidia > Marinilabiliales > Marinifilaceae > Ancylomarina > Ancylomarina subtilis. The sequence continues at coordinate 2,457,454 of NZ_SHKN01000001.1, read as the reverse complement.
AGAGATCCGTCAGGTTGGATTTTCCAAATTCAAAAAACAAGTTTTCCAGCTTTTTATCAAGAGGAATACGTCTCTCTGTCTTTTCCGGGCAACCATTGTTGGTGAAGCTTCCTGGTTTATCAGGGCACATGTCTTCACTATCAACAATACCATCCTTATCGGTATCTAATGAGCATCCCCTGTCATCAACCCTGTAAAAAGGAGGGGTGTGGGGGCAATTGTCATTTTCATCAGGTACGCCATCTCTATCCTGATCATTCAGTCGACTATCTGCAGCATACTTTTCAAGTTCTTCTTCTAAGCGGTTTATCCGCTGGTATTTGTCTTGCAAGATATCTCTTAGATATTTCAATTCTCTTTTTTCTTTTTCATGAGACGTCTTACTGAAAGAATAGCCGATTAAGAATTCATGATTGGTTGTCGAAATATGGGCTGTATTCTGTGTATTTACATTGTATGAATAGCCGACTTTGAGATTATTTAAAACATTGACACCAAGGTTTAGGCCAATGGCATACTTATTCCTGTAATTGACTGCAAACCATCCTTTGTTTTTAAGTTTGAGTAAGGCGTTGATATCAAACTGTAAGGGACTATTTTTGATATATCGCATCATGAAATTGGGCACAAATGAGAGATCTTTTATATTGGTGATCGGAATTTCATAGCTTCCTGATAAGAGAAAATGGCGCGATTGTCTGTATAGGTCGTTGGCATCGTATTTCGATAGGTTGGACTGATTAATCAGTTGCGGTATAGCAAAGCCTAGGGTGAGTTGTTTGTTGGTGTAATAGGCACCTATATTAGCTATAAATTCGGTGTTGTTATAATGATCGCCCTGTAAGAGTTCATCGTTCATATCAGCATTGGCTTTGCCTAAATTTAAGCGGAAATCTGAAAGTCCTACTGAAAGCCCTAAGCGGAGGAATTGTCTATCGTCTATTTTAATTCGGTACGCATATGCAAATTCAGCTTGCGTTGTATTGAAGATGTCAATATTATTATTGGTCAGATTAATTCCAATACCATACTTTCCCTCTTTCAAACCAGCATCAAGGGTAAAGGAATGAAAGGTTTGTCCACCATCAAAATCTCTGAATTTTTCGTTTCGCAATAGGTAGGCCTGGACTTGATTATTGAACCCGACAGCAGCAGGATTATAAATACCAGGATTGATATAATATTGATCAACCAAAGAAACCTGTTGGGCTTCAACCTGAGCTAAGAAACAGAATACGAGCATAAAGCAGGTTGAAATAAATCGGAAGAGAGGGGTTTGGGTATAGCGTTTTCTCATGGAAGAGTCTTGTGTTTAAATCAAAATCTTTGGTTTCATTGAGTGTTAATTTCCAAGAATGGACAGTATCCCTTTTATGGGAGCGACTTTATCTCTATTGAATTTGATGAGATAAAAATAGGATCCGTTGGGGAGTTTTGAACCATTGAAGGTCCCTTTCCAATCGTTTTTGTAGTTGTGGGCATGAAAGACTTTCTGTCCATATATATTGAATACATTAACTTCTGGAGCATCCCATTTGGGTTTGTAGCTGATTGTCCATGTATCATTTCTCCCATCGCCATTGGGTGTTAGAATGCCATTTACGGCGTACTCTTTCGAGTTGTTGAATCCGATTGTAAAATCCTGTCCAATTACTGTTGATGGGCAGGAATTTGCATCGACAACTGCTAGCCTGTATTCCCCTGCTTTCATTTCGTTAAGCGTAAGAAGATGTTCATCACTTTCAATCGTTTTGAAATTTTCAAAGATATAAGTGTAAGGCGCTAAACCGCCATGAACAAGAACATCAACTTTGCCATCAGAACCGTTGACTTCATCAGTTGTTGTGATATGAACATGAGGGGTCGAATGTACTTTTAGTTTTGGCTCAGCTGCAATCACTTCATCAACACAATTGTCGATTAAGATTTTGTATCTGGAATCAATATCTACCAACACGTCTTCAAAAATGATTGGACCTCCTGCACTTGTCATACTTGCCACACTGATATTCTTATCATACAGATGATAGGTGACCTGATTTTCAGTAAGAGGTAGTTCAATATCAATCATTTCGCCAAGACAAACCTCTCCGGGGGTTGCAAAGTTCTCAATGGGGAAGTCGTTGGTTTTAATCAAATTGGGATGAACCTGGTCATTTAATTTCAGTTTGTCAGGACAAATCATTTCTCTTGCATAAACAGAGTAGCTCGTGTTTTCTTGAGGGTAGATTTCCGGAAAATTAGCTTTCCCACCATTTCCTATGATCTGAGAATCGAAGAACTGAGTGCCATCATGAAGTTGGTAAATAACTTCTTCCTGACTATCCTCAACACTGATGATTAAGGATTCTCCCTGGCAAACTTCCGTTTTATTACTTAATAATTTATTGTTTGTATTAGCTGGATGATGGACATCTACTTTAAAGGTAAAATCCACTTTAATAGGGTCGATACAAAAATGGCCTTTCGCATCAACGCTGTAAGTCGTCGTTTCTGAGGGTTTAACCGGAGCAAAATCGATATAACCACCGTTTCCTACGATCTGTTCTCCCATTAATGTTTCGTTACCAATCAGTTGGTAACTGGCTTCAGGATCTGATGGTGAAAGAGAGAGTTGTACCTCTTCTCCTTCACAAATTTCCCTTTTGTTTGAATAGATGTGAAGTTGTGTTTCAGGAGGAAGTCGAACATCCAGAAAAAAATCTTTGTCTAATGCCACCTGGGTGATACAGCCTTCTCGTGTTGCACCAACGTGATAAGTGGCACTTCTGAAAGGTTCAAAATCTTCTATTACAAGCGTAGAGCCATTTCCCTGGAATGCATTTTCACTGGTGTTGGCTCCGCCAGCAATCTGATATAGAACATCAGCTTCGCTATTGTCAATACGAATGCTGGTATTCTCACCAACGCAAAGTGAGTTGTGAGTGGGCGTTATGTCTAAATTTGGATTAGGTAGAGAGACAACTTGAATATTGATATTTGCATTTAAATCAACCGATTCAGAGCTGGCAATATGGGTTGCAATGACGGTGTAAGTTTTTGTTTCAGATGGCGAAATGGGGTTGAAGTTAGCTTTGGAACCATTTCCGGTGAGTGTATTCGAAACGAAATCGCCTGTTGTTGTATCTTTTAATCGATATTCGACACCGGTTTCTGTTGTGTTTAGTAAAATTAGACAGGTTTCACCAAGACACAATTTCGAATCAGTTGTAGATACAATTATTGATGTTTGTGGTTGTGTTTGAGAAGCAAACGTCTCGGAACCCAATAGAACAAGAGACAGTAGAAAAATATAGAGTTTTGAGGCATAGGATATCTGTGTATTTAGGGGCATGTATTTAGCAGTTTTTATGATTCCTATATAAGGGTTGTTGATTCGCAATCCCTTTATGACCAGTGTTTATGAGAATGAAGTGGTGTATTTTCTCATTCTAAATGGCTTGGTTCTTTTAGGGATCTTTGATTGGCTAATATAATTAAAATCATCAGAAATAGATTTGCCAGTGATTCTTTTTTGAAGGTGGGTATTTTTTCATTTTACTTATGATTTTAAAATGATTAATAGTTTCTAATTTTATTTAATGGAACCTATTTATAAGTGATTGATCATGCATACAAAATAAATAAGGAAACTTGATGCTTAATAAATTCAGTAAGCTTAAATTTTTTCTATTTTTGTTTAATACCTACTAAATAAAACCAGAACATGCAGGAAATTTTAAGTACAGAACTTGTAGAAAAGCAAGAAAAGCTTGATTGTAGATATTTGAGAATGGCTATTGTTTGGGCTGAAAATTCCTATTGCAAACGCCGGCAAGTGGGCGCTTTGATAGTGAAGGACAAGATGATAATTTCTGACGGTTATAATGGAACACCTTCAGGTTTTGAGAATATCTGCGAAGACGAAATGAATATAACAAAACCCTATGTTCTACATGCTGAAGCCAATGCCATCACCAAGGTTGCAAAATCAAGCAATAGTAGTGATGGGGCTACCTTATATGTAACGGCAACACCTTGTATCGAGTGCGCAAAGTTGATTATTCAGGCTGGTATCAATCGGGTTGTTTATTCTGAAGCTTATCATTGTAACGATGGTAAAGATTTGTTGATACGAGCAGGTATTGAGGTTAAATTTATAGATAGTAAGAACTTATAAAACCATAAAGGATGAATAATAAAATGAAGATGTTTCTCCCTATTTTATTAGCGTTGGCTATTATTTTAGGGATGTTTATTAATTCTTTTCTTCAACCCCATTCAACATCAGGTGTTTTTAAATCGCCAGTATCTACGGCTAGCCATAAATTGGATGCTGTTCTGGATATGATTGTTGAGGACTATGTAGATACAGTTTCTGCACAGCGATTGGTAGAACAAGCTATTCCAGCCATTCTTAAAGATTTGGATCCGCATACGGTGTATATTCCTGCTGAAGATTTACAGCGTTTCAACGAAGATTTAAAAGGAAATTTTGGAGGCATTGGGGTTCAATTTATTCGTTATCGTGACACCGTTGCAGTTGTTAGAGTTGTTGAAGGCGGCCCTTCAGAGTATGGTGGAATCTTAGCTGGAGACAGAATTGTGAAGGTCGACAGTGTTTCAATTGTAGGGCCGGATATTGATAATGATATCATAATGGACAAGCTAAAAGGTCCTAAAGGGACAGGGGTAAAAGTTAGTATTGCTCGTCATGGTGTGAAAGATTTAATCGAACTGGATATTATTCGAGGTTCTATTCCTGTTGCCAGCGTAGATGTGGCCTATATGATTAATGATGAATTGGGCTATATTAAAGTGAGTCGTTTTGGAGCAACAACCTTTCATGAATTTTCAAAAGGATTAGAGAAACTGAAAGGTGAAGGACTTAAGAAATTAGTTGTTGATCTTAGAGGGAATACAGGGGGATATTTGTCTGCCGCAACCAATATGATTAATGAATTTTTGCCGGAAGGTAAAATGATTGTGTATACCGAGGGGAAATCTCAAGCCAAAACGGACTATGTTTCAACAGGTAGAGGCCATTGTCAGGATTTACCGATTGTTATACTTATCGATGAATTTTCAGCCTCAGCCAGTGAGATTTTTGCCGGCGCAATACAGGATAACGACCGAGGTAAAATTATTGGACGTCGATCTTTTGGAAAAGGTTTGGTCCAGGAGCAGCGTATGTTGCCGGATGGCTCTGCCATGAGATTGACTGTAGCCCGATATTACACACCAACAGGTCGTTGTATTCAAAAGCCTTATACAAATGGCAAAGAGGCATACAATAATGATATCACAAAACGATTTGTGCATGGAGAGTTCGAAAAGAGAGATTCCATTCATTTTGCAGATTCATTAAAGTTTAAAACCCCGGCTGGAAATATTGTGTATGGTGGGGGAGGTATTATGCCGGATATCTTTATTCCCGTTGACACCACAGGGTACTCCAACTATTTTCGTGAATTAAACCGGAAGGGACTGATTTATCGATTTGCATTCCATTATGTGGATGTGCATCGATCAGAAATGAAAGACTTTACGAAGCTTGAAGAGATTTTAGCCTATTTAAAGAATAAACCTTTGATAAAAGAACTGACTAAATATTGTCAGGAGGCAGGGGTTAAACCAGACCCAAAAGGTTTGAATAGTTCTTTAGAGATTATTGAGACTCAGACCAAAGCTTATATCGCTCGTGATTTAATTGATGATGCAGGTTTTTATCCTATCATCAGGAAGTTAGATAACACGATTGATTATGTGATCAATATGAAAGATTAACAAGTTTTAGTGATCTAATGTTTTAAAAGATCTGCCCATCGGGTAGATCTTTTTTTTTGATTTGAAATTAAACCTTCTTAAAGGCTTAAAGTCTAAATTCCGAAAGTGAGATATCTGGGGAGTGGATCCATTTTAATTAAATCCCTATCAATCACAAAGAATTTATTCCATGTTTCATGATAGTTGGCTCTCTTGTTTTGAGAAGAACAACTTTATAAAATTATAGTGATATGAAAACTAAAATAACAACTTGTATCGTTGTGGCTTTAATGCTTTTTAGCGGCATGAGTCAGGCACAAAAAAGAAATAGAGCGGACAGAATGCAGAAAGCGTGTATTCAACTGACCGATCAGCAAAAGCAGGAACTTAGATCTGCCCGCATTGAATTTGCAAAAGCAACCCTTGATGTAAAGAATGAACTGAATGAACTCAGAGCATACCAAAGAACATTGATGTCTGCGGAGAATTTGGATGAAAGGAAAATTTTTGTAAATATTGATAAAATGACGGCTTTGGAAAAGCAGTTAATGGAAGAGCAGATCAATAGACGATTAGCAACCAAGGGGCTTTGGTGTGATGAACAATGTAATTTTAACAACCGGAGGGGAGATCACCCAATGATGAGAAATCAGAACATGAAGCCAGGAAGAGATCGGATGCATAGAGGAAAAAGAGCTGATCAAATATTTCGAAAAGGTAAGGGGTGTACCAATGGTTTAGGTTTGTCTGAAAAGCAAGAAGAGCAAATGCAGGAGCTGAGGATGGCACATCAAAATGCAACTCAAAACCTAAGGGAAGAAATGCAGGAACTTCGTTTGAAGCAAAAACATTTGTTGAATGATGAGAAGCCTAATAAGAATGATATTTTAGGTAATTTAGATCGAATTTCATCCATTCAAAATCAATTGGCTAAAGAACGGGTTAAAAATCAGAAGGAGATTAGGAATATTTTAGATAAGGACCAATTGGTTTTGTTTTTGTCAAGACCGCATAGGATGCAAAAAAACGGCAAAGCGAGAATGTCTAAATGTTTTTAAATAAGAGCTTGAATTATAGCAGTTGACTAAAGGTTTCGGTATTCCGAAACCTTTTTCTATTTTTGAAGATTCATTTTAAAATTCTGACATTTTGATTTAAATCAAATGTTAACTTTTTGATCACAAATTCTTAGATATGAAGTCTACTTCTTTTTATATACTGCTTATTCTTGTGTTCTTTTCTGCTTGTCAAGCAGATCGGAAAGAGAATCTGACCCTTAAAATATTAGCAACAACAGATGTGCACGGCGCTTTGTTTCCCTACGATTTGGTAAACGATAAGGAGGCTAAAAGTTCGCTTGCTCAGGCTTATTCTTATATTGCTCAGGAACGCAACAAGTCAGATCAACATGTTTTGTTATTGGATAATGGTGATATTCTTCAGGGAGATCCTATGGTCTACTATTCGAATTTTGAAAAGACTAAACAGACACATATATGTGCTGAAGTGATGAATTTTATGGGCTATGATGCCGGGGCTGTAGGAAATCATGATATCGAACCTGGGCATGAAGTGTACGATCGTTTGGTAAAGGAGTTTGCTTTTCCCTGGATGGCTGCCAATGCCGTAAAAACATCGGATGGGAAACCCTATTTTCAACCCTATACAATAATTGATAAAGAGGGGGTGAAAATTGCTGTTATCGGTTTTATAACACCAGCCATACCTAAATGGCTGCCAGAGAAAATTTGGTCAGGGATGCAGTTTGAGGATTTAGAGATCTCTGCTAAAAAATGGATGGCAATTATCAAAGAAAAGGAACAACCAGATATGGTTATTGGCTTGTTTCATTCGGGAATGGGGGAAATAGGAGAATTAAAATCAGATATTAGAGAGAATGCGGTTTGGCAAGTTGCTAAAACGATTCCTGGATTTGATGTAATTGTTTGTGGTCATGATCATCATGAAGCAATAAAGTGGGTCGAGAATGTTGATGACCAGAAGGTTTTGATCGTTAATCCAAAATCAAAGGCACAATTTTTAGCCGATGTAACTGTCGATTTTCAGTTGAATACAGATAAGAAAACATATAGTAAAAAGTTTGATTCTCAACTGCTCGATGTTAAAACATTACCTGTATCAAAAGCTTTTGAATCACATTTTCAGTCAGCCTTTGAAGAGGTTAATGATTACGTTTCACGCCCGGTGGGACGCTTTACAAGAAGCATTAAAACCAGTGATGCCATGTTTGGGGATTCTCCATTTGTTGATCTGATTCATACGATTCAACTTGATTTGACGGGGGCCGATGTATCATTTACTGCGCCTTTATCTTTTAATGCACAAATTGATTCGGGGATGTTAGAAATGCGAGATTTATTTAAGTTGTATCGGTTCGAGAATCTGCTTTATACCATGAATTTGACGGGACAGGAAATCAAGGATTATTTGGAATTCAGTTACGATAAGTGGTTTCGTCAGATGAATAAAAAAGGCGATCCGATGTTGTTTATTGAATCAACGAAAAATCGGAATCGATTAAGCACCATGTTTTTTAATTACGATTCGGCTGAAGGGGTTGATTACACCCTTAACTTGCAGGCTGATAAAGGGAATCGAATCACGATTAATAAGATGACGAACGGAGAGGCCTTCGATTTGAAAAAAACGTATAAGGTAGCTTTGAATTCATATCGAGGAAATGGCGGCGGAGGTCATTTAACTGAAGGAGCTGGTCTTTCGAAAGACGAATTATCAAAGCGATTAATTAATTCGACAACAAAAGATTTACGTTTCTATTTAATGAAATGGATTGAAGAAAAAAAAGTGGTGGACGTGAGCTGCAATAATAATTGGAAAGTGATTCCTGAAAATTGGTGGCAGCAGGCCAAAGACAGAGAGTTTGAATTGTTATATGGGAATAATTAGCCCATATGGCAGGTGATAAGTGTAGTAATTTAAGAATAAAAAGAAATAATGCCTCAAGACGAAGAAATCGAATTAGCGAGTCAGCAATTCGAAAATTTATTGAATGAAGAACAAAAAGAAGCTTTTAATTATTTGTTAAATCACACGGTATTCTGTCCAAGCTGTAGCAATATTTGTCCCGATGGTGTTGTGAATGTCATCCCGGTTCTGACTGATGCTGATGAGGTCTTAATGAAAGGGAAATGTGCTAAATGTGGCAGTGGGGTTACAAGGTTGATGCTACTTGAAGAAGATGCCGGCTTTGCAGATCGAGTAAAAGCGATCAGAAATAAGCCAATACATTAAATGAAAAATCCAAACTTACAAAGTTTGGATTTTTTTTAATGCTTTAAAGTTTCTCTGAATCTAAAACTGAGATTCGATATATTGAATCAAGCAATGAATCACTTTGATGTGAATTTCCTGAACCCGATCGGAATAACCTGTCCAGGGTACTCTGATTTCAACATCACAAAGCTCTGCCATTTCACCTCCTGTTTTTCCAGTCAGGCCAACTACAGTCATCCCTTTTTCTTTAGCCGATTTAATGGCGTTGATAATATTTTTTGAATTTCCGGATGTACTGATTCCTAAAAACACATCCCCTTTTTGTCCCATGCCTTCAACATAGCGAGAGAAGATGTAATCGAAACCATAATCGTTGCCCACACAGGTGATATGGCTTGGATCAGAAATAGCAACAGCAGGCATCGAAACACGATCGTTTCTAAAACGCCCGGTAAGTTCTTCTGCAAAATGCATGGCATCGCACATGGATCCTCCGTTACCACATGAAATAATTTTCCCACCATTTTTAATCGCATCAGACATGATTGTCCCCGCTTTTTCTATGGCTTTAAAATTCTCTTCTTTGTTGATAAATGCCTCCAGTACCTGGTGAGCATCGTTAAAACTACTTTTTATATCTTCAAGAATCATAAGGTTCAATTTTTCTCAAAACTACAATAACAAATGCCAACTTACAATAAGAAAAGTAAAATCATATTTTGTAAACGGCATTTTGGATAATGACTTAGCGTAGATCACAGGAATTAATTAACTTCGAATCAGTTTCACAATTCTACTTGAACAAAGGCGTTACACTATATGGGAATTAAATCAAAACTCTACGAAATTATATTTGAATCTGATACAAAAGTGGGTAAATTATTTGATGTGCTTTTGCTGATTGTTATTGTTCTGAGTATACTTCTGGTTATGCTTGAGAGTGTTCCCTCTATTGAGAAACAACATCGATTTTTATTGAACTTGATGGAGTGGAGTATTACGCTGATTTTCAGTTTGGAATATTGTTTAAGGATATGGATTGTATCAAAACCGAAGAGGTACATTTTTAGTTTCTACGGGATTATTGATTTTTTATCGATTCTGCCCAGTTATTTGGGTTTATTCTTTGTCGGAACTCATGGCTTTATAGTCATCAGAGCTCTGAGATTATTACGGATCTTCCGGATACTGAAATTGAACCGTTATATGAACGAAGGCGCCATTATTATCAAAGCGTTGAAACGAAGTCGGATAAAAATTTCTGTTTTTCTTTTCGCAGTATTGACAATGGTTATAATCATTGGAACCTTAATGTATTTGATTGAAGGGGCTGAGAATGGTTTTACCAGTATACCACGAGGGATTTATTGGGCTATTGTAACGCTCACCACAGTTGGTTATGGCGATATTTCTCCGGTGACTGCTTTGGGCCAGTTTATAGCCTCTTTTGTAATGATAATCGGTTATGCTATTATCGCAGTGCCTACCGGAATTGTTACTGCAGAATTATCCAGGCCTTCAAAGGGTAAACCTTCAGGACAGGTTTGTGAAAACTGCTTGTCTGAAGGACATGATATAGATGATCAATATTGCCGATACTGCGGAGCAAAGTTGCAATAGACTACAAAATAGTAATTGTAAAGGCTTGATTCAAACGACAAAGAAATTATGAATTGACTTGTAAGAACTTTGTTAATATATCATAAATACCTTCATGTCTGAATTGTATTTCTAGAGCAAAATTCAGTATTTATCTCTATATTTGCCTAACAATCGAAGAAAATATAAAAAGCATTAACACAAGGAATTATGGCGTTACCAGGTTTTTTTAAAAAGCCAGAGCATAAGAGGTTCAATATTCAACCTCGCTATTGGGATCCAGCAAAAGAGGAGCGTGAAGAGCGAGAGAACCGGATTAAGGCTGAGTTGGGGATACAAGATGATAATGGTCAGTACATTCCAAATATAAAGGGACAGTTGAAACGATCATTACGCCACAGAAACGCCGATGTCAGACGATCGAATAAAAAATCCAATATTCGTCTCTTTATAATTCTGATTGTTCTTCTGTTTGTAGCCTATGTTTATTTCTTTGGTTGGGATAGTTTGCCAATAAAATTTTAGGGAACTATCTTGAAACGAAACTTTATTTTTAAAGCTTCGTTTTGTTTTTCCTTTATTATTGTAAGGAACTAGGAATACTTATCTCACATTTAATTCTATATGTCCGATATAATACAAATACTTCCAGATTCTGTTGCCAATCAAATTGCTGCAGGTGAAGTGGTCCAGCGACCAGCTTCTGTGGTAAAAGAATTGGTTGAGAATGCAATTGATGCAGGAAGTACTTCGATAAAAATTAACTTGAAGGATGCGGGAAAAACCCTAATCCAGATTATTGATAATGGTTGCGGGATGTCTGCCACTGATGCCCGATTGGCTTTCGAACGCCATGCCACATCAAAAATTAAGGCAGCCAATGACCTTTTTGCCATTCGTACCATGGGATTCCGTGGCGAGGCTTTAGCATCTATTGCAGCCATTGCCAATGTTGAGCTTAAAACCAAACGTGTCGAAGACGAATTGGGCACCCATCTCGTTATTGATGGATCTGAATTGGTTTCTCAGGATTCAATTGCTTGTCCATCGGGGAGTAATTTTATTGTGAAGAATCTCTTTTTTAATGTACCCGCTCGTCGAAAATTCCTTAAGGCAAATTCGACAGAACTTCGGAACATTATCACCGAATTTCATCGAATCACTTTAGCCAATCCGGATATTGAATTTAAGTTGATTCACAACGATACCGAAGTTTATAATTTGGTTCCAAGCAACACCCGTCAGCGTATTGTTAATGTGTTTGGTCGCAGTATCAATACCCGATTGATTGGAATTGATACCAATACGAGTATTGTGAAACTTTCCGGTTTTATTGGAAAACCCAAAAATGCCAAGAAGAAGACGGATGAGCAGTTCTTTTTTGTGAACAACCGTTATATGCGTCATCCTTATTTTCATAAGGCTGTTTTGCTGGCTTACGATAAAATTTTACCACCCGATACGGTACCGCCTTATTTCATTTTTTTTGAGGTTGACCCCAAGATTATTGATATTAATATTCATCCAACAAAAACTGAAATTAAGTTTGAGGATGAACAGGCAATCTTTCAGATTATTCAGGCTTCAATCCGTGAGGCATTGGGGAAATTCAACATTGTGCCTTCCATCGACTTTGATGAAGATAGAAGTCTTGAAATACCGGTAGCTAATCAGGATTCAACTGAGGTGGAGATGCCAATGATTAAGGTGAATCATGAATTCAACCCTTTTGAGGCCGATACATCATTTAATCCATTTGAGGCAGAAAAAAGCTTTAATCCTTTTGAGCAAGAACGGAATTCTATCGAGAATAATCAGTTTTACCAGGAGTTTAAATCGAAACCAAGTTCTTCAACTGGGGCAAGTCAGAAGAAAGAAGTGCCCAAAGATTGGGATAAACTTTATCAGGATAGAGAACCTGACTTGATTCCCGATTATCCCATTGGGGGACAAACTGAGGTGAAGCGACCACCTGTGCCTGATTATTTTAAGCAACAGGAATCTCCTCAGAACCAAATGCAGCAAAAGATTTTTCAGCGGGAAGACAGTGTTAAGGCACAAGGTTTCTTCCAGTTGAAGAACAAATATATTTTAACACCTGTTCGTTCTGGTTTAATGATTATCGATCAGCGAAAGGCACATGAACGTATTCTTTTTGAGAAGTTCAGAAGTTCAGTTGAAAATAATCAGGGAGTGGCACAGCAAACCCTTTTCCCTCAAACGGTGGAATTAAATGCTTCTGATTACACGCTTTTGCAGGTGATTATAGAGGATGTTAGAGCCTTGGGCTTTGATATCAGAGAGTTTGGTAAGAAGACTTTTGTGATTAATGGAACACCTGCCGATATTCAGAATGGCGATCCGAAAGAACTGCTAGAGAACCTTTTGGAAAACTACAAGGTGAACCAATTGGATGTAAAGGTGAAGGTGAGAGAGAATCTGGCTAAAGCTTTGGCCAAGGCTTCAGCTGTCAATTATGGCAAATCGCTGACGTCTGCGGAGATGAGTGCCATTATCGATCAGCTTTTTGCTTGCGAAACACCCAATTACACACCTGATGGTAAAACCATCGTTTCGGTTTTGGAAACTCAGGAACTTGACAAACGTTTCAGATAAATACTGACAACTTGGCTTCAATTCGGTTTGTTTATTTCTTGGTACGGCTCTTGTAAGACTAAAGATCTGTTTCAGAAATAAGTTTTAGCTTAAGGGCTAATTTGCTTAAATACAGGAATTGAAGCTTCATTAAAAAAACATATTGGATATGAGTAATTTTAGATCAACAATGTTAAATCTACCACCAGTGGTTAAAAACCTGCTGATAATAAATGCGCTCATGCTTTTGGGGACATGGGTTTTAGGACAAACAGGGGTTGATTTATCTAAAATATTAGGCCTTCACTTCTTCAAATCGGAGTATTTTATGCCCTTTCAGTTTGTCACGCATATGTTTATGCATGCCAATATTACTCACTTGTTTTTTAATATGTTTGCCCTTTTCATGTTTGGAAGGGTATTGGAGTCTGTTTGGGGACCTAAACGGTTTTTAATTTATTACATGCTTACCGGACTTGGAGCAGCAGCCTTGCACACCTTTGTGTTGTGGTTGGATTATTCATCACTGATGAAGGCTTTCACAGCTTTTTCAAACACACCAACGCCCGAGTTATTCTCATCCATTATTAAAGATGCATTGGGAAAACCAGCCGCCTGGGTATACGAGTTTGCTGATAAATGGGCTGATAACCCGGATAGTCTGGCTTATGCCAATCAAGGTATTGAGATTGCTCATCGTGCGATAACCGAGAGTATCAATGTGACTACAGTTGGAGCTTCGGGAGCCGTATTTGGTATTCTTCTGGCTTTTGGTATGCTTTTCCCCAATACAGAGTTGATGCTATTGTTCCCACCTATTCCAATCAAAGCAAAATATTTCGTGATTGGTTATGGAGTTATTGAACTTTACATGGGATTCCAACAGAGTGCTGGCGACAATGTGGCTCACTTTGCACACTTGGGCGGTATGCTCTTTGGTTTTATCCTGATAAAATACTGGAACAAGCATTCCAATCGATTTTATTAGTTGTCAGCTATACTAATAAATGATAACTAACGTTCAATTTAAAAAGTCTGTAAATTGCTTTATTTGATTTTTATAGACTCATTCGATATCTGAAAAATCATGAATTTTAATAATCCATATCAATCCTATTCTCATCAAAGTATTTGGGAAGGTATTAAGCATTCTTTTAAAGAGGGTAGTAACCTGAGTAAGTTGATTTATATCAATCTGGCAGTGTTTTTACTGGTAAAGATAGCTGCTGTTCTTGCTTTTCTTTTTGGTCTGGCCCCAACTGAGGGGAATTTTGTATTGAATTGGTTGACCCTACCTGCGGATACTTCGGAATTATTGTATCGCCCCTGGTCGGTGTTCTCTTATATGTTTTTGCACGAAGGTTTTTTTCATATCCTGTTCAATATGCTTTGGCTGTATTGGTTTGGAAGAATATTCCTGAGTTTCTTAGATCAGAAAAAACTGTTAAGTATTTATTTAATTGGAGGTTTAACCGGTGCGGCAGTTTTTGTTTTTGCATACAATCTTTTTCCGGTTTTCGAAAATGCATTGCCTTTTGCAGTGGCTTTAGGGGCCTCAGCATCGGTCATGGCCATTGTGTTTGCAACGGTTAGTTATTCCCCAAATTATGTTGTAAATTTAGTTTTCATTGGTCCGGTTAAGATCAAGTATATCGCTCTTTTCTTTGTGCTTACCGATATTATTCAATTACCCAATGGTAATGCTGGTGGGCATTTGGCTCATTTAGGTGGTGCTTTTTATGGTTGGTTGTTTATCACCCAACTGCGTAAGGGAAAGGATATATCTTCGGGTTTTAATCAGATGATGGATACCGTTTTTTCTTGGTTTAAATCGAGAAAGAAGATGAAGGTGACACATAAGCGTCCCCGTACGTCAGATGATAGAGCCTATAATAAAGCCAAGAAAGAAAATCAAGAGAATTTGAATAAGATTCTTGAAAAAATTTCCAAGTCGGGATACGATAGTTTATCTAAGGAGGAAAAAGAAATTCTGTTTAAGTCGAGTAAGGACTGATTTTAGTATATAGAGTTAAACGTATTTATACCGAATACACACAAAAGTTAAGATTTGAAGAATCTACTGCATAAAGGCCTGGTCGTGTTTAGCCTGATTTTTTCAGGGGCTTTACTGATTTCCTATTCTGCTGCTTTCATCAATCCCCAAACACTTGGATTTCCGGCCTTTTTTGGTCTGGCTTTTCCCTATCTTTTGTTCGTCAAT
The DNA here is from genome assembly GCF_004217115.1 of Ancylomarina subtilis. Taxonomy (NCBI): domain Bacteria; kingdom Pseudomonadati; phylum Bacteroidota; class Bacteroidia; order Marinilabiliales; family Marinifilaceae; genus Ancylomarina; species Ancylomarina subtilis. The sequence continues at coordinate 2,442,039 of NZ_SHKN01000001.1, read as the reverse complement.
CTTCTGTTTGTTCTGTACTGGATGTTTCGTCGAAAGTGGAGTTTCTTGCTACCCCTTATTGTGATTCTTATTGGTTACAATAGTATTGGTGATTTCTTTCAATTGAGTCGTGGAGATAAGAGCATATCAGCCGATTTACAGCCCTTAAATGTTTTATCTTATAATGTACGCTCGTTTGATCGCTACAAGTGGACAAAAGATCCCAATACACCCAATAACATCATTAAATTGATTAATTCGCAGGAGCCTGATGTGGTTTGTTTGCAGGAATACCGCAGTACCCCAACTGGATTTTTATCTCTTCAGAGTTTAATGAAGGAGTTGGGGATGCCATATGTGCATTACAGTAATAGAAAGAATGGGGTTGCCATTTTTTCAAAATATAAAATGATTAAAAAGGCAAGCCTTTCATTTGGGAACGAAAACTTGTGTAAGGCTATTTTTGCCGATATACGTGTAGAAGGCAAAGCGATTCGAATTTATAACCTGCATCTGGAATCGAATCGATTTATAGGTAAGAATTATAAGTTTATGAAGAAAGGCGAATATCAGGGCAATGAAGAAGAGCTGGATGATATTAAAGATATTTCATTGCGTCTGAGTCAGGCTTTTTCTCGTAGAGCTGCACAGGCACTCCAGATTAAGGAGCATGTTAAACAATCGCCTCACGAAACTCTGGTTTGTGGCGATTTTAATGATACACCCAATTCGTATACCTATCATCAATTGTCAAAGGATATGAAAGATGCTTTTGTGGAACAAGGGGTAGGAATCAGCACAACCTATTCGGGTGATTTCCCGTCATTCCGCATCGATTATCTTCTCTATTCTCAAGGCATCACTTGTACTAAATATGATCGTATTCGCAAGCGTTACTCCGATCATTATCCTATTTGTGCGAGCTTCGTTTTTACTCCCAAAGAGAACTAAGGCTGTCACTTCCTGTTATCTTATTTTTGTATCGATGAGGGTTTCTGTTTCGCAGTGTTTACCTTATTCAGAAACGAGTTTAGAAATTTCTTTGCTCTAGTAGCTTGGGCTTTGTTTTAGCATAAGTTGATGGTATTGAGTTGTGTTTATGTGGCTTGTTTTGAAAAAAATAAAATAAAAGTTGACATATTAAATGATATTTTGCTAAATTAGAGAGTGATTTTAGTTAAACATGTTAGTTGCTTAAGAAGAAACGAGAGTTTTATTTCGCTTTCGTTTCTTTATTTTTATTTTAAACTTTCGGAAGTTGGCTAAAACAGGAGAGTAGTTGAAAGGGGGAAAGCTGAAGTTGTTTAAGGGAATCCTGAAAACCATCAGGGTAAAGTAAGAAAGCATTAAGGGAATGCAGAAAACGATTAGGGGAATATGGAAAACCATCGGGGGAATGCTGTAAACCTCCGGGGGAATGTTGAAGTAGACAAAGGGAATGTAAATAAGGTTTAAAATTATTGATATATAGCACCTTTATAAGGAAAAGGACGATAAAGTAACATGTTGGTAGGGGAGATTGGAGACTAGGATTTCGATTGGAATTATTTTCATCATCATAGTATAAATCAAACTAATCATTAAAAGATGAGTACTTTTTATAAATTTAGACAGGAAGAACTTCCGGTAGTGGGAGAGATTCTATTGCAAATGTTTACAAGAGATCGTAGTGCCTTCGAAGATTTTTCAGCTGAGTACAACGATGAATTCCTAAGCGAAGTAGGCAATCAGATTAAAAAAGTGAACGAACTGACTCAAGCGCCTAGCTTAAGTGCCGAAATTAAGAAAACCACAGCAGATCTGTACGAGTGTGTTGATGGTATAATTCCCAAACTCGATTTGATTGCTGCATATGCGCAACGCGCTAATAAGGCTTTAAATATAAAAGCTTCTGACATTGGCGTAAAACAAGCTAAAAAAGAAATCAAAAGAAGAAATATTGAAGGCTATTGCTCGAAAGTTAAAGTTGTTGAGCAGAATATAGCCAATAATCTGCAGGCTTTAAAAGCCAAAGGTTATAAGGAAAAGCTGGGGACTGAACTAGCTGATATGACCAGACAAGCCTATGATTTAAATCTTCATCAGGAGGAGAAAATCAGAGAGAAAAAAGAGTTGGTTTTGAATAATCATATTGAGTTTGATAAGCTTTGGAACTTATTATCTGATATCTCGAAAACGGGTAAGTTAATCATGAAAGCTGATAAGCAGAAGAGCGAAGATTATATGTTTACCCATATTATTAAACTTGTTCGCAAGCCTAAGGCTCCTATTGTTATTAAAAAGAAGCCTGAGCCTGTGATCGAAGATGTGAAAGAGGAAGCCCTTGCAGAAGAAGCTGTTTCCTAATCCGATAGAGACTTGATTGTATAAAAAAAGGACTTCCTGTTTGGAAGTCCTTTTTGTATATGGTATAGATTGGGTTTATTTAGGATCGTATCCCCATTTAATGAAGATTGAACCCCATGTAAAACCGGCACCAAATCCTGATAGGATAATGTTGTCGCCTTTTTTCAGTTGGTTTTCCCATTCCCATAAACACAATGGAATTGTTGCTGAAGTTGTGTTGCCATATTTTTCAATATTGATCATCACTTTCTCCTTAGCTAAGCCCATACGCTTGGCAGTGGCTTCGATAATACGATTGTTTGCCTGATGAGGAACCAACCATGCCAAATCGTTGGCAGTCATGTTGTGTTTTTCCATCATTTCAACAGAAACATCCGCCATGTTTGATACCGCGTGTTTGAATACGTGGTTACCTTCCTGGTAGATGAAATGCTCGCGATTATCTACTGTTTCGTGACTAGCTGGTTTGCATGAACCACCGGCTTTTTGGTGCAAGTGTTTGCGACCAAAACCTTGAGTATGCAACATCTCGTCAATAATACCAACGTTCTCAGTTGTTGGTTCAAGAAGAACCGCAGCTGCACCGTCACCAAAAATCGGACAAGTCTGACGATCGGTATAATCAACTATTGAAGACATCTTTTCAGATCCAACAATGATCACTTTCTTATACATACCGGATTGGATGTATTTAGAACCTGTAGCTAAAGCAAAAAGAAAACCAGAACAACCTGCATTCAAGTCGAAACTGAAAGCATTGTTTATGTCTAATTTGTCGCTAATAATGTTTGCTGTAGCAGGGAATTGCATATCTGGTGTTACGGTAGCGCAAATCACCAAATCAACCTCTTCAGGAGAAGTATTGGTTTTCTTAAGCAATTCTGCAACTGCTTTAGCCCCCAATTCAGAAGAACCCAGGCCTTCACCCTTAAGAATTCTTCTTTCTTTAATACCAATTCGGGTCATGATCCACTCATCGGTTGTATCAACCATGGTGCTCAGTTCTTGATTGGTAAGAATATAGTCAGGAAGATAAGCCCCAACTCCCGTAATTACTGCGTTTATTTTTGTCATTACTATGCTTACTTATTATTCTTTTGATCAAATTAGCCTACAATAATAATCAAAATGACTATCAAATGCAAAGCTCACAATCATAGGGGATAAAAGAATTAAACACAAAAATACTAATAAGCAAAATTGCCCCAAAGAATAGTCTAAGGAGCAAATTTACTATTGCGTTAAACCTTATCCGAAAGAATTAGGTTATGCTGTAACTTCTTTTTCAATCGCTAATTTGCCTCTATAGTATCCGCACTCAGGGCAAACAGTGTGGTATTTAGCAGTAGCTCCACAATTTGAGCAAGATGCTAAAGTAGCAGGAGTCGCTTTAATATGAGTTCTTCTCTTATTTCTTCTCTGCTTCGATGTTCTGTGTTTTGGATGTGCCATTTTTCAACCTATTAAACTATTTATTATCAATCAATTTTTTTAATTCACTCCATCTCGGATCCGTTTCCTCTTTTTCCGAGTGTTCGTTTAGTTTTTCAATCATTTCTTCGTTGCAAGTGCTGAAACCATCTTCGTCATCCGGATGGATGAAGTTGATAGGGAAACTCAACAAGATTAACTCGTAAATGTATTGAGCAATTTTAATTTCGTTTTCTGATTCAGGAACAACAACAACGTCATCATCCAGCTCTTCATGAGTGTCACCAAATTTAATGTAAAGAGTGGAAGCACCCTCAACCTGATATGGGAAACAATCTAAACAACGATCACAATTCACTTGAATCTCTCCTGCAATCTCAAGGTCAAGCGTCATAACAAGGGTTTTCTTTAAAAGCGTTGCTTTTACAGAAACATCACCCTGAAAATCATTCTCAAACTGAAAATGCTCAAAGAATTTGCTGTCAGCAGTGAATTCAAATTCATGACTGCCGTCTTTTAATCCTTTGTAAGGAATCGTGTATTTTGCTAAATAATCCAAAATGCTCAAATAAAACTTTGCAAAAGTATATAATTTCTAATATCTATCCTCAAACTCACTCATCTTTTTTCTCAAAAAAATCGGTTTTTTGACTAAAGATATTAAGCCGAAAGGGCTTAGTGTTCAGTTTAATGGATTTATTTTAGTCATTTGAACGATATTAAAAGCCATAAAAAGAGGCTACTTCTCGCTCAAATGGGGTGCAAAAATAGGCAGAAAATACTGATACAAAAACTTTTTGAGAAGTTTTAATAGTCAAAAGCTCTAATTTGTAGGCAATAGTATCCGAATGCAGCTGCCTTTGCCCAGTTCAGAACGATATACGTATATTTTTCCACCATGATATTCTTCAATAATGCGTTTGGCAAGTGAAAGCCCTAAGCCCCAGCCACGTTTTTTTGTTGTATAACCGGGTTTGAAGATGGTTTGAAACTGTTTTTTGGGGATACCTTTCCCCGTATCACATATATCTAAGCACAAATGGGGAGGCAATTGTTTAAGATTAAAACTCAAACGCCCTTCACCACTCATGGCATCAATCGCATTTTTAGTGGTGTTTTCAATGACCCACGAAAACAGTTCCTTATTTAGGTTTGGTTTGCTTTTAATATTCTCATCAATATTCACTGAGAATTCAATTTTGTTGGATGATCTCTTTTTAAGATAGGCAATGCTATCCTCTAATATTTGTTTGAGATCATGAGAAAGAAGAATCGGTTTGGAACCTATTTTTGAAAATCGTTCGGCAATGACTTCAAGTCGTTCCACATCTTTGCCCATCTCCTGAGTCAAACTTTTGTCAATATCAGAATCCTTTAGTAGCTCCATCCATGCCAGCAATGAACTAATTGGTGTTCCCAGTTGATGAGCCGTTTCCTTTGACATACCAACCCAAACCTGATCTTGTTCAGCTTTCTTTGTGATGGTAAAAACGAGATACGCTAAAAGGACCAGAAAAGTGATTAAGCCAAGCTGAATAAAGGGGTAGAGAGCAAGTTGTTTTAAAAGAAGGGAATCATCGTAATACAGGGTTTGTTTAAAATGTTCGTTCTTAATTTCGAAAAACAGCCCCCCATTTTTCATTTTTTTCAATGCCTCCTTTAAATCTTTTTCTGATTTTTTATCGGCAAGCTTAAGATTGCGATGTTCAATGATTTCACCTTTTTCATTGGTTAAGATGATAGGGGTGGTTTCGTTTTGCTGTAAAATTTCAGTGAGTAGAGTAATGTCCTGATTCAGGTCAGAATTGAGGCTGTTGAGAGCATCTGCCCATAATTTAACTTTTTTCTCTTCTTCTTTAGCAAGCTTCTTTACCAAACGGCTGGTGTAGAAAATAGAGCCCAAAACAATGAAGCCTGCAAAAAGCAGAAACCCGATATTCCATTGTCGTTTTTTGAGAAAAATTTTCATTTGCTAACAAGGTATTCGTATTGATATCCAGATATAAATGTTATTTAAATATGAGAATTATTTTCCAATTCGGATATTCTTTTTTGCTCGGAGCGAAAAAGAAAGACACAATACAAAACCGAAATTAGTCTTAATTATTGTGTCTGCCGTATAGTGTCATGTTTGATTCTTATATCGTTTTTAAGTAGTTGATTAGGAATTTCGCGTTTGCTTCGGGTTCATCCTTTTCAATTTCTATTCGATACACCTTTTGAGTCTGGCGAGTATCAAGACCGTGACCATAGGCTTTATCGTAGTAATCAAGTGTGATGTCAGCGACTGTTGCAAAATCTTCCTGGTCTAAACTCTCAAAGGCGCGTTTAACTCTTAATCCGCCCAATCGTTTTTCTATTTTCTTAACCATTTGTTTTAATAAATCGATATCAAAACAGGCGTATTCTTTAACAAGACGTTTTATACGTTCCGATTTAGGGACGATAATGGCTAAGAGGGGCGCTTTTCTCATTTGGTTGAAAAGGGCATCGTTGATCCAAACGGAACCAACAGAATGACTTTCATCTTCAGTCCAAATAGGTTTAGTATGATCAAATTCGGACCAAATTTTAGCCAAATCATTTTCAAATTGTTCAGTCGTTGGCTGATCAGCTTGTCCTAAAGCACCAAAGGCTGATCCTTTATGATTTGCGACACCTTCGAGATCGAGAACCTGTTCACCCAAATCACTTAGTTTATGCAAAACTTCCGTTTTTCCGCTGCCTGTATAGCCACCAATTACAACCAAATTAGTCGATTGAGAAAAAGATTCTCTGATGTAATGACGATAGGCTTTGTAGCCACCCACCAATAAACCCGGCTTTAGACCTGCTGTTTCGAAAAGCCAGGCCATACTGCCACTTCGCATGCCACCACGCCAGCAATGGATTAGGATTTCGCCATTCACGGCAATTTTTTTTGCTCTACGAACAAACACAGACAGTTTGGGTCCAACCAATTCTAAGCCAAGAAGTACAGCTGCATCTTTGCTTGAGCGTTTGTACTTTGTTCCAACCTGAGCGCGCTCATCGTTGGTGAAAATTGGGATGTTTATGGCACCGGGAATGTGTCCTTGTTCAAACTCAGCAGGTGTTCTGACATCTATCATTGGAATGCTTTTTCCTTTTTCAAGAAAATCTTGTGCTGATAATTTAGTGATCATGTTTTTATATAAAAATTGTCCCGTCTTCATTTATTGAAGAGCGGGATTATGAAATAATAATATTTGGGCTAATTAGGTCTGTCCTAGCTTGCGTGAGTTAGCCCTCAAGAAACTCACCTAATAATGATCGTCCACCTTTTCCGGTATTGCTTCCCATTGGTGAAATGGCCTGAATCAGTTTTCGGATTGGCATTGATTGCAGGTAAACTTTCCCTGTTCCACGAAGTGTTGCCAGGAATAAACCTTCGCCACCGAAAACCATCGATTTTAATCCACCTGCTTTTTCTATTGAGAAATCAATTCCCTCTTCAAAAGCAACAACACAACCGGTATCCACTCTTAAGGTTTCATTATTCAGTTGTTTTTCGATAACGGTGCCTCCGGCATGAACAAAGGCCATCCCGTCACCCTGTAGTTTTTGCAAGATGAATCCTTCACCTCCAAAGAATGTGGCTCCCAGTCTTTTATTGAAAGCAATGCTAACCTTGGTTCCAAGAGCAGCACATAAGAAGCCATCCTTCTGAACAATTAGTGTACCACCTGCTTGTTGTAAATCAATAGGCATAATGGTACCAGGATAAGGTGCAGAGAATGCAACTTTAGATTTGCCGTAACCTCTGTGTGTGAAATGTGTTAAGAAAAGGGATTCCCCGGTTATCATACGGGAACCAGCAGATAATAATTTGCCAAACAAACCTGCTTCTGGTTCTGACCCATCACCCATCTTGGCTTCAAATTGGATGCCTTCTTCCATATAAGCCATAGCTCCTGCCTCAGCAATTACGGTTTCGTTAGGATCCAATTCAATTTCGACCAATTGAATGTCGTTACCATATATTTTATAATCGATTTCGTGTGAACGCATATTTTTTAAATTAAGATTAAAGAAATAAAGGTTCAATATATAAGGATTAAGTTAAAAGTCAAAGGGATTAAAGTGGGTGCTTCAATTTTTAACGTTTAATAGCTTTCCTTTAAAGTCTATCTGTATTTCAATTCTTCATCTTCAGACATCATGCCCCAATAGCTGTCGTAACGGCTTTCTGCAATTTCACCCGTTTCAACGGCTCTCTTAACAGCACATTTGGGTTCGTGCATATGCGTGCAGTTATGGAATTGGCACTTTTCCGAAATTTTAAAAATTTCAGGGAAGAAATGGAACATTTCCTCTTTTTTCATATCGTAAGTTCCAAATCCACGAATTCCGGGTGTGTCAATAATATATCCACCAAAATCGAGCTCGAACATTTCAGAGAATGTTGTGGTGTGTTTACCAGAAGCATGTGATTCTGATATTTCACCTGTTTTCAGTTCTAAGCCAGGCTGAATGAGATTAATCAGGGTGGACTTCCCAACACCGGAATGTCCGGATAGAAGATTGATTTTATTTTTCATCTCATCCTTAAGAAGATCTATATTTAATCCCGTTCTTGCCGAAACTTCGAAACACTTATAGCCAATGCTTTGGTAGATGTCTTTTAGTTCATTCAGTTGTGTCAGGTCTCCGTTTTTGTAACGATCAATCTTATTAAAAACCAGATTTACAGGAATGCCATAGGCTTCAGCTGCAGCGAGAAAACGGTCGATAAACGTACTTGTAGTGAGTGGATAGTTGACGGTAACAATTAAAAAAGCGTGATCAATATTAGCCGCAATAATCTGACTGCTCTTTGATAGATTAGTTGATTTACGGATAATATAATTTTTTCTGTCGTTGATTTTTACAATGACATTGGCATCTTTTTCTTGATTAAACTCAACAATGTCGCCTACTGAAATAGGGTTAGTTGTACGAATCCCTTCCATACGAAAGCGACCTTTGATTCTGCAGTTATGAACCTCACCATCATTGGTTTTAACGGTGTACCAGCTTCCTGTTGATTTTATGACTAATCCTTCTTTCACGGTTTATTGTTTTTGTGGAAAAAGCTGAATCGTTTTTTCTCTGGACTTGTTTTTGTAAGATCCGCATATTGAATGCAGAAAAACGTAAAGCTTAATAATTTAGCAAAAATAGCATTTTTTTATGGATTCGTTTTTCAGAAACATGCACCTCTCTCTATTTGATTTTTTGAAAAGTAAAATTACCGTATGTCCCCTGACTATCCAGACTTTCACCTTCTATTGTATATTCGTTTAAGAGGACTCCTTTCCAGCAGTCTAATTCATAGGATATGGTGTGATCTGAATGAATGATATCGTATTCTGTCGCCTGTAGGATGATCCGACTCCCATTGATTTCTCCTTCGAGAAATTCTTGTACCATTATTGAGTTGGAAGTGTCGACATTTTCAATGAAAATAATTTTTCCAACCAGCAATTTTCCTATTTGCTTGAGAAAGAGTTCTCCTTTGGCTTTGCCATAGCTATAATCCTCTTCATAGAGCCATTTTCCACTGAGGTTATCCATAATGGAAGCTTATTTTTTTTGCAGGTGTGAAAATATTTTGTCTCAGTAAGATACAAAACAATGCTGAAAAAAAAAGATGATTTTCCAGCAAGAGTCTTTGCTGGAAAAGAAAAATCACATATATTTGCAGCGTCTTAGTCAGAAATGACAGGCAAAGTGATTGTCCCGTGGTGTAATGGTAACACACCTGGTTTTGGTCCAGGCATTTAAGGTTCGAGTCCTTACGGGACAACCAATATTAAAGCTTCGAATTTATATTCGGAGCTTTTTTTATTCCTTCTCTTTTCAGAATTAAAGTCATAAAACATATTGTTTGTAGAATAATCTGTTTTGATTATAACTAATTTTGCGATCTAAAATTAAATCAACACACAATGTCAAAATTATTTAGTCCTAAACTGTTTAGTCTTTTAAAAGCGGGTCTTGACAGAAAACAACTTTCCAATGATGTGATGGCTGGAATCGTTGTGGGTATCGTCGCGCTTCCACTTGCAATTGCCTTTGCTGTAGCTTCTGGCGTATCGCCGGATAAGGGTTTGATAACGGCTATTGTGGCGGGATTGATTATTTCGTTTTTTGGAGGTAGTCGTGTGCAGATTGGTGGTCCAACGGGTGCATTTATTGTCATTGTTTATGGGATTGTTGAGACGCATGGTATAGGTGGATTAATTATTTCGACCATTATGGCCGGTATTCTTTTAGTCATATTTGGTTGCCTAAAATTGGGGACACTCCTTAAATATTTTCCACATCCGCTGATTGTTGGTTTTACTTCAGGTATTGCTTTAGTCATATTTTCAACACAGATAAAGGATGCTTTGGGTTTGGATATCGATAAGGTGCCTTCTGATTTTCTGGCAAAATGGGAGATGTATTTTACCCATATTGATAGTTTAAATCTAACGGCGTTGATATTAACTGTCGCAACCATATTAATTACCATTTATTCAAAGAAAATCACCAGTAAAATACCGGGTTCATTCATTGCTATCATTGCTATTACTTTATCCGTTCAGTTATTTGAGCTTCCGGTTACAACAATTGAATCATTCTTTGGAGAAATTCCAACGAGCATTAGCATTAGTTTTCCAGCAATTGAATGGGGAAACTTGACACAATATATTGCTCCTGCGATTACGATTGCTTTGCTTGGAGCGATTGAGTCGTTGTTATCAGCAGTTGTTGCAGATGGGATGATTGGTGGAAATCATCGCTCGAACACCGAACTAATTGCTCAGGGGATAGCAAATATCGTAACCCCTTTCTTTGGCGGAATTCCTGCTACAGGTGCGATTGCCCGAACTGCAACAAACATAAAGAATGGAGGTAGAACCCCTATCGCAGGGATTGTACATGCTCTGACTTTATTGTTGATTATGCTTTTCTTTGGTAAATGGGCAAAGTTGATTCCAATGTCGTGTTTGGCCGGGGTGTTGATTGTGGTGTCTTATAATATGAGCGAGTGGCGGGTTTTCCGATCTATCCTAAAAAGTTCTGGTTTTGATATTCTGGTTCTTTTATCCACTTTCTTCCTAACTGTTTTGGTTGATTTAACCATTGCAATTGAAGTGGGAGTTGTTTTATCAGCTGTACTTTTCATGAAAAGGATGGCTGACAAGGGAGAACAAATTCAAAAGGATGTTAATATCGACCTGATAGAGGATTACAGCGACTTGCCTAAAGATATTTCTGTTTATGAAATTAGTGGTCCCTTCTTTTTTGCTTCGGCTAAGGAATACGCACAGCTGATTCAGCAAATTGGTTTAAAGAGCAAAACGATTGTGATTCGAATGCGTCATGTTCCTTTTATTGATGCAACGGGTTTTCACAACTTTAAATCGGTGATTCAGACTCTTCAGAATTCTGATGTAACCATCATTCTCTCCGGAGTGAATGAGTCGGTATTACAGGATATGAAGAGATATGACCTGATTTCAAAGATTGGAGAAGATCAGATATTTGACTCATTCAATCATGCCTTGGATTATGCTAAGGTCTGTCAGAATTAATTGAATTTGTTGACTTTTAGTTTGTCAGAACATTCGTCTTTAAGGATTTGGATACTCTTTTTTAATACGGGATGCTTAAAGTCCGGGATAAGTTCCGCCAGAGGGTGAAGTGCAAAAGAACGTTCCTGAATTCGGGGATGAGGAATAGAGAGTCTTTCGTTTTCAATCTGTTCATTACCATAAAATAGAATGTCGATATCAATGGTTCGTTCGCAATATTGTGTTTTTTTGCGGACGCGCCCCAATTCTTTTTCTATAGCTTGAGTTTTATCAAGTATATCCAGAGCAGAGAATTCCGAATCAAAGACAACAACCTGATTCAGAAAATTTTGTTCGTGGGTAAATCCCCATGGTTCCGTTTCGTAAAGCGATGAGGCATTGACAAATTGTCCAACATGATTTGTCATTTTTCTGACTGCTTCAGCCAATAAGTCTTCGCGATTCCCAATATTTCCTCCTAATAAAAAGTATACTCTAGTCATAAATGATCCGTTTAAACGGCAAAAAAACTAAAGAAATCTTACTCAGCAAAATATACATCGAAAAATAAGTGTTATGGGCTAGCTTCTTTTACAAAATGGATATATTTGTTATGAGTCTTAGAAGTCCTTTTTTTAATGAGAACCTGGTCTTCTAACATGGAAATCGACCGAAAAGAAAACTAACGATCAAATTAATTATTGTATGAAGAATTTTTTTAAAATTACTCTAGCCTCTCTTTTGGCTTTTATCATAGGCAGTGTCCTTCTTCTGTTTATTGGGATGGGGATATTTGGAGCAATTATCGCCAGTGGTGATCAGCCAGTTAACGTAAAGAATAATTCTGTTCTTGAAATCACTTTGAATAAAGAGATCATGGATCGAGGTTCAGATAATCCGTTGGATGGTTTTGATTTTATGAGTTTGAAATCTGAACCTAAACTGGGACTAAACGATATATTGGATTGTATAGAGAAAGCGAAGACAGATGATAAAATCAAGGGGATTTATCTGAACATTAGCGATATTGCTTCAAGTTTTGGAGGTTATGCGGTGGCTCAGGAAATTCGTAATAAGCTTAAAGAGTTTAAGACAACCGGTAAGTTTATTGTTGCCTATAACAATATGGGGTTTTCTCAAAAAGCCTACTATTTGGCATCTGTTTCTGATAGTATCTATCTTAATCCACTTGCTAATATCTGGTTTACAGGTATGGGGGGAGAAATGACTTTTTATAAAAACTTCCTAAAGAAAATTGGTGTTGAGGCTCAGGTTGTAAGAGTTGGGAAATACAAGTCGGCTACAGAGCCTTATTTCCTTGAGAAAATGAGTGATGCATCACGTGAGCAGAATTTAGCTTATACAAATGCAATGTGGAATCAGATGGCGGAAGGCATTGCTCAGGAGCGAGATATTACTGTTGAAGCGTTTAATAAGTTGACCAATGAATTAGCCGTTCGTAAACCTCAGCATGCTTTGGATTATAAGCTTATTGATGGGATTATCTACGAAGATGAAATGGTGACCAAACTTAAGGATTTGACCGGTACCAGAGCGAAGAAAAAACTAAACAAAATTGGTATCGAGAAATATATCAAGGCACCAAAAATGAATAGAACCTTCTCTAAAAATAAGATTGCAGTTATTTATGCAACGGGAGCTATTGGTTTTGAACAATCTTCTAAATCTATTGGACCTGAATTGGCTCAAACCATTCGTAAAGCAAGACAAGATTCAACAATTAAAGCGATTGTGTTACGAATTAATTCACCAGGTGGAAGCGCCCTAATTTCTGATATTATCTGGAGAGAGGTGGATTTGGCGAGACAAGAAAAGCCGGTTGTTGCTTCGATGGGTAATGTTGCTGCTTCGGGTGGTTATTACATTGCTTGTGCTGCTGATACTATTGTTGCTGATCCGAATACGATCACTGGTTCTATTGGTATTTATGGTTTGTTTTTCTCAGGTGAGGAGTTAATTAAGGATAAGTTAGGCATTACAACTGATCCTATTGGAACACATAAGTATTCTTCTTTTGGTGGAGGGTATCCAATTCCATTTATGCCATTCTCATCTCGTAAGTTTAATAAGCAAGAACGTATGATTCTGCAGGAGTTCTTGAATGATGGTTATGATACATTTTTAAGTCGTGTAGCGAATGGTCGTCATAAGACTGTTGAAGAGATTCATGAAGTGGCACAAGGTCGTGTGTGGAATGCGATAGATGCTCAAAAGAATGGTTTGGTAGATGTTTTAGGAGGTCTTGAAACTGCCATTGCCATAGCAAAAGAAAAGGCGGGTATTGAAGATTACAGAATCAGTTCATTGCCTAAAGAAAAGGATCCATTCCAGGCTATTATGGATGATTTAACCGGTAATGTGAAGATCCGAATTCTTAAGAGTGAGTTGGGTGTGAACTACCAGTATTACGAAAAAACAAAAGAGATTATGAATATGGGTGGTGTTCAGGCTAGAATTCCATACCAAATTGATTTATATTAATTTTCAAATAAATTAGCGAAACGGTGAAAGGGCTCTCAAGGAATTGAGAGTCTTTTTTTATTATGAAATAAACAACGGTTTTAGGAGCAAGAAAATCTTATTATCTTTATCAGGATTCTAACCGACTCAAATAAAACGATTCATATGGAAAAAATTAAAACAAATGCAGGACAGGGCTTCGGTGTAGCTGGGCTAATTCTTGGAATTTTATGTTTGTTCATGGCTTTTATACCTTGTGTAGGGGTAATTGCAATTGGACCAGGGGTCATTGCCATTGTCTTATCAATTGTAGGGCTTGTACAGGCCAATAATAACAACGGTGCCAGAGGTATCAATATTGCAGCTTTAGTGGTTTCAGGTTTGGGTACTCTAATTGCTTGTGTTTGGTTGTTTGTTTTCGTCGGGATTGCTTCGCTTGACGATGAGCAGATTGAAGGAGTGGTTAAAGAGGTGATTGAAGAAGTGGTTCGTGAGTCGAATTCTTGTAATACCGATTTGCAGGATGAATTGAATCAGCTGGAAATGCAATTGGATAGTCTTAAAATTGATAAAACGATTCATATTCAAGCCGATTCGACTAAAATTGAAGTTCATATCGAGAAAAAATAATTTTAATGAAGACTTTTGATTCCTATAGAATCATCAATATTATATTTGCAGGAGTAATTGGACTGGTGTTCATTTACTCCTGTCTTTTTTTGCCCGAGAATGGCAGCCATCTTATCCCGTCCTTCTATACGGATATCACGCACCAATCGAGTCCTTCTTTAGGTCTTTCAAGAGCATTCTCAGCACTTGTGAGAGGACAATTCAGTTTGGCTAATCAGTTTAACCCATATGCTTTACAGATCTTCTTATTTTTCTCGTTTCAGTTTATTTATAGATTAATCTCACTAAATGTAGATCGGATTGTTTTTGTAAATAGAAAGTTTTGGATTCGTACGGATATCCTGTTATCTCCTTTCTTATTTCTACTTGCTTTTTATCCACTCATACACTTTACACTTCAAACAATTGTGAAGGTTATAGGCTCTATTTTTTTATAGAATTCACGACATTCTGAATAAATTTATTGGTATTGAAATGTTTGTCGATAGATAAACCTAAACGGACAATAACCAGGTCTTGGGATGGAATAATGGCTACCATCTGACCGTGATGGCCAATACACATGAATTCATCAATTTCAGAATCAGGGTTGAGCCAAAACTGAGCTCCATACTGGCCATTTGAAGCTTTTGCAGGCGTGTATGAATATTTGACCCATCCCTCTGGTAAAATGCGTTCTCCGTTTGCTATTCCATCGTTTAAATACAATAATCCAAACTTAGCCCAGTCGCGAGTGCATGCATAACCAAAAGATGAGCCCACAAATGTTCCTTCAGCATCGGTTTCATAACAAAAAGTGCTGGCCCCTATTTTCTTAAACAATTCAAGATAGGGGAAATTGTGATATTCCTTATCGTTGTTAATTTTTTTACGGATGTATTTACTGATGATGTTTGAAGTGCCTGAGGAATAAAGCCAGATGGAATCGGGTTTTACAGAAAATTGTTTTGCGATGGCATAATCCGAAGCGCTACCTGTTTTGTAGAGCATCTTGGTTACATCAGATAAATCACCATAGCCTTCGTTCCATTCTAAACCGCTGCTCATGTGCATCAGATCATTTAGACTGATGTTTTTTCTTTCATCCATTTCCCACTCTTTAAATAGGTTTTTATCTGAAAGATCAAGTCGATTTTGTTGTTTCATGATGCCAACCATTGCATTGATAATGCTTTTGTTCATCGACCAACCCAATAGAGGTGTTGATTGATTGAAGCCCTTACCATACCGCTCAGCAATTAATTTATTCTTGTAAAGAACAACAACACCTCGGGTTCTTTCTTCATGTTCGAAGACAGAATCGAGAGCTGTGTTTAGAAGTTCAAAATCGATTTCATTTCTGAAGCTGCTTATGGCTGTATCCAAAGGAATATTCTCAATTGTTGGTTTATTAAAGGTTTGTTTTTTTAACTCATTCTCGTTGTAGCCATCAGTGACACAACAGCCCAATGCCCCCCGATAAATTGCTTTCCTGGGGAAAAGCCCGAAAATACGTGCCGTTACCGATTTTTCATCTTCATTAACTTCAATAGACGTTTTACTCATAAAGGAGTAATTGATATCGTTCTTGATTAAAGACTCCAAACTTCTGTTCGCAACAAAGAGGCCTGAGCAAACATCTTTTGCCGCATAGGATGTGACAACAGGGAGCTTAAGGCTTGTGTTGTAAACAAAGTAGGTTAAGCCAAAGATGGCAAGAGCAAGTAGGATTCGTTTTAATGTTTTCATAGACTAAAAATAAGGAATAATTTGAATTGTGTTCATATTCCATTTTGGGATAGATTCTGAAAAGAAAAGGCTGCGAAATTCGCAGCCTTTGTTTTATCTGTTTTTACCTCCGTTTTGTTTGAAGGAATTAAATAGGGTTTCGAAATCTCTTTGGATTTTTTCTTTAAGGTCTTTTTGTCCCCCTGAGTCTGCAAGTCCTAGCAGCATCTGAACAATTCGGATTTCTCGTTGTTGTTCCGCTTCAATGCTAGCGAAATACATGGGTTCCAGCGAAAGGAAATAATCTATTTTTTCGTATGAGTTTTTTGCGATACGTTCAAGTAGATTATTGGCTTTCTCGGTTGCGCCTGCACGGTAATATTCTTGAATAAAACCAACTAGTGCGTAGTCGATAGGCAGCTTTTCAATTGGCAATTCTTCCATGCATCTATCAAGAACTTTGATGGCTTTTTCTGGTTGGTTCTCATCATTCAATTGGGCAGCCAAACGAACATGGTTTGAACGGAACGACATAATGCCACAGGTGATGATATGGAACTGGTCCATATAAACATCCGGTTCTTTAATGCGTCCATATTCAAATTTATTCATCAGGTTGTCATACAGAAGATCCGTATTGATACGTCCATATTCATTATATGAATTGTCAGCCTCTATTGGAACCAAACGATAAGCAGCACCTTCCAATTGGAAGAATTTTTCCAATCCTAAATAATTTTCAGGTCCCATTCCTATAGAGAAATAGATTGGACGGTCCCAATTGTTGGATGCGATAATATCCAAAATCATCATGCTGTTCTTGTACAGGTAGTTGTTGTTTAGTTTCCACTCTAAACGATCAAGAATAAGTTCAGCATCCTCTTTTTGAACGGTTCCATTAGTAATCACCTTGGCAGAATCAACCGGTAAGTAGATGTTCTTGCCAGGGAAATAGTCGAGCATTTTTCCTGATTGGGTTTCCAGTCGGGTTGCTTTATTGTCACTGCCCACGAACTTAATCATGTCGGCAAGACCTTCCGCTTTTGACAGGCGATCCATTACAGGAATTTGGTCACGTATACCGGGTTCAACTTTTTCAGCTGATAAAGTCATTGGAACAGGATCAGAGTCATAGGCTTTTCTACGCATCTGATTGATATACCAGTCTCCGGCCAATAAGCTGATGTTGACAATACGGATATCGCGACGAATACCTTCAACTTCCTGAGCATACCAAAGAGGGAAGGTGTCGTTATCACCGTATGTGAATAGAATTGCATTAGGAGCACATGAGTTCAGATAATCTTTAGCATAGGCCAGTGTGGCATATCGACCACCTCTGTCGTGATCGTCCCAGTTTTGTTGAGCCATAAGACCAGGGACAGCAACAAGACAGACCAAGCTCACCAATCCTGCAGATGCAAGCTTTGGCATTTTAGTTTGCAAGAACTTGTAAAGTCCCAATACGCCAAATCCAATCCAAATGGCAAAAGCATAGAATGAACCTGCGTAGGCATAGTCACGTTCACGTGGTTGATGTGGGTACTGGTTCAGATAAACCACAATCGCCAGACCAGTAAGAAGGAAAAGCAACATGACCACCCAAAAATCTTTTTTGCCCTTTTGTCCGGCATTTATTTGAAAGAAAATACCGATCAATCCTAAAATAAAGGGCAGGAAGTAATAGGCATTTTTCGATTTTTTATTTTTTAGTTCTGAATACACTTTATCTTGGTTACCAAGTCGCATTTCATCTAAAAACTTGATGCCTGATATCCAATTTCCATAGCGGAAATCACCATGACCTTGAATGTCATTCTGACGTCCGGCAAAGTTCCACATAAAATAACGCCAATACATGTGGTTAAGCTGATAGCTAAAGAAGAAGGCCAGATTATTGCCGAAGCTTGGCTTATAAATGGTTTCAGGACCATTCCCATTATCGACTGTAATCGGATTGTTTTTTGAGGCCCCTCCCCAAAACTCATAATCGCGAACGTGTCCTGCATTCGAACTGTACATTCGTGGGAAAATGGTATTAAATCGAGAGTCGAATTCATATGATGGCTTGCGAGAAGCGATGACATACTTATCACCCTTTTGGATATACACAGGATCAGTGTACTTAACATCTTTTACAGGGGCATTGTAATATTCGCCGAAAACGAGAGGTCTGTCACCATATTGCTCACGGTTTAAGTAAGATAAAAGAGCAAAAACGTTGTCCGGATTATTTTCGTCCATTGGAGGATTTGCCGACGAACGGATAACAATCATGGCAAATGAAGAATAACCAATCATGATCACAACAAAAGAAGTGACGATGGTGTTTAAAATAACCTTATTGTGCTTGATTGAGTAGTTAATTGCCCAAACCACAAGAGCGATCATGGCAATGGCATAAATCATAACCCCGGTATTGAAAGGGGCTCCCATACCATTAACAAAAGCTAATTCGAACCAGGCAGCAACTTTTATAACACCAGGAATAATTCCATACATGATTGAGCCCAAAAGTAGGAGTGAGATGCCTAAGGCTGTAAGCACACCGTTTCGAGTTGTTTTATATTTTTTGAAATAGTAAACAAAGACGATGGCTGGAATGGCCAAAAGATTCAGAAGGTGAACCCCGATTGAAAGTCCCATCAAATAGGCAATCAAAATAATCCAGCGATTGGCATATTTTTCATGGGCAACATTCTCCCATTTTAGGATAGCCCAGAACACAACGGCAGTAAATAAAGAAGATAGGGCATAAACCTCTCCTTCAACAGCCGAAAACCAGAAGGTATCCGAAAAAGTGTAAGCCAGAGCACCAACCATACCTGCACCGAGTACTGCAACACCATTTGCTAAGCTGATTTCACCCTCTTTTACAAAAAGCTTTTTGGCAAGGTGGGTGATGGTCCAAAATAAAAACATGATGGTGAAGGCAGAAGCCAAAGCAGACATCAGATTGACCATAAGTGCCGCCTGTGATGGTTCGGGAGCGAATAATGCGAAGAAACGAGCCATAATCATAAAGAGTGGTGCTCCCGGTGGGTGACCAACTTCCAGGCCATATGCCGTTGTGATAAATTCACCACAATCCCATAAACTGGCAGAAGGCTCCATGGTTAATGCATAGGTAATGGCAGCAATAGCAAAAGCTAACCAGCCCAGAATAATGTTATACCGACGATAATCTGTATTCGATAGTTTATTGTTTCCCGACATATTTTATTAAAAATTTATTGGAACGATGAGTTCTTTTATTGTTTTTTCTGATTTTAGAACAAACAAAGATGGCATATTTTCTATTGAAATTTCTCACATTCGTATAGTTAAGAAAATAGGATGCTTTGTTTGTAAAAATATTTAAGCTCTGAAAATAGTCATTTTTAGGCACCTAGATCCTTAAGCTTTGAAAAAAATATTTTTTTTATTTGCACAATGAAAAAAATGTTTACATTTGCAGTGCTCTAAGGAAAATGAGCGACGGAATTGTCCCGTGGTGTAATGGTAACACACCTGGTTTTGGTCCAGGCATTTAAGGTTCGAGTCCTTACGGGACAACCAATATTTAAGCTTCGATTTTTAATCGGAGCTTTTTTTATGTCCCATTTTCTCAATTCGATGCACAAAAAAAAGCGTCAATTAAAATGACGCCTTTTTAAAATTTTTTTTCTTTGAATCAGATCATTTCTAAAGCTTCTCTGGCGACCCATTCTGGAGAAATATCAACCATGCATTTTTGATAAACATCTTGCGAGCATTTACCTGATCCATCTTTGGTACATGGGCGACATTTAAGATCAACTTCTAAGGTTTTAATTTGATCACCACTTGTAAACCCAAAGGCTGTTGGTCCCATCAGTGATAGGGCTTTGATGCCAAATTTATCTGCAGCATGAAGAAAACCCGTGTCTCCGGAGATCACCAGTTGGGATTTTTGTACCAAATAGCATGATTCCAAAAGATTAGTCTTACCCATAAGGTTTAGTACCCGGTCGGGTGCTGTGTCTTGAATTTCTTTACAAAATAAATCATCCGGCCCGGCCAAAATCATAAACTTGTAATCGGGTAGATTTAAGATGAGTTTCTGCCAATGCCCAACTGGCCAGCGTTTCATAGGCCAAGCCGCAGAAGGGACAAGTGTAATTAGTTTTCGATCATCCTGATCCTTAAAATTCAGAATACTTGAGTTAATTTTTTCTTTAAGATTCTCAGGGAAATACCAATCTGTTTTGTTGATAGAAAAGTCCGTAATTCCCCATTTTTGCAGAGGTTTTCTAAAAGATAGCATGCCTCTGAATGGCATTGGGAATTTATCGATCCGAAATTTGAACAGAAGAATGCGTTTGATTCTGTCTTTGCTACGAAGCGTATAGTCAGGCCCGATGCCGAACCACCTCTTCCAACGAGGTACAAGTACAGTTTTTAGGACGATAGAGCGAATGTTGCTATGGGCATCGTATATGTAATTGAAATTTTCCTTTTTTAATTCCTTAGCTTGCTTCCACAGGCCTTTAAAACCTGCTTTTCTGTCGAAACCCCAAATCTTATCGATGCGATTGTCCATCGCTAAAAACGAAGACATATCTTTTCGGGCAATCCAGTGAATTTCAGCATCAGGATAGTGGTTTTTAATACCATCAACAACAGTCATACATTGAATGATGTCGCCAATAGAAGAGAAGCGAATAATGAGGAATTTTTTAGGCATTGATTCTTTTTTTAATCTTGAAAGACAAAATTAGAAAGTTTTTTTTCAAAAGCTTTATTATTCTTAAGTGAATGGATTTGGAAAGCAAAATTCGAGATTCATCAAAATCAGATTTTTACTTTTATGCTGCATCATTAAAAGTAAGGGAGAGCCGAAGTATCCTATATTCAGTGGGACTCTTCGCTTTTAAGCTAATCTGTTATGGATTGAATGGATCGATTGGGGCTAAATCTCTATTTCGTCGTCAAAATGTTCTTTGGAAACCGGAGGAGTCTTAGTAAATTATATATCAGAGCTTAGGGGAGATGTTGAGGGGTTGAAACAAATTGATTTTTGAATAGATAGAAATTTGGGGAGAACCCTTCTTTGGTATCTTTAAGTTAGGTTTTTTAATTGATAAAAACATTAAATCCTACTGATATGAAAGAGAGAGGGAAAGCGATAGTGGTTGGTTGGGATTTTTCTGAATATTCTAAACTTGCTTTAGATCATGCCTTATTTTATGCCTATCAAACGACTATGAAAGTTTGTTTGGTACATATTGTGAGGTGGCAATCTGATCTTGCAAAGATGGAAATCGAATTGCAGAAAGAAGTTGATCAAATATATCAAAAAACAGGTAAACGAGTTGATATGATGCTTCGAGTTGGAAGTGTTTCATCCGGTTTAAAAGCAGCCGCAAGAGAGATATCAGCGGCGGTTGTATTTATTGGGACTCAGGGAGTGAAAGGCATTCAGAATTATGTTGGTAGTCACGTTTTGAAAACTATAGCGAATTCGGTTATTCCGTTTGTTGTAGTGCAGGCACCCTTAGAAAAGCATCACAAGTTCACCCTGGTTTGCCCAATAGATTCGCGTAAAGAATGCAAAGAGGTTTTGTATTGGGTGACTTATTTGGCCAGAATATTTGGAGCTAATATTTCTTTGGTTTATCCGGAATATGCAACCCCAACAAAAAAAATAAAAACAAGGGCCAATATTAATTTTTCTAAAAATTATTTGAGGGATTACAGGATGATTTATGAGGAAGTGAAATTGGATTCGAAAGGATTTAATAAAGCAATTATTAAATACGCCAAAGACAAACATGCAGATCTGATTTTAACCATCACAAATCGACGACAGAAGGTCCAGAACTTCTTTTTTACAGATAAAATTCAGTACTTACTGGCCAATAAAGAGAAAATTCCTGTACTGTGTGTCAGTCCTCGTAAAGACGTGTGGTTGTATGGGGGATATAAATAAGATCGACTCTTAATTAGCATTGGATTATGATTATAGAATCATAATCCTTTTTCTTTTGCAATAAGGCTGTATGTTTTAATTATGAGAGTATTTGTGGCTGTTATTTAATGCATAAGATTAATTTTATCTTTTGAAATTCATTTTTGTTTTGTTAGATTTATGCTGGTCAACTTCTATGCATAAGTGTGGATTGTGTATAATTGTTTTGCCTAATAATAGGCAGTTTTAAGTCAATTTGTCATATGAACGTGTGTGTAGATTAGAGTTTCTTCAAGTTAAATTATCAAAACAAAAAAAATGATAGAAGACGGAAAAACAATATTCGTACCATGGGATTTTAAGGGAGTATCTGAGTATGCTTTGGATCATGCTTTGTTTTATTCGTCGCAAAGTAAGCTCGATATTTGTTTGATTTATGTTGTTAAAAAGAAATCTCTAGTTAAAGAGACTAAAAGTAAATTAGACGCTATTGCTGCCGATGTTTTGGAAAAAAAAGGGAAACAGGTTCGTACTATTGTTGAAGTCGGAAGTTTTCATTCAGGCTTAAAGAAAGCTGCTGATAAAAATCAAGCGGCAATGATTTTTGTTGGGATTGACGGGTTTAAAGGCATTAAGAAATATATTGGGACCAATATATTAAATGTTCTTTCCGGAGCGGTTATCCCATCTGTTGTGGTTCAAAAACCCAAGTATCCCAGAAGTACATTTTCTCTGGTTTGTCCTATAGATCAAAGAAAGGAAAGTAAACTTTTATTGAGGTGGATTTCATTCTTATCCAGATATATGCACCTTAAGGTTTATTTGGCATACCCCGAATTTGAGGAATCCGGACAGAATAAGAAGATATTTAGCAATGTTGCCTTTGCAAAGAATTTCTTAAATAATGAGAAAATTGATTTTGATACGGAATGTTTCAGTATCTATGATTTTAATAACTCAATTGTTAATTTTTCCCGAAAATTTGGCGTTGATTTGATTCTGAATTTAACAAAAAAAGAAGGGGATTACAGGAGTTTCTTTACAACTCCTAAAAGTCATTATTTGATTGCGAATAGCGAAAAAATACCTGTTATGTGCATAACACCGACACCGGGTTTGTGGAAGTATATGCCTTTTAAATAAACTTTTAATGTAAGTTGATTAAATCCCATTCTTTTGAGTTGGGATTTTTTTTGTTTAAAGCCAAACTGTTTTTATTTGAATTCAGATTTAAGACTTCGCTAAAAGACTTGATTTTTGAAGAATGCCATTATCTTTGAGGTAGATTAGAAACAGCACGAAAATTTAAAATAATTACAGATGAAGCTTGTATTTGCAACAAACAATCAACACAAACTTACTGAGATTCAAAATATGCTTGGAGATGAATTTCAAGTTTTAAGTTTATCGGACATCAATTGTCAGGATGAAATTCCTGAGGATCATGAAACGCTTGAAGAGAATGCCAGCCAGAAGGCTCATTACATTTATGAGAAATTTGGATTAAATTGTTTTGCAGATGATACAGGTTTGGAAGTTGGTGCGTTGAATAATGAACCAGGGGTTTATTCTGCACGTTATGCCGGCAGTTCACGCTCATCAAAAGATAATATGAGAAAGGTCTTGGATAAACTTGAAGGTATTGATGAACGAGCAGCTCGATTCAGAACGGTGATCTCTTTGATTATTGATGGAGAGGAAAAGCAATTTGAAGGTATTGTAAATGGTCAGATTTTATTTGAAGAAAAAGGGACAGATGGCTTTGGTTACGATCCAATATTTCAACCGAACTCATTTGATGTTTCTTTTGCCGAAATGTCTCTTTCTGATAAAAATAAGATAAGCCACAGAGGTAACGCAGTACGTAAATTAGTTGAATATTTGCTTAAGCAATATTAAAAAGGACCTACAGAAACCATTTGATATCGAGATGTTTTTGATTGGTTTTTAGATGTTGATTGAATATTGTTTACATGGTATTATTTAAAGTTTTAGTTTTAAATAAGAACTATGTGTTATTTATAGTTTTCGAAAATCCTGAATCTCTTTTTAAACAATGCTTCATAAAACTAGAGCCATTATATTAGCCTGTGTAAAATACGGTGATACGAGCCTTATTGTACATGCTTATACCGAAAAATTCGGGAGGCAAAGCTATATGATAAAGGGAGGCAGATCGAAGAAATCAAGAACGAAACTCAATCTCTTTCAACCTCTTTTTTTGTTGGATATGAATGTGTCTCACCGGGATGGGAAGAACTTGCAAATGATCAAGGAGGCACAGTTTTCTGAAACAACGCTTCACTTAAACTTTGATGCACACAAGAATCCTTTGGTATTATTCCTGGCAGAAGTTTTATCTAAAGTTCTCAAAGAAGAGGAGTGCGATACTCAGTTGTTTGATTTTTTAGCACATCACATTACTTATTTGCTTCAGGTTGATGAAATCCCCAGAGCTTATCATCTCAATTTTTTATTAAACCTGACCCGTTTTTTAGGTTTTTATCCACACGACAATTGGTCAGAACTGAACCCGTTTTTCGATTTGGATAATGCGGTGTTTGTTTCTCTTGAAAATAGGCATGCCCATTGTTTGGATCGGAATGTGAGCTATTCTTTTCACCAGCTTTTGCAAACGCAGCTTAGTTTGCTTGATCAGATTGATTTATCTTCAGAAGAACTGAAATTGTTGTTGAGGGGAATTTTAAATATTTATGCCTTGCATAGTCCTGGTTTTACCAAGTTAAAATCACTCTCCGTATTTGAAGATCTAAATGATTTATAGTTAGACCTGTAGCTAAAATATAAAAAGCTTCAAATCCCTGCTGTGCGGTTTTGAAGCTTTTGTGTTTTGTATAATTCTTTTTAAAATAGGCCGTGAATTTGAGCCTCAACCTGATCCATGATGGCGTTCAGATCGTTCGGATTTTTTAGAAAATCGATATTATCAGCATCAACAATGAGTAACTTCCCGCTGTTATATTCTTTAATCCAGTTCTCGTATCGGTTATTCAGGTTTTTAAGGTAATCCAGGCGAATAGTTTCTTCGTATTCCCGGCCTCTTTTTTGAATTTGATCAACAAGAGTTGGAACTGAAGAACGCAGGTAGATTAACAAGTCAGGAGCCTGAATCATTGAGCCCATTAGTTTGAAAAGCTTAGCGTAGTTTTCAAAATCGCGTTCGCTCATTAAGCCCATATCAAATAAGTTGGGTGCAAAAATCTGAGCATCTTCATAAATGGTTCTATCCTGAATGATATTGCGCCCTGATTTTCGAATATCCATGATTTGTGTAAAACGACTCTTCAGGAAATAGATTTGAAGATTGAACGACCAACGTTGCATGTCGTCGTAAAAATCGTTCAAATATGGATTTTCGTCAACATCTTCGAAGTGGGCTTCCCAACCGTATTGTTTGGCAAGAAGTTCTGTAAGTGTGGTTTTTCCTGAGCCTATATTTCCAGCAATTGCGATATGCATAGCGATATTTTTTTCTGAGTGTGATTCCGATAAGTATCGGATAAAATTTGCAGTTTGAGATGCAAAAGAATGTTTAAACTAAATTATCGGCGAAAAGCCCGTGAAGATTGGCATCAATCTTAGTGATAACTTCATTTAAATCTTTCGGATTTCCAAGAAAATCAATATTATCAACATCGATAATTAACAATTTGCCTTTGTCATAGCTCGAAATCCAAGCCTCATAGCGTTCGTTAAGACGTTTTAGATAATCTAACCGAATGGTTTCTTCATAATCCCTTCCTCTGTCTTGAATATGCTCAACCAAGGTCGGAATTGAAGCTCGAAGATAGATGAGCAAATCCGGCGCCTGAATCAAACCACTCATCACCTCAAAAAGTGCTTTGTAGTTGTGAAAGTCTCTTTCAGGCATCAAGTTCATCGCATGTAGGTTTGGCGCAAAAATATGAGCATCTTCGTAGATGGTTCTATCTTGAATAATTTTTTTCCCCGATTGGCGTAGGGCTAAAACCTGATTGAAACGTGAGTTTAAAAAATGAATTTGCAGTGCAAAGGACCAACGCTGCATATCCTCGTAAAAATCATTTAAATATGGGTTTTCATCAACATCCTCAAAGTGAGCTTCCCATCCATAGTGTTTCGAAAGCAAACCGGCTAAA
This sequence comes from Ancylomarina subtilis, assembly GCF_004217115.1. Classification (NCBI taxonomy): domain Bacteria; kingdom Pseudomonadati; phylum Bacteroidota; class Bacteroidia; order Marinilabiliales; family Marinifilaceae; genus Ancylomarina; species Ancylomarina subtilis. Next base: position 2,415,835 of record NZ_SHKN01000001.1, on the reverse strand, counting down.
GTCGTTTTGCCAGCCCCAATATTTCCTGCAACAGCAATATGCATTGTTATGTTTAGTTTTATTTTTGAAAAAATCAACTAAAATTAAGAATAATTTTCAGGAATACAACTTCTCGTATGGGGATTAAAATCAGAGCGGTTTTGTATCAGGGTGTTAGCTTTTTTATTGAGATTTGATCTCCGGAAAGAATGTAGATTTTATTGTCATGAATTTGGCTTTGACTGTGTTTTGTATCCTTCAATTCAAAAAGATTTGAATCGGATGTTGCCAATGGATTGTATAAAAACCAAACGCCATTTTTTAAATAAACGAGTTTTTGCTCGTTGAAGCAAAACGTTTCGATTTCGGGTAGTGGAATTTGTTGAATGAACTGGCCAAATTTATTTAAGACCAGAATTCCTTCTGAAGGGATAAGAAAATACAGCTGCTCATTATATTCAAGCATTTTTGAAGGGGTACGCATTTTAAAATAAGAGGATAACAGGCTGCTTTTGTTTAGAATTTCGGCTTGGTTTGAGATTTTAAATGCTTGACCATCCTCATTGTTATAAATCCAAAACCCATTGGATGAGGCATTGCAGCAAAGCTGACTCTCATTGTCAAAATAGTTGTATAAATCGATAGGATCTCCAATAGGAGTCAAAGTCTGATCGAGATATAAAATTTGATTGAACTCTTTGTAAAATACGAGTAATCGAAGTGGGTTTGATACATCAACGGATGTAATTTCCCCTTGTAAGGCATCAGAGTAATTGCCTAAAAGTTCCTTTTCAGGGGAATATTTTCTGAGTTCATTACCATCAATTGTATAAATGTTGCCTAGATGATCGATTTCAAGAGCCTGATGATTTTTCTGGGCACTAATTTCGAATGAACTTATAAGGCAGAGAATGGTAATTAGCAACTTCATATTTTTTGATTTAGATCTGATTCATGCGTAAAATTTCATCAATCAAATCTCTATTATTAGCCAAACGAGGCACTTTGTTTTGTCCGCCTAATTTACCTTTATTCTTTAACCAATCATAAAATAAACCATGACGAGCAATTGTGATAACAGGTTTGTCGAGAGTGATATTCTTATATCGCTTTGCTTCATAGTCCGAGTTTTGAGTCATTAGGGCATTGTCAAACAGGTAATTAAACTCGTCAATACTTTTAGGAGCTTTTTCGAATTCTATCAACCATTGATGTGCTCCTTTTCTGTTGTCAGCCATGAAAATTGGAGCCCCGGTATAATCTTTCAGAATGGCATTGGTTTTTTGACAAGCTATTTGCATGGCCTTTTCGGCATTATCGATGATGATTTCTTCACCAAAAGCATTTATAAAAAGCTTAGTTCGGCCTGATATCTTGAACTTATATGGACTAAGTGAGGTGAATTGAACTGTATCACCTATTTGATATCGCCATAAACCTCCATTGGTTGAAATGATAATGGCATAATTGGTATTCAATTCAACATCTTCAAGGCTTAAAACTTTCGGGTTTTCATCATTGACATTCTCAAGAGGAATAAATTCGTAATAGATCCCATAATCCAACATGAGTAACATGGATTCGTCATTCAAATCGTCCTGAATACCAAAAAAGCCTTCGGATGCATTATAGGTTTCCATATAATTCATCTTCTCAGGAGCAAGAAGTGAATTAAATTGATCGCGATATGGATCGAAACAAACACCGCCATGCACGAATAATTCCAGATTTGGCCATATATCGTGTATACTTTGTTTGCCGCTAGCCTTTAAAATGTGTTTAAGTAAAACCAAATACCAGGAGGGAACACCTGAAAGGCTGGTGACATTTTCGTTGAGAGTTGCCTCAGTCATTTTATGAAGCTTTTCTTCCCATTCTTCCAAAAGAACGATAGAGGTATCCGGTGTGCGGATAAAATGAGCCCAGAAAGGTAAATTTTGAATTAAGATTGCAGATAAATCACCAAAATACGATTCATTACTGAGGTTGTTTATTTGATGCGATCCTCCCAATGTGAGGCCTTTCCCTTTAAGTATACCCGTTTCAGGGAAAAGGGATGTGTAAAGCGCCAATATATCTTTTCCCCCTCTAAAGTGGCAGTCTTCCAAGGCTTCTTTGCTGACCGGAATAAATTTACTTTTAGAATTTGTTGTCCCCGATGATTTGGCAAACCATTTTATTTCGCTGGGCCACAAAATATTCTGCTCTCCCTGACGCAATCTGTCCACATAAGGTTCAATGTCTTCGTAAGTTTGAATGGGTAAACGCTGCTTAAACTGATTAAGAGCATTAATCGATTGGAAGTCGTATTTTTTTCCCCATTCAGTATTTTTGGCCGTATCCAGAAGTTTGGTCAGAACTTCGTGTTGGGTTTCAATAGGGTATTTTTTCGCAAAATCAATTTCCGAAAGACGTTTGGTATTAAACCAGGAAACAATGGAATTAATTAGAGGCATATATAAACTTATCGTTAGCGAATAACTGGTAAATTATAAGTTTAAATATAGGGAATTTATTTTGTTAAAAGTTTGATTTATCATATCAAAATAGGTGATATATTTGTTCAATACGTTTTGTTTTTTATTTCATTACAGATTTTTTCTGAAATAAAAATCTTGAATACTAAAGCCATACTATCTATTGTAGATTAATCCTTATCTTTGCCAAGATAAATTAGAAACAAAGAAAATTATATATAATGGAATCAACTAGACAAAGTAAGATATCAAGATTGTTACAAAAAGATTTAAGCGAAATTTTCCAGATGGAATCTCGTAATCTTTTTCAGGGGAAGATGATTTCTGTTACACGTGTAAGAATCAGTCCTGATTTGGGATTGGCAAAGGTTTATTTGAGTATTTTCCCTTCAGATCAGGCCGAGTCTGTTTTGAAAGAAGTGAAGATACAAACGAAAAATTTGCGCCGTTTGTTGGGGAATCGTGTGGGGAAACAATTAAGAGTTGTTCCGGCATTAAGTTTTTATGTTGACGATTCATTGGATTATATCGCAAATATTGATTCTCTTTTAGAGAACTAATCAGTTATTCCGACTAAATTATTAGACGATTCTATTTTAAGTCAAGTATTTGAATTTACCTTTCTACATAGCCAAACGTTATCTTGTTTCAAAAAAGAAGCAGAATGTGATCAATATCATCTCTATGATATCGGTTATTGGTGTGAGTTTGGGTACAATGGCTTTGATAATTGTCCTCTCAGCGTTTAATGGGCTGAATGTTTTAGTTAGTGATCTTTTTGGAAGTTTCGATCCCGATCTTAAAATTTTACCTGCAACAGGCAAAACATTTATTCCTGATTCCTCTAAGTTTTCTCAAATCAAAGAAATGGACAAGGTTCTGTTTTATGCAGAAGCTCTGGAAGATAATGCTCTTTTGAAATATGCTAATCGCCAGCGTCCTGCTATTGTGAAGGGGGTGAGTGAGGACTTTGCTCTGATGACAGGAATTGATACCATGCTGATTGATGGTGAGTTTATTTTGGAGCAGAGCAATCGTCAATACGCCGTGTTGGGATATGGTGTGGCTGCGAACTTGGGTGTCGGATTGAACTTTATCGATCCCATCAAATTTTATGTCCCACGCCGGGATGCAAAGATTGCCCATAATCCGATGGATGCTTTCACTGTTGATTTTTTGTTTCCTAAAGGTGTTTTTACCATTCAGGAAGAATTCGATTCTCAGTATGTACTGGTTCCTATGTCTTTTGCACGCCGATTGTTTGGTAGGAAAAAAGAGGTATCTGCCATTGAAATAAAGCTTAAGTATATTGATCAGTCTGATGAGGTTCAGGCATCAATTCAAAATCTTTTGGGAGAGAATTTTGTGGTGAAAAATCGCTTTCAACAGCATGATGTCCTCTTTAAAATGATGCAATCGGAGAAGACAGCTATCTTTTTTATACTGGCGTTTATTTTGGTAATTGCTTCATTCAATATAATTGGTTCGCTTAGTATGCTGATTATCGACAAACAAAACGATATAGAAACTCTGAGAAGTATAGGCGCGAATAAAACACTGATTCAAAGAATATTTTTAATAGAAGGTTGGCTTATTTCCCTCTTGGGAGCGGTGATAGGTACAGCGCTTGGAATTTTAGTTTGCATTCTGCAGATTAAGTTTGGTTTGGTTAAAATTACAGGTCCTGATAGTTTTATCTTTTCAAAATATCCGGTTAAAATGGAGTTTTTCGATATCTCGATTGTGTTTGTAACAGTTGTGATTATAGGGTATCTGGCTTCTCGTTTGCCAGTACGTTATTTAACTCGCAAGTTTTTAAACGTGAGATAAGATACTATATGAGATTTTAATTATCGTCAACCAATACTTTAGAATCGGACATTGGGATTGACTAAAATGATTATACTTTAAGACTAAAAATTAAACGATATGACTCGAATTTTTCTTTTTATTTTATTTCTTGCTGGCTTATGTATGACTGCGCAAGCTCAACAAATAGCTAAAACAAACTCTGGTCGGGTTGTTGTTTTATTCGATAATGGCACTTGGAAATATGTGGATGAAACCCCCAATGTAAAAGCAAACTCGGAAGTGAAAGATATAGCTCCGCAGCCAACTGTAATCGATTCAAAAATTGAACTTAAGGATGCAGAAACAGAGAAGCTTAATTTTATAAATGGACCAAGTCCTAAGCTTAAAAAATATTTCAAACATAAGAACATCGTTAATGCTGATATGGCTCTTATATCTAGGGATGGAAAGGTTAAGTTATTAATCGACTGGAAAGTAATGACTGGAGAAGGGTTTTCATACTTTGGTTATATTAAAGAAGGATGCAAAATTAGTCTTGAGTTGATGGGTGAGAAGAGTGTTGATCTGGTTTATACCGAAGAATTCGAGCCAAAAGAGTACGAAAAATATGGTTTTTCAACCTATAAATCTCAATTGAATTTGAGTCTGGAACAAATTGCCTTATTGCAATCGAGTATTGTTACCAAGGCAACAATGACTTGGAGCAAACGTAGCGAAGAGTATAAAATTACCAATCCGTCATATTTCGTAATTGAGTTACCAAAATTGATGAAGTAGAGTTTGTAGGATTGATGATATAAAAAAAGCTGGTTAGTCTTTCGACTTGACCAGCTTTTTTATGCTATTTGAGTAATCTTTTAATTTGAAATTAGTCCTCTGAAATGTCTTCTCCCCACTGTTCAGAAATGCGATCGAGTATCAGCATGAGATCATCGTAATTTCCTGAGCGAAGCATTTCGATGCGAGTTTGTTTAAAATTGCAAAGTCCTTTAAACATACCAGCCATATGACGACGCATATGTAGAATTCCTCGTTTTTCGTCTATCCAATCAATGGCTGCATCAATCTGTTGTTTTAACATCTCAACTTGTTGCGATACGGTTGCTGGAGGTAAAATTTCTCCTGTTTGTAAATAGTGTTTTACATCACGGAAAATCCAGGGTTTACCAACGGCTGCTCGTCCAATCATAATGGCATCTACGCCATATTTATCGAATGCTTCTTTGGCTTTAATCGGATTGGTAATATCACCATTCCCAATAATAGGAATGTGCATACGAGGGTTGTTTTTTACCTGCCCAATTAAATCCCAATCGGCTTCACCTGTATACATTTGGCAGCGGGTACGACCATGAACGGTTAAAGCTTGTATGCCTGTGTCCTGAAGTTTTTCCGCAAGGTCAACAATGATTTTTGAATCTTCGTCCCAGCCCAAACGGGTTTTTACCGTAACAGGGATATTTACCGCTTTCACAACCTCTTCGGTTATTTTCAGCATCAAAGGAATATTCTGAAGCATTCCTGCACCTGCACCTTTGGTAGCTACTTTTCTCACGGGGCAACCAAAGTTGATATCGATAAATTCTGGATTGGCTTGTTCTACAATTTTAGCAGCACCCACCATAGCATCCACATCTTTCCCATAAATCTGAATCGCCACCGGACGTTCTTCATCCAAAATGGTTAATTTTTTCATGGTGCGATTGACTGAACGAATCAATGCATCAGATGACACAAATTCGGTATACATCAAATCGGCGCCATATTGTTTGCACAACAAACGAAAGGGTGGGTTGGTCACATCTTCCATGGGTGCCAGCAAAACGGGTTGATCCCCTAAATCTAAATTTCCTATCTTCACTTTATAACCTATTTAAGAACAAGCACTTTTGATTGAAACTCCAATATTCTGTTGGACTAAATTGAGTAACGGATCAGATGAAAATCTGTGAAACGGGATAGTCTAAAAATCAATATTGATGTTTTTTATTTGACTGCAAAGATATAACAGATCCTTTAATTAAAAACAAGATCCATAAAGCATCTGGTTTTTAACTAAAAGCTAGCTAAAATGTATCATGTTGTTTTAGTATAAATTGTTAATTTTGTTTTTGATGTTTAAAATCTGCTAGAGAAAAACTGTTTGTATGTTAAAAAAAAGTTTGATTCCCTTATTGGTCATATTCTTTGTTGGACTTCTCGCCATGGCCTATATCTATATGCAAAAACAGAAAGAATATAAGACTAGCAATCACTTTCTGGCTATTCCTCCTTCTTCTGAAATTATGATTCATTTTGATGATGTTGAGGACTTGATTTCAAAACTTGAAAAAAACCAAGGCGTCTGGAAAGAACTTTGTCAGTTTGATACATTTGACAAAATAGATAAAAATCTGAAGCATCTTTCTGCTTTGATTAATGATTCGTCCTCGGATTCAGAAATTGATTTAAACAGATCACTGACGATTGCGAGTCAGATTATGGGAAAGAATCAGATTGAATACCTTTATGTGATTCCTGTTCGAAGCTATCTTGAGGAAAAGAGGATTCAGACCTTCATGTTAGATAATTTCAGCTCGCAGAAAGAGCCGATAAGCAGAGAATATAATGGTGTGAATTTGTATACAGTTAAGACTAATACGGACAAAAACTTCTTGCATTTTTGTTTTTCAAAAGGGCTGATGTTGTTGAGTTCATCAATGATTTATCTTGAGAATTCAGTCCGACAGCTTGGAGAGCCCGGATCGATAAGTGAAAGCAAAGGATTTAATCAGGTTTTTAAAACAAAGGGAGAAAATGTAGATGCCAATGTTTATTTCAATCTTAAAAAGTGTCAAAAGCAGGTTGCAGCTCTTTTTGAGAAAGAGATAAAATCGCACATGACGAATTATTCTCATTTGGGGAATTGGGCTGAGTTGGATTTAAGTTTTCGCGACCATTTGGTCTTACTGAATGGTTTTTCATATTCAGATAAGGCGGAAAATAATTACCTGAACATTTTTATGAAGCAGGATGCTGTGAAAATGGAATTGGAATCCGTTTTGCCAGGCAACTCAGGTTTAGTCGCTATTTTAGGATTAAATGATCCTCAGCAACACAAAGAGGACTATCGGAAGTTTCTTGAGGGAAGCGATGGTCTGAAAACATATTTGGAGGGGTTGAAAGATTTAAAGGATAAAACAGGAACCGATTTTGAAGAGTTGATTTACTCGCTAATACATAAGGAAATTGCTTTGGTATATTTAGATAATCAGAGCGATCAGCAATTTTCAGTTATCCGAACAAAATCGGCTAGTGCTGCCAAGGAAAAAATAGTGAAGATGTTAAATTTTTATGCCCAGAAGAATAAACGCAGTTTATCTTACTACTCAACAAGTTTCAGACTTGATGGCGCGACAGAATTTGATGTGTTCAGAATGCCGGACGATCTGATTCTTGAAAAAATATTTGGTCGTTTCTTCAAAGGAGCACCAATGACCTATGTCACAATTTTCGATAATTATTTGATTTTTGGCAAGAGTAAAGCTCAATTATCAGAATTCGTTCATGCTTCATTTCTGCGAAAAACTCTGGACAAAAATCCCGTTTTTGATGAAAGTAAGGAGTATTTATCCAATAAGGCGAATTTCTTTTTCTATACGAATATGCCGCGTTCCAATAAGGTTATCTTAGGTTTTCTGAATGATGATCTCACAGAAAGCTTACAGAAAAATAGCGAAGAACTCAATAAATTTCAAGCCATTGGTGTGCAAATGAGTGCCAATGAAGATTTGATCTACAATAATATTTTTGTGAAGCACAATCCGGTTTTGGAGCTGGCACCCCAGACTGTTTGGGAATCTCGTCTTGATACAGCTTTTGTGCACAAGCCATTTTTGGTGACGAATCATTACACACAAGAGAAAGAAATTCTGGTTCAAGACTTAAAAAATCAACTTTATTTGATTAATCCGGCTTCGGGTAGAATTCTATGGAAAAGACCCTTGTCTTCGCCAATTGTTGGTGAAGTTAGTCAGATTGATGTGTATCGAAATAATAAGTTGCAGTATCTGTTTGTCACTGAGGATAAGTTGCATTTGATCGACCGTAATGGGGACAATGTTGCCAATTATCCTGTTTTATTAAGGTCTAAGGCAGTTCGAGGCGCTTCGGTTTTTGATTACAGCAATAACAGGAACTATCGCATTTTTATTCCGTGTGAGGATCGAAAAGTTTACGCCTATTCTAAGGATGGGAAATTGATTGATGGGTGGAAGTTTAAGAAAGCAGAAAATCCAATCATAAGTGAAATCCAGCATTTTCGAATTAAAAGTAAAGACTATATTGTTTTTGCTGATGCGTACCGGGTTTACTTTCTAAATAGGAGAGGTCAGGTTCGGTTAAGACCTCAGAAACAAATTTCAAAATCAAGACATAATGCTTTTTATCTTGAGCCAGCTAGTTCAAGACATCCTGACAGAATTGTAACTTCTGATCGCGAAGGCAATATTCAATATTTTTATATGGATGGTAAGGTTGAAACTAAAAAGTTCACAGACTTAGGTAAAGATCATTATTTTATTGCCAAGGATATCAATGCCGATGGTGAGTCGGAATACATTGTGAGTCATGATCAGACGTTAAATGTGTTTGATACCAAGGGCTCTACATTACTGGATTTGGAATTTAATTCATCGATTTCGGATTCTCCGGCTGTTTATCAGTTTTCGCCACGCGATTTCGAAATAGGAATTTGTCTTAAAGGGGATAATGAAATTCATCTGATAAAGATGAATGGTCAGAATCATAAAGGATTTCCACTGAAGGGGAATACCGCTTTTTCAATCACTTTTTCAAATGGTTTACAAAAAGGTTTCCACTTGTTTGCTTGTGATAACCGGAATTTCTTGTTAAATTATTCCGTGAAATAATGTTTTTTTATGACAAAAAGCTTGTTTTCGGATGTGAGTTAATTGGCTGGGATGTTGTTTTTTTAGAAAAAGGATGAGTAGATTTGCTGATTCTTAGATTGTATTAAAACATGTAATCACCACATAAAACCATTGTATAATGAAAAGAGAAATTAGAATCCCCATTTTGCTGGTCTTGTTTTGTTTCTTGACTATGCCTTTTAAATCATGCGTCGATTCTGATGATTATGATTTCGATAGATTATCTGATAAAGTAGATTGGCAACCTAATTTTGTTGCCCCGATTGGATATGGCGAGTATAGTCTTTGGTATCTTCTGAATCAGCATGAGGAACTCGAAGCAGATCAAACCATTGTTCTTGGTGATGATGGTTTAATTCATATTAAGTATACTGAGAAAGATATCTTTAGTTATGGTACGGATGAGGTTTTAACCTTTCCAGATCAGGATCCTTACTCCACGACATTCGATATGTCTAGCTATCCAACTGTCGCTGTTCCTTTTACTTCTGATGCGACTCTCGCGTCTTCAACAAAAGGGTTTAATATTAAAGCTGATGAGACAGATATTATTCTGACTAAATTAAAGCTGGATACTAAGGTGAGTTTCACGGTATCAAATCCTGTTGATAAAGCTATTAAGCTTAATGTAACTTTGGAAGAAGGCAGTGTTGCTGGGGCAAGTCCTCTTAGTAAGGATTTTGATATTTCACCTAATGCGAATGCTCAGGTTATAGATTGGGACTTGACCGATTTAGAATTTACTTTTCCAAGCCCTTCAGTTAATAATACCTTACATATTAGTTTTGGAGTAACGATTCTTGCAGATGGCTCTGGTACAATTAGGAGTAATGGAAACGATCTTGAGATTGGTTACCAGTTTGGTGGATTAGTATTCAAATTGGCTAAAGGTGACTTTGGCGATCAGACCATTGATGTTGGATCTGGCGATATCGATATGGGCGTTGACTTTTGGGATGATATTGACGGAAATTTCACTTTTGCAGATCCTCGGATTAGTCTTAAATTCAATAATACAGTTGGGGTTCCATTTTTAGTTTCGGCTAATATGACAGGCTCAAACTCTGATGGAGCTACTTTAAGCCTTGATCCTGAGGATCAATTGCCAGCTTATCCTACAAATGAAGCTGAGGTTTTAGCAGGGATCGAGGCATCAATCATGTACGATAAGGATAATTCTCAGATTGTTCCTTTTATGGCATTGCCACCATCTGGAAACATTACTTATTCAGGTTCGGTTCGGATTAATCGAAATTTAGATGGGACGAGATATAATCCTCTAGCAGCCGGGAATAATATCAACATCATTTCAGGAACTTCATCTATTTCTGCAGACTTGGAAATGGATATTCCAATGGATTTTAAAGCAGATAATTTAAGTATTTCCGATACCATTGACGAAGTTGATATTAGTGATGCTGAAAAAATTGTAAAAGCGGCCTTGATTATCACATCGGAAAATGGCTTGCCTTTAGATGTGAAGATTGAGAATATATTTTTAACGGATGCCAGCTACACAGTACTTTCTACAATCTCTAATGAAAGTATTATAAATGCTGCTGGTGTAACAGCTACCGGTGAAGTTGATCCTTCTACAGTAAAAGAAGTTGTGAATACAATTGAATTAACCGAAGATCAAATAAAGAGTTTGAACGATACTGAGAATATTATTATCAAGGCAGCTGTGAGTACCTACGATGAAGGAAAACAGTCCGTTAAACTTAAAGGATCGGATAAATTGAAGTTTTCGATTTCGGTAAATGCACAAGTCGATCTATCTAAATAACCCATAGCTTTTATACAGATGTACAAAACAAGATTAAAATATAGCCTGTTGTTATTTGTCGGATTATTCATGAGCAACTTGCTTTCAGCGCAAAAAATGAATAATACGCTGTATCTGATGCAGAATGTACCGCAAAGCAATCAGTTGAATCCGGCTATCCAACCCGAATGTAAGGTTTTTCTAGGTTTCCCGGGGATGAGTTCAATTTATTTGAACTACGCTAATAATGGTTTCACTTATAATGATATCATTAAGGATGGAACCGGTTTACAGAAAGATTCTTTGGTAGTTGATATCAATAGTTTTCATGATGCACTGCAGTCAACCAATACCATTACCAATCAGTTCGACTATACTTTCTTTTCATTGGGAATACGTGCTAAGAAAATGTTCTTCACTCTTGATATGAGTTCAAAAGTGGATACCCGATTGGGTTTTGATAAAGGTTTGGTCTCATTTCTTAAAAATGGGAATGCAAATTACATGGGGCGTACTGCCGACTTAGGCGCTTTAGGTTTAGAAGGAACGGCTTATCATGAAGTGGCTTTAGGAGTTTCAAAGCAAGTAACAGAGAAATTGACTGTGGGTGTAAAAGCCAAAATGCTTTTTGGTGTGGCCAATATGCATATGGATGAATCAGACCTATCGGTGTACACATCTGAATCTGGGGATTTGGTTCGTTTGCATTCCAAGCAGTTGATGAAAGTGTCTATGCCTTTAGATATTACAGAAAAAACAGATCCTGATGGCACAAATTATATTGATGATATTGATGTTTTGGATGATGATTTGGATGGCACCTTCTTTTCAGGAACAAACAATAAGGGCTTTGCTTTCGATTTAGGAGCAACTTATCAGTTCGATGAAAAAACAACTTTTTATGCCAGTATTTTGGATATTGGTGGTATTAAGTGGAACGATACTTACGAATTGTATCAGGATGCGAGTTTTGATTGGCAAGGTGGCGATTGGTCGCAATCAGGAAATTCAAAAGATCCCAACTACCGAGAGATTGGAGACGTGATGGAGGATTTGACCGATTCTATTGCTGATGCATTCCGATTTAGAGACAATGCAGGCTCTTATTCAAAGGCTTTGCCAACCAAGGTATATTTGGGCGGAAGTTATAAACTTAACGAACGCATGAATGTGGGTGCTGTGAGTCGTACCGAAATTTATAATGGGAAACTTCGTCCATCTTTGACATTATCGGCGAATACAAGAGTGATTCGTAACTTCTCTGCATCAGTTAGCTATTCTATGGTAAATAACTCATACAATAATGTTGGTGCTGGTATTGCAGCAAAATTAGGCCCTTTTCAGATTTATGCTGTAAGTGACAATTTACTTGCGATGAATCCTAATACGGCTCAAACGGCTAATTTTAGATTCGGGATGAATTTGATGTTTGGGTGTAGAAAAAAGTCTCAAAAGAAAGATGTTTGTAAGATTCAGGAAGATTTGATTTATGAGCATATGCAAAAGCTCAATGAGAAAAAGGCTAAAGAGAAAAAGAAAGAATTAGAAGAGTAATTTTGACTCTAATATTCTAATAAAGAGCTTGTCCTTTGCGACAGGCTCTTTTTATTTGCAGAAATCCTTATCTTTGCATCTGATCAAAAAAATTGGTGTACAAGTTAAAAGGATATTGGGCAGATCGAAAAACCGCTTGACGGTTGTTTTTTATTATCTGTTTTTATCTGAGTGGATCAGAGATTCGAATTATAAATTACAAGTAAATTCATATGGCACTATTAAGATTCATATTAGTTATAGGAGTTATATATTACCTTTTTAAATTTTTGTTTAAAGCTTTCTTCCCTGTTATTGTGAAGAAAACTTTTGATAAGATGCAGAATAATCAACAACAGCAACAGTATCAACAAAAACCTGAAGGTGAAGTAACTGTTGAAAAAAATACGACACATAAAGAAAAGCACGATACAAAGAATGTAGGCGACTATGTCGATTTTGAGGAAATAGACGACTAATTTATTTTTAGACAGAATGATTTAATTGCTCCTTGTGGGTTAGAATTTGTTCCTTCCATTATGAACGGTTACTTTTGTGTCCAATTTCAGAAAAAAATAAAATCTAAATAAAAAACTATGGCTCAGGAAGATGTTTTCAAAAAACTGGTAGCTCATTGTAAAGAATACGGATTCGTATTTCAATCATCAGAAATTTATGATGGTTTATCTGCGGTTTACGATTACGCACAATTGGGTGTTGAACTTAAAAACAACATTAAAAAGTATTGGTGGGATTCAATGGTAAAACTACACGAAAATGTAGTAGGGATTGATTCTGCTATTTTTATGCACCCTACCATTTGGAAAGCATCGGGACACGTAGATGCTTTTAACGATCCTTTGATTGACAATAAGGACTCTAAGAAGCGTTATAGAGCAGATGTTTTGATCGAAGATCTATTGGCTAAGTTCGAGGCTAAAATGGATAAGGAAGTTGCCAAGGCTAAGAAAAAGTTTGGTGAGAGTTTCGATGAGGCTCAATTCCGTTCGACTAACCCTCGTGTGTTGGCTAATAAAGAGAAAATGGACGCTGTTCATGCGCGTTTTGTTGAGGCATTAGACAAGAACGATTTGGAAGATTTGAAGCAAATTATCATCGATAATGAAATTGCTTGTCCTATTTCGGGAACTAAGAACTGGACGGATGTTCGCCAGTTTAACTTGATGTTCTCAACCGATATGGGATCTACTGCTGATGGTAGTAGTAAGATTTACCTTCGTCCTGAAACGGCTCAGGGTATTTTCGTAAACTACCTGAATGTTCAGAAAACAGGTCGTATGAAGATTCCTTTCGGAATTGCGCAAATTGGGAAAGCTTTCCGTAACGAGATTGTTGCCCGTCAGTTCATTTTCCGTATGCGTGAGTTCGAACAAATGGAGCTTCAATTCTTTGTTCGTCCGGGTGAAGAGATGAAATGGTTCAATGCCTGGAAAGAGACTCGTATGAGCTGGCACAGAGCGCTTGGTTTTGGTGAGGATAAATACCGTTTCCACGATCACGATAAGTTGGCTCATTATGCCAATGCAGCGACTGATGTTGAATTTAAATTCCCATTCGGATTTAAAGAGGTAGAGGGAATCCACTCTCGTACGGATTTTGATTTGAAACAGCACCAGGAATTTTCAGGTAAGAAAATCCAATATTTTGATCCGGAATTGAACAAGAGCTACGTACCATATGTAGTTGAAACTTCAATTGGAGTTGACCGTATGTTCCTTCAGATTATGTCGGAAGCTTACCAGGAAGAGAAAATTGAGAAAGAAGATGGTAAGGTTGACGAGCGTGTGGTATTGAAATTGCCACCAGCATTAGCTCCAGTGAAATTGTGTGTGATGCCATTGGTTAAGAAAGATGGTTTGCCTGATAAAGCTCGTGAGATTATCAACGACTTGAAATTCGATTTTAACTGTCAGTACGATGAGAAAGACTCGATCGGGAAGCGTTACCGTCGTCAGGATGCTATTGGAACGCCTTTCTGTGTGACTCTGGACCACCAGTCATTAGAAGATAACACCGTAACACTTCGTTACCGTGATACAATGGCTCAAGAGCGTGTAGAGATCTCAAAACTATACGAGATCATCAAATCAGAAGTGAGCATGAAAGAGCTATTTAAAAAGTTGAAATAAACTTTTCAAGCTATATATTGAAAGAGGCATCCTTTGAGGATGCCTCTTTTTTTGTCCTTAAAAATCAAAATTAGGTTTCAGTGAGCTTAGGTTGAAGAAAAGATTAAGAAAAAAGGTGTTATTTTTATTAGGCAGACGATTTATAGAATAATGAAAGTCAGAGAAGTACCTGTAAAGCCTGTTTTTTGTGCGTTTTTTTATTAAAAAAAAGCCTCTATTTGTTTTGCAGGAATGAAACATTTCCATACATTTGCATCGCAATCAAAAGCAATGCCCAGGTGGCGGAATTGGTAGACGCGCTGGTCTCAAACACCAGTGGGGCAACCCGTGCCGGTTCGATCCCGGCCCTGGGTACCGCGATAATCCTCTTGAGAAATCAAGAGGATTTTTTTATGTCTAAAATTTAATTCCGATGATAAAAAAAATCTTACTCTCTTTATTTCTTTTGATATCCTTGTCGGGATTTTCACAAGATTACAAATACCTGCCTACTCATACCGGTGAAATTATCAAGCACAAAAACTATATTCTTTCTTACAGCGAGAAATTTGAGCAGGCAGAATGGGTAGCTTATGAACTAAGCTCGAACGAAACGGTGGGTTTGATTAAACGAGTTGACGATTTCAGACCCGATCCTGATGTTAAAACAGGTTCTGCAAATCTGAAGGATTATAAAGGGAGTGGTTACGACAGGGGACATCTGGCTCCTGCGGCTGATATGGGGTTTTCTGCTGCCGCCATGTCGGAGAGTTTCTACATGTCGAATATGTCTCCGCAGAAACCTTCTTTTAACCGTGGGATTTGGAAAAATTTGGAAACGCAGGTTCGAAATTGGGCAAAAGTCTACGACAAAATCTATGTGGTGACAGGAGGTGTATTGAAATCCGGTTTGCCATTTATTGGGGAAAATAGGGTTGCTGTTCCTGAGAAATACTATAAAATCATTTTCCGCGAAAAGGGCAGTCATGCTGAAATGATAGCCTTCCTTTTGGCGAATAAGAAGTCAGAACAGCCGCTATCAAGTTTTGTTGTAAGTGTTGATGAGATTGAAAAGTTGACTGGAGTTGATTTCTTCCCACAATTACCCGATGGCATAGAGAATAAGTTGGAAGCTCAGCGAAGTGCTCAAAATTGGGATTTTGGCCCTTGTAAAGGCAATAATATGGCTATGGTAAAAGCTAAAAAGCAAGCTGAAATAAGCAAAACAAAGCCCTATACAGGGCAGTGTTGTGGTAAGACTCAAAACGGGTCACGCTGTAAGCGAAAGGCAACTTCGGGCACTCGCTATTGTTGGCAACATAAAAAGAAATAAGGTCCAGTCTTTTTAAATTTGCCCTACCGAAAGCTGTAAATTCGGTAGGACAGGAAACCTTGATGTTAGTTGTTTATAACTTTCTTGTCGATGTATTTCGAATTTAGAATTCTAAGAATTCCCATATAATCCAATTTAAATTCGATTAAGTTCCCGACGGCGTATTTCTTTTTATTTTCGTGAAGGTCGATTACAATCATATCCGAACTGGCACCCGCTATTTCCAGACTTTTATCAACTAATTCAAGATGATCGGTTTCAACGTCAAGAAGTCCTATGTCGATAATTGCTCTGTAAGAGGTTTCTCCAATATCGTTTTGGTCAAATTCGAAGCTTTCGCCTTCCACATTTGTTCCCATTTCTCCCATTGGAACAATTGGTTTTTCAGTTAATTCAATAATCTCACAAAAAAGACTAAATACATTGGAATGCATTTTCTTAAACTTGGTGTTATTGTATATATCTGTTCCAAGAAATAAAGTTTCTCCCACTCTGAAGTGATTGATGCCTTTAGGGAGTAGTTTTTGAAAGATTAAAGGAATGGTTACCGAAGATCCTCCAGAAACATAAGGAATGTGTTTATTAAATTTCGCCTCAATTAATTGTTCATAAAGGCTTAATTGAATGAGTTTATCATGGTTGGGTAAAACCCCGTAAAGGCACGATAGGTTGGCACCTATTCCAACGACCTGGATGTTTTTTAAATTAAAAACACTTTCATAGAAGTCGATAAAATCATCTCCCATGACCCCCTCTCTGAGTTCTCCCAGTTCAATCATTATAATGATTTTATGAGTTTTATTTTGCTTTCTGGCTTCATCAGAGAGTAATTTTATGGTTTCAAACTCAGTGTTCATGCTAATATCAGCATATTTAACGATATTGGAGATAGCCCGTTTAGCAGGGGGTTTAATGTAGATAGTTTCAATTTTGGGATTGATTGATTTAATCATCTTTAGATTTGAAACACGAGAGTCACATATCTGAGTGATATCAAATTTTAAGAGTTCTGTCAGAAATATTTTATTTCCACAAAGCATTTTTGTTACGACTGACCACTGAATATTCTTTTTTAAAAAAAGATTATCGAGATAAATGTAGTTTGCTTTTAATTTCTTAACGTCTAAAGTAATGTATGCCATGATTATTGTTTTTTTGCAACAGTTCGTTTAATTGATTCTGATAAATGGGCTAATACTTCATAATTGAGCTGATCACTGATATCACTGAAAGCACTGACTTTGATTTCTAATCCGTTTTGTTTTCCAATAATGACGACTTCATCTCCAACTTTTGCATCGGGAATGTTTGAAACGTCAGCAATAATCATGTTCATATTTACCGATCCAATCACGTTACATATTTGATCCTGAATAAGTATGATTCCTTTATTGCTTAATGACCGATTGTATCCCGATGCATATCCAATTGGAATGAGTGCGGTTTTAATATTTGTCTGTGCCAGATATGAAAGTCCGTAGCTTACAAATTCACCACACTTTACTTCTTTAATAGACATGATTTGACTTTTCCAGCTTAGGATACGATCCAGAGGATCTTTTTTGTTTGCCCTGTTGTTAATATATTGAATGAACACTTCGGTACTTGACCAAAATCCATAAAGCATAATGCCAATTCTCACCATGTCCATTCTTGCTTTGGGATAAACAAATGAGGCTGCTGAATTTGCTACATGTCTGTATTGGGGATTGATGTCATTTTTTTTCAGAACAGTTAACATCTGCTGGTACCTTTTTAACTGTTTTTGTATTCTTGAATGATTTGAGATACTTTCTGCACCAGCAAGGTGTGTGCAGAAGCCGGCTATATTGATATAGTCTTCATTATCTTTAATGAGGGAGATTGCCTGATTTAATTCATTCATATTTAATCCCGAACGGTTCATTCCCGTTTCTGCTTCAAGATGAATATTGGCTTTTGTGTTTAATGACTTAGCATATGATAGTGCTACTTGTAGGCGTTCAGTGTTAAAGATGAAAAATTCGATTCCCTTTTTAATTGTATCGATCATATCTTCATCAGAAATCCAGCCCATAATCATTATAGGGTGGGGAGCGGGTAAGCTGTTGTAAACCCGAATGGCTTCTTTATAGCTAAATACAGAGTAATGATTTATTCCATGTTTCTCGAAAAGAGGCACAATTTGTTCAATGCCATGACCATAAGCATTGGCCTTAACAACTGCCGATATGATGACATGTTTACCGATTTTCTTTTTTAAAAAAGCCACGTTGTTTTGCAGTGACTCTTCGTCAAGGGTTATTATGGAACTCTCAGTCATTTTAGAAATTGATTTTTTTGTAAATACTATAAAATAGATTTATCCCAGTTTCAATAATGTCGTCCGGAAAATCGTAATCCGGATTGTGAAGCGGAGCCTGATTTTCTCCTGCTCCCAGCCCAAATAAACAGGTTTTGAAATCTTTTGAGAAATAGCCAAAGTCTTCAGACCACTTAAAAGGTTTCTCTATCAGTTCGATTTTTAAATTGTTTTGTCTGGCAGATTGTTTTACAAAGCCCAGACATTCATCATCATTTATACTGGCAGGAAATACCTCAGAGTAGCTGATTTCGTATTTTAAATCCTCTGTTTTTGCAACCTCTTTGATTATGTTTTCAGAGTGAGTGGTCAGAGTATCCATATCTTCATTTTCAAACGAGCGCAAAGTGATTCTTATTTCAGCATATCCGGGTGATGTGCCAAAAGAGATTTCGCCTAATCGAATGTGAATAATGGTGAGTAAGCTCAAATCTTTAAAAAGATTTTTGTTGTCTCTTAACTGATGTAGCTGGCTAATGATTTTAGAAATAGCATTGGCTGGGCTGATGCCATTTTCGGGTTCAGCCGCATGAGATGTTTTCCCAAAAAGTTTAACAGTCATTCCTTTTGAAGCCGCAGAAAAACTGCCATTTTTCATTACGATACGGTGTTTTTCAATTCCAGGAATATTATGAAGTGCAAAAATAAAGTCAGGATTAATCGCTTTAAATCCGGGATTTTCAACCACATCTTTTGCCCCTTGTTCAACTTCTTCAGCAGGTTGAAAAAGTAAAACGACCTTTCCGTACTGAGGGCGTTCTTTAGCTATTTTTTGAGCCAGGCCAGCTAAAATAGCCATATGCCCATCGTGTCCGCAAACATGTGCTACATCTGAGTTGACAGATGAATAGACAAGTGATGATTTCTCTGCTATAGGTAATGCATCCAGTTCAGCTCTAAAAATGACTGTTTTTCCAGGTTTTCTCCCTTTAAATATAAAAGCTTTTCCCGTTTTACTTAGATTAACAATCTCATTGGGTGAAAAGGTATTTATAAAATTTAAAATCCTCTCCGAAGTTTTGTATTCATTATTTGAAACTTCAGGATATTTATGAAGGTTATGTCTTAATTCAATAATATCAGTAGTCATCTGCTTGTTTTGTTTAATAAGAAAGTTACTGAATAATAAACGAAGGCCGAGGCTGTGATGCCAAAGATATTAGCGTCCAGCTTAAAGGGCAATTCGAGATTTGAAACAATTAAAGCGACAGTGGTTGTCCCTCCAATTACCATTGATAAAATAGCAGCAAGTGAATTGGGTTTCTTTCCGTATAAGGCAATCAAAATCGGAATGAATAATCCCGAAACCATAAAAGCATATGAATAGAGCATTAGTTCAAGCACATTCGTCATATATGAAGCGAGTAAAAGAGCTAAAGTTCCAACACTGAGCGTAATAATTTGGGATGTGAGTAATTGTGATTTACGATCCTGTTTAAATTTGAATATTTTGCCTAAAATATCAGTTTGTAGATTTCCTGAAGCTGCCATAAGGCAACTATCAGCAGTGGAAAGAACAGCTGAAAAATATGCCGAAAGCATCAAGCCCATTAAACCAACAGGCAAGACTTTATTTAGTAAGATTGGCAATCCCATCTCGGGATCGATACCAGTGCTTACCGAGTAGCCAATTTCAGTAAACATTCCATTTTCAAAAGCGACTCTCGAAAACAAACCCAGTGTAACGCCCATAAAAGCCATCAGTGGCCATTCGAACAAACCAGCAATAAACCAGGCTTTCTTAGCTTGACTCTCACTTTTAGAAGCGTAAATACGCTGATAAAGTGTCATTCCCACAAACCAAATTGGTATTATCGTAATTCCCCAATTGACCAATTGTTGCCAGTGAATATTTCTTAAAGAAAGCAATTCGGGTTTTAAACATGCTTTTATAGCATCGAACCCGCCAATGGCTTGGTAAGAAATGGGAATCCCGATAAATATGAGGCCAGACATCAGAATAATCCATTGTATTGTGTCTGTGTAAATAACCGCTTTCATACCGCCGATTCCTGTGTAAACCACTGCGATAACCCCCATGATAATGAGTACAGTTAGGAAATCAATTTCGACAAATGTGGCAGATGCTAGTTTGGCACCGGCCAGTAATTGAGAACTGGTAAATCCAATATAGCCTATAGCCGAAATGATTCCGGCAATCAGAGCAACTTTACTGTTGTAAAAATGTTCGAATATCTGGGGAAAGGTGAAAAACCGATGTTTGACTGATAGTTTGCTAACGATAGGAATTAAAACGACGCCACTTAGCCAGGCTCCGATCAAACCTGTAAACAACATCCATGAACCTGCAAGTCCAATTGTAAATCCTAATCCTCCTAGTCCGATAGAAAAACCACCGCCTACATCTGTGGCTACAACAGATAATCCAATATGCCAGCTACCTAATGATCGACCTCCAATATAATAATCTTCAATATTCTGATTTTTCTTAAAGAAGTAGAAGCCAACACCAAGCATTACAGCAAAATATATGATAAAAATCAATATGTCGATAAAGTGCATAGGTTTGAATTAGAATGTAATAGAGGTTTATTTGCTTTTGAGGAATTGCATTAAGGACGCTTAATTGGAAGAGGGTTGGATGTAACGCATCTCGATGTATTTACTTGAAAATCCATATTTTTCATATAGAAACCGTGCCGGGTTTTCAGGTTCAACGTGTAAAGCAATATTTCCTTCTGCCAGTTTAATGGTTTCTTGCATGAGTATTTTTCCTATGCCTTGTCCCCTATGCTTTTTGTGTGTAGCAATGTAAACAAGTATGTTCTCAGGAATGTAATCTTTCATTCCAGTTTGGTTAACAACAACAGCACCGGATATTTCATTGTCTAGATAGGATACTAAGATAAATCCTCCAAAGGATTTTGTTTCTTTTAGAGCGTAATCAATTGCTTTTTCGATATCTGCTCTTGGATCTCCATATTCCTGAAGGTTTTTAAATAAAAAATCAATTACGTTTTCTTTTTCTGTAGTGTTAGGTTTATTCTCAGGGTTAAATACTCTGGTTTGAATCATAAAATAATAATTTTCACGTGATTTATAGATTTGATAATCACAGTATAAGGTTTTTTTACGAGAAATACAATTCTATACGAAGCAGAAGTAGTATTTTGAAATGAACATAACAGGATTGTTTTAATTATTCATTTTTTTAATAGAGTTTTATTTATTTGTCTAGTCTGGTGGTGTTTAGTGTTTTGTGTACACTGAGTGTAAATAAAAATCAGATGAATTAATTAAGTTGTTATCATAAACAAAATGTTTAAATAAGGTAAAATATATGTATGAAAATTAAATGGAGAATTTTTATTGGTAATAGTTCACTTGCAGAGAAATAGGTTATAAAACGATATTGTTAACTTATGTTCTTTAAAAACCCTGTTGGTCTTTAGTTAAAGCTTTCTGCTTTTTTTGTACTTTAGTGGCTTACAAAAAAAAAGCGGTACACATGGATTTTAAAAATCTCTTTCAGAAGCTGATCCCTTACCTTTCAGCTGTTTTTATTTTTCTAATTATAGGTTTTATCTATTTTCAACCCGTACTCGAAGGGAAAGAGTTACGAAAGGGTGACTCTTTGAATGCCTGGGGAGGAAAAAAAGAGATTATCGATTACCGAAAAGCCACGGGCGAGGATCCGCTTTGGACCAATTCGATGTTTGGTGGGATGCCTGCTTATCAAATCAATGTGGATTATCAGGCAAAGGATATGTATTTCTTCAAGCAATTGATAGAATTGCATACGCCAGATCCTGTCCGGTATTTGTTGCTTTACCTGATTGGATTTTATATTCTTATGCTGTCCCTGCGAGTGAACCCCTGGTTATCTATTGCCGGAGCGGTAGCTTACGCTTTTTCAACCTATTTCATCATCATCATTGGTGCGGGACATCTTTGGAAAGTGAATGCTCTTGCTTTTATTCCACCCGCTTTGGCTGGAATTCTTATGGTCTTCAGGGGGCGATATTTATGGGGTGGTTTGTTGGCAACCTTCTTTTTGATAATGGAGCTTTATTCCAATCATATTCAGATGACGTATTATTTTGCGATCATGGTTTTCTGTTTGGTGATATTCGAATTTTATTACCGATTGAAAGCGAAAGAATTGAAACAGTTTTTTAGAGCTCTTGCCGTATTATTGGCGGCTTCTTTTATTGCTATAGCAGTAAACAACACCAACCTTTATAATTCATACCAATATAGTAAATCGACTATCCGTGGTAAGTCGGAATTGACCATAGGTGATAAGAATAATAAAACTGCCGGACTTGATAAGGATTATGCGACTCAATGGTCTTATGGTATTCAGGAGACTTTGAGTTTACTTATTCCCAATGTAAAAGGGGGAGCGGGTTCGCCACAGGAGGCTGTTCAAATTGTGAATTATGTAAGTGGCGGACAGATTAAAAAAGTTGATGACTATTACGGGATGGAACAGGTAGATAACCATCACTATTGGGGTAATCAACCTTTTACGGCAGGTCCTGTTTATGTGGGTGCTTTAATTATGTTTTTGTTTGTTCTGGGTTTATTTATTGTGCCCGGGCGGTTGAAATGGGGTTTACTGACGGCTACTATCTTGTCAATTATGCTATCGTGGGGCCATCATTTTGCAGGCTTAACGAATTTCTTTTTGGATTATGTGCCGCTTTACAACAAGTTCCGAGTGGTTTCTTCTATCTTGATTGTGGTGGAAATTTGTGTGCCTTTACTGGCGATATTAGCTGTAAAGAAATTGATTGATGAGCCCGATGTTTTGAAACGTAAAATAGCTTTTGGGTCTTTAAATTTGAATATTACCATACTTCCTCTAGTATTAACAGGAGGTTTAGCCTTGCTTTTATTTTTACTCCCTAATCTGGGACTTGATTTCATGAGTGATATCGAAACCTCTTATTTCGCTCAAATCAAATCGGGAAACCCCGATGCAATAGGATTTATCTCACAAATTCAAAGTGATCTGATTAATGCCCGAATTTCAATTTTTAGAGCAGATGCTTTGCGTTCTGTTGTTTTTGTTGCTCTGGGGGCTGTTTTACTTTTCTTCTACAGTCGTAAAACTATTTCTGCTAAGGTGATGGTGTCAGCTTTAATCGTTTTGATTCTTGCTGATTTGTGGCCAGTAAACAAGCGTTATTTAAACAACGACAGTTTTGTTGCTAAAAAGGATTTGAAGCTGGCATTTAATCCAACACAGGCTGATTATGAGATTCTGCAAATGGAGATACAAAATCATCCGGACTTGGGAGCAAAACTTCAAAAGGCAGCTACGGATTATAAGAAGGAAAATCGAAAAGCGAATCAGTACGAAATGGTTGCTGCTCAATTGTGGGCTTTAAATATGAATAGCGATTACCGTGTGTACAATAAAACAGGTGGAGCATTTCAAAATTCAAGTACGTCATATTACCATAAGTCGATAGGTGGTTATCATGGAGCCAAGCTTCGACGCATTCAGGAACTTTACGATTACCATATTGAGAAGAATAATGCTAAGGTTCTGAATATGCTGAATGCACGTTATGAAATTGTTCGATCTGAACAAGGAGGAACACATGCTGTTTATAATCCTGATGCATTAGGAGCGGCATGGTTGGTCTCAAATGTTAAGATGGTTGACAATGCTAATGAGGAAATTATGAGTCTGAATGCATTCGATCCAGCTAAAGAGTTGATTGTTGATAAGCGTTTTGCCGATCAGGTTAAAGGTTTTGTAGGCAGTGTTGACAGTTTGGCTAGTATCAAGATGACGCACTACGCACCTAACGCTATTCAATACGACTACCAATCGAAAGTAGAGCAACTTGCCGTATTCTCAGAGATGTATTATCAACCAGGTTGGAATGCCTATATTGATGGAAAGTTATCGCCACATTTTAGAGCAAATTATGTATTGCGGGCTATGCGATTGCCAGCAGGCAAGCATAAAATAGAATTTAAATTCGAACCCAAAGCTTTTTATGTGGGTGAGAATATTTCACTAGCCAGCATGATTCTCTTTTTTACTTTGGTATTGGGAGGTTTGGCTTGGACTCTAAGATCATATAGAAAAAACACAAGTGATGAGTAATAAACTCATTAAAAAACAGCAATTTGTCAACTTTGTGCTGAAGATAATTTTTCTGCACATTGTGATCTTTATCCTTCGAAATTTCTATTATTTGATAGAGAAATTGGTGAGGAAGGATAAACGAATTGCCCTGTTTTTTCTGACCGAAAAGTATTATTACGACAACTCGAAATACCTTTTTGAGTACATGCGTCAGAAGGATGAATTCAGATCGGTTCTTTTTACTGCAAACAAAAGACTTTATGCCAAATTGCAAGAGAAGTTTTCTGGCGAAGTGGTTTATGCCCTTTCGTTGAAAGGGCTGTTTCTTTTTCTACGTACGAAGAATGTGATTATTTCATATGGGATAAGTGCTGCGCCATTTTTTCCTTACTATTTACACGAGAAATGTAATCACATTATTTATTTGGGACATGGTACACCCATGAAAAAGATGGGGCTTCAAACCGAAGTTTGGCAAAAATATGGCAAACGATACCAAATGCAGAAATACAGCTATATGGTTGGTTGTTCGCCTCTCGAGCAGGAACTTCATCAGGCGGGTTTCGGAATGGATATCAATGATGTTTGGGTGAGTGGTTTGCCTCGGAATGATTATTTGTTGTCGGCACCTAAAGATGGGGAATTGGTCGATAAATATCCTTTTTTGGATCAAAAGGTTATTCTTTATGCACCCACTTGGAGAGAAGAAACAGAATCGGCGGAGTTTTTTCCTTTTCAGGATTTCAACTCTGAGCAACTGGATGCTTTTCTTGAAAAAGAACAGGCTTATATTTTATTAAGAGGACATAAGGAAGATCTTAAGCGAGCTGATGAACTGAGCCGTTTTGATGTCTCAAAAATGAAACGCGTATTGAAAGCAGATCAGGATTTATTTCCGGATGTTTATGAGTTATTGCCTTATGTGGATATTTTAGTGACCGATTATTCATCCATCTGGATTGATTATCTCTTGCTCGAAAGACCGATTATATATATTCCGTATGATTTGGAAGAGTACAAAAAAAGCAAAGGTCTGTTTTTAGATTTTGAAAAGAACACACCTGGCTATAAGGCAGCTTCATTTAAGGAATTTAGGAATCAAATTGAAACCTATTTACAAAAGCCGGATGAACATGCCGATTGGCGAAAAAATATTTGTGATATGTATCACAGCCATCAGGATGGAAATAGCTCTGAGCGAGTTTTTCAGGAAATTAGAAAATTGAATCGATGAACCTCAACAAATACTCCAAACCCGTAATTTTTCTCACGACCCTTTTAGGATGGATCTTTATTGTTCCGTTGACCTATTTGATACCCAAAAAAAGAAATCGAATGGTTCTTATGGGAGCAAAAGATGGTTTCTTTATCGATAATGTGAAATTCTTCTTCTTATATCTTTCTGAAAAGGAAACTGATCAGGATTTTTATTTGTTGACTGCTAACAAAGACACCTACGAAACACTTCGGTTTCAATATTCAAATATTCTTTATTATCCATCGGCAAAGGCCTATTGGATTATGCTTCGAAGCAACGTATTTGTGGTTGATAATTTTTCATGGATGGATAATTGTCGATTTCAATTGTTTTGGCGAGCTAAAATTATTCAGATTTGGCATGGAATAGGATTTAAGAAGATACAACGAAGCAATAAGTTTTTCATTAAGGAAACGAGTTCTTTATACAGAAGGTTTATCTTGAATTTTGTTGGAAAATTGCCAAAGTATCAAGCTGTAATTTCTACAGGCGATTTTTTTACCCGTGAATTTTTTCAACCTGCTTTTGATGCCGAACATTTTATTGAAACAGGCTATCCGAGAAATGACGTCATTGTGAATCCTGAGAAATACCGGAATTCAGATGTCAATTCAGATGTAGTAAGCATCAATAAAGTTGCTGAGATGCGTAAAAAAGGGATAAAAGCTATTCTTTATGCACCAACCTTTCGGGATACAGGTGGCGATGGAATATCTGATGGAATTCTTGATTTGAATCGATTGAATCAGTTTGCTTTAGAAAATGATTATGTTTTTGTTTTTAAGTTGCACCCTTTGCCTCAATACAAATCGATAAGCGAGGATTTCGAACGAATAATTTGGTATGATAATGTGAAAGATGTTTATCCTTTACTCCCAAAGGTAGACGGAATGATTAGTGATTATTCCTCAATTTATATGGACTACATATTATTGAATCGTCCAATATTCTTTCTTTTGTATGATCGTGAAAAATATGAAACAAAAGATCGCGAACTGCATGCTTTCTTTAATGATTTTCTTGTCGGTTCCATTTCTACATGTCAGGAGAAATTAGAGCAAGATCTTGTTTATTGCTTCACCCAAAAAGATGAATTTATACAAGAACGATCAAAGATCATTGAGAAATCATACCTGAATACAGATGATAATAGTGCTAAAAGGATTCTTAAATTCATTAAGGAATACTATTTTCGCAACAATTAATAAAAAGGACTATGAGGAGAGTTATAACTTTCGGCACATTTGATTTGTTTCATATTGGACACTTACGCATACTTGAGCGTTCAAAACAGAATGGCGATTACCTGATTGTGGGTGTTTCAACAGATGCTTTGAATTATTCCAAGAAACAGAAGAATCCAATTTATTGTCAGGAAGACAGAATGGATATCATAAAGGCTTTAAAGGTTGTCGATGAGGTTTTCTTCGAGGAATCATTGGAACTGAAAGGGGAGTATATTAAAAAATATCAAGCTGATGTTTTGGTGATGGGTGACGATTGGGAAGGTCGTTTTGATATGTTTAAAGAATTATGCGAGGTCGTTTATTTACCTCGAACCCCATCTGTATCAACAACTGAAATTATCGAAATTATCAAGAAATAGTTATCGCTTGATCAGTTTCTTTGCATAGTCATTAAAATCTTTTGAAATACACAATATTAGTGATGACGCAATATAAATAAGGCTTACTATGGCTCCTCGAATAATGATATCTACAATGAAAGAATCTTGCTTGGGGAGTAAATAAGCAATATAATAGGAAAGAACCGCACAAAAAACAACCAACACATAGCGGTAATTCAGAGGCTGGAATTTATATCGTTTAAGTAAGAAGAGGTATTTCATCAGATTAAAACACAGGCTAGCTATAAACGATGCGGCCGCAGCCCCAATAATACCCCAGATTGGAATCATGATGGCATTGCTCACAACAATAAGTCCTGCATAAATAATTAGGAATAGAGATTGTTTGCGATAAGCGGGTGAATTCTGAATGACTACACCACTAATTCCGGATAGCATTAACACCACATTGGACAAGCCGATAAAGAAAACCACATATTTCCCTTCAATATATTCAGGTGTAACGATCTGAAGAACATTATCAATATTGACCCATAAACCTACAAAAAGAAGACAGGCTACCATGAATTGGTGTAAGCCGCTTTGAGCATAAGTTTTTGATATGGTTTTAAGATCCTTCTTTTTCCAGGCTTCAGCAATTATGGTGCTTGAGATTTTATTCAAACTTCGGGATGGCATTGAAACCAGAACCCCGAAATACGACATCACGGTAAATATGCCGTTGGCCCCCAAGCTTAACATCCCCACAATCATGATTTTATCAATTTGAGCAGCAATCTTATTTCCAAAGTTGTTTAGTAAACCGAACACTGATGTGTTGATCATGATTTTTTTTAGATCAGGTTTGATGAATTTTAAATTAGGTTTAAAAGAAACCTGTTTCCGTTTAATCAATACTGCAAACAACAAAACTGCAGGGAGGCAATAGGCTGAAATATAAATAAAAATCAATTGATTAAAATCAATTATTTCCTGTCCCAGGAGAAGCAAACTCACTAAAACAATCAATCTGAATACAATATCTCTAAAGAAGGTTCCTGAGATGGCATCGTACATCACCCTGTTGAAGCCATCCAAAAGGTTGAAAAAGATGCTAAAGAAAACCAAGGGAATCAGATAGAATAGGTAATCGAGATTGAATGAAGAGTCTGAGTTAAAATAGCCGGGAGCAAATGGTGTTAAAGCAAAATAGGCAATAAGCGAAAGGGCAAAGCCCAGGATTCCAACACAGAAAAGAATAAACATGAAGCCATTGTGTTGGTTTTCCTTATTTCGAAAATAGGGAAACAAACGAGATATAACTGCCCCAAAACCTAAGCTTGAAATTTGTGAAGTCATCATAGTGGCCGCAATTAACCATGTTAATAAACCAACTTCATCGGTACTGAGTAGTCGGGGGAATAGAATGGCTGTGTTGACGAGTCCTAACAGAGCTCCTGAATAGGAAAATAGCGAGCCAATAATGGTTTGTTTACGAATGATTCCCAACTTGTTTTTTCTTTAGTGTGCGGTATAACTAATCAAAAGTAATAAAACTAATCAGAAATTTAATGATGAATGTGAGAGCTTATGTTGAAATGAAATTTGATGATTCTCATTTAAGATCTGAATTCTATTCTCAAATAATTCATGAAATTATTGTCCAAATTACTCTGAACGAAGAGGGTAATTTCTGATTAAAAATTGTATTTTCGCATGTTGCCGTAAATTTACATTCACAATAAACATATTATCATGGCTCAAAGCAATAAGGCTTCGAAACGCCGTTTACGAACTTCATATTTTAGCTCTGTTATTAGTATTTCATTGGTCCTTTTTATGTTGGGACTTATGGGTTTATTGGTTTTAAATGCCAAGCAATTATCCAATTATGTGAAAGAAAATATTGGGTTATCAGTTGTTTTAAAAGATAATGTGAAGGAAGTTGAAATTCGTCGTTTACAGAAATTCCTGGATGCGAGTTCATTTGTAAAGTCAACAAAATTTATCGATAAAGAAACGGCGGCTAAGGAATTACAGAAGGATTTGGGTGAAGATTTTGTTTCATTTTTAGGTTACAACCCTTTATTGGCAACAATCGATGTGAAATTGTATGCCGATTATGCAAATCCTGAGAGTATTGCCAAAATAGAAAAGAAGCTTGCTAAATATGACGAAATTCAAGAGATTTATTACCAGAAATCCCTTGTGCATTTGGTCAACGAGAATGTAAAGAAAATCAGCTTAATTCTCCTGGCCTTTAGTGGCTTGCTCTTTTTGATTTCGGTGACTCTGATCAATAATACCATTCGTCTGTCGATTTATTCACATCGAATGTTGATTAAGACCATGCAATTGGTTGGTGCTACTCGTGGTTTTATTCGTCGACCATTTATGGGCCGTAGTTTCTGGCATGGTGTTTTGGGAGCGATAATCGCCAATTTACTTTTGACGGGAGTTATTTATTTATCTCAAAGAGAGTTGCGGGATGTTATTGCTTTCGAAAATGTTGAAGTATTAGGCTTGTTATTTATAATGATTGTTTTAATTGGAATCGTGATCACTTGGATTTCAACCTTTTTAGCAGTCAACAAATTTTTAAGAATTGATACCAGGCATCTGTATTAATTAAAGTATAGGATTAAAATTTTTTTAATATATGAACAAGAACGACAAGAAACTCGAATTTGCTTTGGCAAAAGAGAACTATAAGTTATTACTGATTGGTTTTGCTATTATTATCATTGGGTTTATGCTGATGATGGGTGGGGGATCAGACGATCCAACTGTTTTTGATGAGGATATCTTTAGTTTTCGCAGAATTACTTTGGCTCCTATGGTTGTTCTTTTCGGATTTGCTTTCGAAATTTATGCGATCATGAAACGACCTAAGGAAAAGTAAGAAACCGAAAGAAATTTTAAATAAACTGATTTACCGTTTCCATTCATTTGGTTGCGGTATCATTTTGTTTGTGGGTAATGAGAAGTCAAACTTCTTTATAAAGTAATAAACTAGAACCCTTTATTTACGAAGGAGGGTTAAGACTTAAATCAAAACAATGGATTGGATAGAAGCACTGATATTAGGATTAGTTCAAGGATTAACTGAATTTTTACCCGTTAGCTCCAGTGGTCACCTCGAGATAGGTAAGGCTCTTTTGGGTGTTAACGCAGAGGATAATTTAAGATTTACGGTTGTGGTTCATGGTGCAACTGTGCTGAGTACACTTATCGTATTTCGAAAAGATATTTTGGCCCTGATTCAAGGCTTGTTTGAATTCAAATGGAACGAATCAACACAATATGTTGCAAAAATTGCATTTTCGATGATTCCGATTGCCATTGTTGGACTCTTCTTTAAAGATCAGGTTGAAGAACTTTTTAATACCAATAAGATTCTATTATTGGTCGGTTTTATGCTTTTGATTACAGCAGCACTTTTGGCTTTTACCTATTACGCTAAACAAAAAGAAAAGGATATTAGTTTTCGTGATGCTTTAATTATTGGTGTCGCACAAACCTGTGCTGTTCTTCCAGGCGTTTCACGATCAGGATCAACCATTGCAACAGGTTTGCTTTTGGGGAATAAAAAAGCTGAAGTTGCCAAATTCTCTTTTCTTATGGTCTTGGTTCCTATCATTGGAGAAAATATTTTAGACTTATTTAAGTCAGATGTTTCACAAGCAGCCAGCATGGATGTATCCGTCTTGCTTGTTGGGTTTATTGCCGCTTTTGTTTCAGGCTTATTAGCCTGTAGCTGGATGATTAAGTTGGTGAAAAAAGGGAAGCTTATTTATTTTGCAATCTATTGTCTTATTATCGGACTTATTGCCATTTTTGTATCCTAATAAATAACAAATCGATGTAGAAGTTTAATAAAACTCATCACGAAAATATAAAGCTCCTGGAAAATCAAAATTCCAGGAGCTTAGTTTTAGTATAAATGATGGATATTTATTAAATTAGGAAATCACATACAATTACATGTTTTAATAGAGTATGATTAAATACGAGGTAGATCAGGATTTCCAGAGTGGAGCCTTTATTCTTTTGAATAAGCCTTACGAATGGACATCTTTTGATTTGGTGAACAAGGCCAAGTTTAAGATTAAGCATAAATACAACCTGAAGAAGATAAAAGTGGGGCACGCGGGTACGCTTGATCCTTTGGCCACAGGTTTAATGATTGTTTGTACAGGTAAGTATACCAAGAAAATCGATACTTATCAGGCTCAGGTGAAAGAGTATATTGCAACGCTTAAATTGGGGGCTACAACACCTTCATTCGATCTTGAAACAGAAATTGATGCAACTTATCCAACAGAACATATTAGCAGAGAACTTGTTGATGAAACACTAAAAGGTTTTATTGGAGAGATAAGACAGCGTCCACCCGCTTATTCGGCAATTAAAATTGATGGGAAAAGAGCTTACGAATATGCACGCAAGGGACAAGACGTTGAAATTAAAGAGAAGATTCTTGTTATTGATGAGATTGAAGTTCTAAGCTTTGATAATGATGTCTTAAAAATAAGGGTGGTTTGTAGTAAGGGAACCTATATTCGAGCTTTGGCTCGTGATATTGGTCAACGCTTGAATTCGGGAGCGCATCTTATTGCTTTAGAGCGAACTCGTATAGGTGAATATCGAAAAGATCAGGCACTTGAAATAGAAGAATTTATAAGTTATTTAGAGAATTTATAACTATCTTGCAGCCATTTTCATTAAGATTTCACTGTTGAGAATAAGTGCACTTGTGTTAACTCGCTGGATGTGAGTTGAGAAGCTTGTGTGATTGTTTTGTGCAATTAAATTGATTCTTATTAGTCCATATAATTTTGGGTTCGTTTGAACTCATATCTATCATCAAAAATATCAAAAGTCAGCCTTATGAAGTTATCTAAGTTTAAGTTTAATTTACCTCAAGAACTTATTGCTTTACATCCTGCCTACAATCGTGACGAGTCTCGATTGATGGTACTTCACAAAGATACCGGAGAGATTGAGCACCGTATTTTTAAAGATGTTATCGAGTATTTCGATGATAAAGATGTGATGGTATTTAATAATACCAAGGTTTTTCCTGCCCGTTTATACGGAAACAAAGAAAAAACTGGAGCTGAAATCGAAGTATTCTTATTGCGCGAATTAAATCGTGAACAAAGACTATGGGATGTTTTAGTTGATCCTGCTCGTAAAATTCGTATTGGGAACAAGTTGTATTTTGGTGATGATGATTTGTTAGTTGCTGAGGTAATTGATAATACAACATCACGAGGAAGAACTCTTCGTTTCTTATTCGATGGGCCATACGATGAGTTTAAAGAAGCCTTGTACAGTTTGGGTGAAACACCGCTACCAAAGTTTATCAACCGCGAAGTTGAAGCTGAAGATGCTGAGCGTTTTCAAACTATTTTTGCTAAGCACGAGGGTGCCGTTGCTGCTCCAACTGCCGGGATGCACTTTAGCCGTGAGTTGATGAAGCGTCTTGAAATTAAAGGAATCGATTTTGCTGAAATTACACTTCATGTTGGTTTGGGTAATTTTAGAGATGTTGACGTTGAAGATTTGACCAAACATAGAATGGATTCTGAGCAAATCTTTATTGACGATAAGGCTGTTGAAATTGTGAACCGAGCAAAAGAAGGAAAACATAAGGTTTGTGCCGTAGGTACAACTGTTGTTCGTACGCTTGAAAGTTCAGTTTCAACAATGGGAACACTTAAGCCGTTTGAAGGATGGACAAATAAATTTTTATTCCCTCCTTATGATTTCAGCATTCCTGATGCAATGATTTCGAACTTCCACTTGCCATATTCAACACTAATGATGATGGTTGCTGCTTTTGGTGGTTACGATAAAGTAATGGAATGCTACCAAATTGCAATTAAAGAGAAATACCGTTTCGGAACATATGGTGATGCCATTTTGATTATCTGATAAATGGTAATCGAATAATAATATTATAGAAACCACTCCAATTTTTGGGGTGGTTTTTTGTGTTTAAGAATTTATAAACGAGAGTTAATGCTCTATATTTTTTTTCTATTTTAGTGCATTCTAAAAATTGAATCATAACTCAACTCACATGTACACTTTCAACGAACTTCAAACTCAGATTCAGGATAGAATTGATACTTTGGAGTTTTCTACCCCTCCCGAAGGCCTTTTTGAGCCAATGAAATACATCCTCTCGATTGGGGGTAAACGCCTGCGTCCAATTTTGGTTTTAATGGCGGCTAATCTTTATAAGAATGACCTTGAAAAGATTTATTTGCCTGCAATTGGGATTGAAGTTTTCCATAATTTCACACTTCTGCATGATGATGTGATGGATAATGCGCCAATCAGGAGAAACATGTCCACCGTTCACGAAAAGTGGAATTCCAATGTGGCTATTCTTTCTGGAGACGCCATGTCTATCAAAGCATATCAATTTATAGTGAGTTGCGAAAATCAGCACTTGCGTTCAGTTCTTGAGGTTTTCAACCAAACAGCTCTTGAGGTCTGTGAAGGACAACAGTTCGACATGGAGTTCGAGGATAGAACAGATGTACGCGTTGAAGAGTATTTGAATATGATTCGTCTTAAGACAGCAGTTCTTTTGGGAGGAAGTCTTAAAATGGGTGCCATTATGGGAAATGCGGATGCGGATGACGCAGAAGCATTGTATCAGTTTGGCTTGAATTTAGGAATGGCATTCCAACTTCAGGATGACATGTTGGATACCTTTGGTGATGAAGCTGTTTTTGGAAAGAAAATCGGAGGTGATATTCTTTGCAACAAGAAAACGTTTCTGTTGATCAAAGCTCAAGAATTGGCCAATGCCAAAACGAAAGCCGAGTTGTTACAATGGATGAGCTTGGAAGATTACAATCCGGAAGAAAAAATTACAGCTGTCAAAAATATTTATGAAGAGTTAAATGTGCGTGATTTGGCCCAAATTGAAATCGATAAATATTTTGAGTTATGCTTAGATTACCTGGCGTCGGTAAAGGTTGATGAAGAGAAAAAAGAGAACCTGACTTTGCTGGTAAAGCGTCTGATAAATCGTTCCGTTTAAGATTATTAAAAATATAAGATAAATTCATCCTTTTTGAGGAAAAATGCTAAATTTGTCATCACACGATAATGAATGTTCCAATAAAATAAATGCAATGTCACAAAATATTGGCAAAATAGTTCAGGTAATCGGTCCTGTAATCGATGTTAGTTTCGAATTGGAGGGTACTGCACTTCCTGAAATCTACGACTCATTAGAGGTCGTAATTGAAAATGGTAAAAATTTAGTTGTTGAGTGTCAACAGCACATTGGTGAGAATACGGTTCGTGCTATCGCGATGGATTCGACTGATGGCTTGAGAAGGGGTATGGATGTTATTGCAACAGGATCTCCTATTATTATGCCAGCTGGTGATAAGATAAAAGGGCGTCTTTTGAATGTGGTGGGTGAAACCATTGATGGAATTGAAGAGGTTGATAAAATAGGCGGATATCCTATCCATAGAACACCACCTCATTTCGATGAGTTAAAAACTGAATCTGAAGTCTTTTATACAGGGATTAAGGTTATTGACCTTATTGAACCGTATGCCAAAGGGGGTAAGATTGGTTTGTTTGGAGGTGCCGGTGTTGGTAAAACCGTTTTGATTCAGGAATTGATTAATAATATTGCAATCGGACAAGATGGTTTGTCTGTTTTTGCAGGTGTAGGTGAGCGTACCCGTGAAGGGAATGATTTGCTTCGTGAAATGATCGAATCAAAGGTTATTCGTTATGGCGATGAGTTTGAGAAAGACATGGAAAAAGGTGGATGGGATTTATCTAAAGTGGATAAAGAAGCTTTAGACAAGTCACAGGTATCCTTGGTCTTTGGTCAGATGAATGAGCCTCCTGGGGCCCGTGCTCGTGTTGCCCTTTCAGGATTGACCGTTGCAGAGAGTTTGCGTGATGGTGATGAGAAATCAGGTGGACGTGATATTCTTTTCTTTGTTGATAATATTTTCCGTTTTACTCAGGCAGGATCTGAGGTGTCAGCACTTCTTGGTCGTATGCCTTCTGCGGTAGGTTATCAGCCTACTCTTTCTACAGAGATGGGTACAATGCAAGAGCGTATTACTTCAACGCAGCGAGGTTCTATTACATCGGTACAAGCGGTATATGTTCCCGCTGATGACTTGACTGACCCTGCTCCGGCAACAACCTTTGCCCACTTGGATGCAACAACAGTATTGAATCGTAAGATTGCTGAGTTAGGTATTTATCCTGCAGTAGATCCTCTTGATTCAACATCTCGAATTTTGACTCGTGATGTCGTTGGTGATGCTCACTACGATTGTGCTCAGAATGTAAAAGAGTTGCTGCAGCGTTATAAGGAACTTCAGGATATTATTGCCATTCTTGGGATGGAAGAACTTTCTGATGAGGATAAATTGGTTGTACATCGCGCGCGTCGTGTTCAGCGTTTCTTATCTCAACCTTTCCATGTTGCAGAACAATTTACAGGATTGAAAGGCTGTTTGGTTCCAATTGAGGAAACAATTAAAGGTTTCAACATGATTATGAATGGTGAAGTTGATAAGTATCCTGAGGCAGCATTTAATCTTGTGGGTAATATTGAGGAAGCTATTGAAAAAGGTGAAAAATTATTAGCAGAAGCTGAGGCTTAAATACAGAAGTGTTTTAAGTACTTTCAAATTTAGGTACTTGTAACTTTAAATTGATAAAAATGCTTTTAGAAATTGTAACCCCTGAGAAGAAAATGTTTTCAGGAGAAGTTGATCTTGTTCAATTACCCGGGATAAATGGCTCTTTCGAGATTCTTAAGAATCATGCTCCAATTATCTCAACTCTCGACCGTGGTGTTATTAAAATTAAGACTGCAGATGGGCAAATAGAATTGTTCGAAGTTGATGGTGGCGTTGTTGAATGTAAAAAGAATACTGTGACTGTTTTGGCTGATTAGGGCTGAGATTTTATAATATTAAAAAAGGCTTGTCGTTTTTCGACAAGCCTTTTTTCTTAGCTATGGATTTGAGTATGAATTACTGATTTGGATTAACTATATTTATATAAAGATTATCGATTTGAAATATAGATTGTTCTGAGTTAAATTTGTTTATCAAGCTTTTCAGATCATCTCATTTATGTGTTTGATGAATTGAAAAATGATCAATCAATAAAAACAAAATCCAAACAATAAACATCTACTAAAACAAAATCTTATGCTAAACTTAAGTACAAATTATCTAGGATTAGAATTAAAAAACCCAATTATTGTTGCCAGTTCAGGTCTTACTGATTCTGTAGAAAAAATCAAGGAACTTGAAGAAAACGGAGCAGCAGCGGTTGTTCTTAAGTCAATCTTCGAAGAGGAGATTGTAATGGAGATGGATGAGAAAATGTTGAATATGACAAGTCGTCCATATGTCTATCCTGAAACATTTGATTACATGAACGAAGAGCCTGAGGAGGACATCGTTCGAAAATATTTGCGCTTAATTAAGGAGGCAAAGGAAGCCGTATCTATTCCAATTATCGCAAGTGTGAATTGTGTGAGTTCTCAGAAATGGACTTACCTGGCTCGTGAAATTGAAAAAGCCGGGGCAGACGCCTTAGAAATTAATTTCTTTGTTTTACCAACAGATATGAATCGTTCGGTTGATGAGAATGAAAATATTTATTACGAGGTTTTAAAAGTTGTTAAGGAACAAGTTGCTTTACCTGTATCGTTAAAAATAAGTCCTTATCATTCCAACTTAGCTCATATGGTTAAGAAATTAGATGATTCCGGAGCTGATGGTATTGTGATGTTTAATCGTTTTTATAGTCCTGATATCGATATTCATAATCTGACATTAAACACGGGACAGGTTTTATCAGGAGCTGACGATTTTAAAAATACATTGAGATGGGTGGGTATTCTTCGTGATCGAATCAACTGCTCAATTGCTTCTACTACTGGTCTTCACTCTTCAGAAAGTATTATTAAGCAATTATTGGCGGGTGCTGATGCTGTACAATTGGCTTCAATCATTTATAAAGAGGGACCTGGTTATATTGATATTCTGACTAAAGAAATTTATTCATGGATGGAAGAACAAGGTTTTGAAAGTCTG
Source organism: Ancylomarina subtilis (assembly GCF_004217115.1). Taxonomy (NCBI): domain Bacteria; kingdom Pseudomonadati; phylum Bacteroidota; class Bacteroidia; order Marinilabiliales; family Marinifilaceae; genus Ancylomarina; species Ancylomarina subtilis. The sequence goes on along the minus strand of NZ_SHKN01000001.1, from coordinate 2,378,522 downwards.
AAAGATTTCCATGGGAAGTTAAGCCAGGATAAATCAAACGATCCGGCTGCTTTTGAAAGGGTGCAGTTTATGAAACATTTTAGAAATTTTGTGATGTAATAATTATAGAATAAACATTTTCTAAAACCGAATTGGATGATTCCAATTCGGTTTTTTTGTTTTTTCCCTTTCAGTTATTCGATATTTTAAGGGAGGTTAATCTCTGTTAAAAAATGTAATAAGTTAAAAATCTATCCTTTTCATATGATATCTTTAGCTGTCACTAAAAGAAACTAGCCTTGAAATCGATTCATATTGTCCTCATATGTTTAAGCTGCTTTGTGCTGCTGCCCTTTATTTCCAATGCGCAAAATTCAGAAAAAGGTGAGAGCTTCATTCTTTCAGGTAAGGTGATTGATGCGGCAACACTTGAAGGTATCCCATATTCTCATATTAAAATTGACGATACATACTGGGGCGTTATCTGCGATAGTCTGGGTTTCTTTAAAGTTCAAATTAAGCCCAATCAAAGTTTAAAGGTATCATCCTTGGGATTTGCTGAACAAATAATTCCTGTAACCTCTGAGATAACAGATGGTACAGCATTTCAGGAGTTGCAATTGAACAGGACTTCGTATATGCTCGAAGAAGTTGATATTTATTCATTAGGAACCTGGAGTCAGTTTAAAGAGAATTTTGTGAATATGGAGTTGCCTGAAGAAAAGAATGTAACGGGAGGTTGGGACTTTGGTAATATGAAGCAATATATGCAGGCAGCTTTAGCTATGGATAGACCAGGTGTTGGAGTAGGCATATCTATTAATCGAAAGTTTAAAGATAGAAAGCAAAGAGAACATGTTGCTAAATTAAAATTAACAGAGGGTAAGATCAATATATTGAAAACCAAGTTTAATAAACAATTGGTGCAGGATATTACCGGTGAAACAGGAGAAAGACTTAATGCTCTTATGGTTTATATAAACGAAAGGGAACACTTTACCTATCAAACTCGTGATATTTATATCGCTCAAAGAATAAAAGCTCTGTATGATACTTTTGCTATGGAATATGTTGATGGGGAATACGAGTATGCTCTGGATGATAGCACAAAGACGCTGAGAAATCACCTTCGTCCTGGAAATTAGGCGTATCTTATAATAGAGGCGTGAAAACCCTTGCCAGAGATTCCTTCAGTTTTTGACTCTTAGATCGCATTTGCCAGCTTAGTAGATCTATCTCTTCACTATCTTCTAAATCTTTTAAGAAACGGGCTCTAAGCTCTAATGTGATTGTTTCATCGTAGACAAGCGCATTGACTTCAAAGTTTTGCTCAAAGCTTCTGATATCCATATTGGCTGTTCCAACTGTTGATATCACACCATCTACCATCATAATTTTACTGTGGTTAAAGCCTTTTTTGTAGAAGTAGATTTTAACGCCGGCTTCCAATAATTCTTCAATATAAGATAGAGTGCCATAAAAGGTCATTGTTGAATCAGATTTCTTAGGTATTAAAACCTTTATATCAACTCCACTCATTGCAGCTGTTTTTAAAGCCATCAAGAGACTACCGTTGGGCATGAAGTAGGGCGAAGAGATATATACATTTTGTTTAGCAGAGGTGATCGCCGAGAAATAAGCCTGTAAAATACTTGCCCAATCAGAGTCGGCTCCTGAGGATACAATTTGTAAAAGACAGTGCTCTTTGACCTTAAAATAAGGACGATATTTTTTGTCAAGAAGAACCTCCTGACGAACAAAATACCAATCGATTAAGAAAACAATTTGCAAACTACTTGCTGCCTCGCCAATAATTTTTAGGTGAGTGTCGCGCCAGATGCCTATTTTCGGAATTCCATTTTTATACCGATCAGCAAAGTTCAAACCACCAACAAATGCGGTCTTTCCATCAACAACTATAATTTTTCTATGATTACGATAATTGATTCGATTGGTTAGAATTGGAAAGCGAACCGGTAAGAAAGCATGAATTTTCACACCCACTTTTCTCAAGCTATCAATATAATCCTGACTGAGTTTCCAACTGCCAACTCCATCGTATATAATTCGAATTTCAACACCTGCTTTGGCACGATCTATTAGGATCGTGTGAAGTTCATTGGCTAATTCACCATCTTCTATAATGTAGTATTCCAAATGAATATGATCTTTCGCTTTACGAAGAGTTCTGAATATATCAGAAAATGTCTCTTCGCCATCATTGAGAATATGGACTTTGTTTTGTCCGGTAAGCAGGGCTTTTGAATTGTTTAGCAAAAGAGTCATGACATTTTTTTTCTCATGAATGCTCTCATCTTTTAGAAAATTACTTTTCTCAAGCTCCCCTTTTTGATTCTGACTTAAAGTTTCCAACCATTTGAGGTCACCCAGTTCTTTTAGACTAAACATTTTTTGTTTGCGATAGCTCTGGCCGAATACTAAATAGCACACCAAACCGATAACGGGTAAGAGAATAAGGACGAGAATCCAGGAGATTGTTTTTTGTGGGCTACGGTTTTCAAGTATGACAACAATAACCGTAAAGATGATTGTTAGCATGTAGATTATGCCTAATGCTCCAAAGAGATACAGCCAAATTTCATTCCAATTGAAAACCATAAGTTTAATTTATGCTAAGGTAAATCGTGAAACGCATAGACAGAAGATTTGTATATTTGTTTAAAATCTGAATCATATGAATTCCGCACATAATATTAAAAGTATTCAAAGTCTTTTTAAAGAGGAACTTAAATCGATTTATCCTCAAAGAGAAATTGAAAATATAAGTTACCTTCTTCTAGAACACTTACTAAATTACTCAAAAATTGAGATTCAATTAAATAAGAATGAAAAAATTGAACAAAATATTTTTGATCAAATCTCAAAGGCCTTAAATGAGTTGAAACAATCCGTTCCAATTCAGTATATAATTGGTGAAACAGAATTCTATGATCTTAAATTTAAGGTGAATAAACAGACTTTAATTCCCAGACAGGAAACTGAAGAACTGGTACATGCCATTATCCTTGAAAATCAGGTTGAAGCTCCAAAAATTTTGGATATTGGAACGGGTAGTGGTTGTATTCCTATTGTTTTGGCACATAATATAAACAATGCTCGTGTGAGTACGGTTGATGTATCAACAGGAGCAATTGAAAAGGCTAAAGAGAATGCTATTTTGAATGATGTTGAAATTGATTTTTATCACCGTGATTTTTTAAAATGGGAAAATTACAGATGGGATAATGATTTTGATATTATTGTGAGTAATCCACCTTATGTGAAGGAATCAGAAAAGGAGTTGATGCAGGACAATGTTCTGGCTCACGAACCTCATTCAGCCCTTTTTGTCACTGATAATGATCCACTTATTTTTTACAGGCGAATTGCCGAATTTGCTATAAATCATCTGAAAAAGGGCGGTAAACTTTATTTCGAAATTAACGAAGCTTTGGGCCAGGAAATGGTCGAACTTCAAAAATCTATGGGTTTCACATTTGTTCAACTAAGGAAAGATCTAAATGGTAGAGATCGAATGACTTCAGCAGAATGGTAATTGTCTATACCTTAAAATTTCATTTAATATCCTATGACGTATTCAGAAGATAAAAAAACGAAAGAAATTAGTTATTCTTCAGCCCTTTCTAAGATGCAATTTATTTGTAGCCGACAAGAAAAGTGCTGTTCGGATATTAGGAAAAAACTTGAGAATTGGAATTTGTCTTACGATGATCAGGATAAAATCATTCAGTCTTTGATAGATGATAAGTTTATTGATGAAAATCGATATACGGGTTTTTATGTTCGGGATAAATACAAGTTTAATAAGTGGGGACGCATTAAAATTTCGCATCATTTGAAGCAAAAGCAAATACCTGAGTCCACGATTATGGAGGCTTTTGATAGTATTTCTGAGGAAATTTATGAAGAAAACCTGGAGGATATTCTAAGTTCAAAAATGAGAAGTACGCGTGAAGAGGATCCTTATAAACTAAAAGCAAAGCTTTATCGATTTGCTCAATCAAGAGGGTTTGAGTCTAACCTGATTTTACGAAATATTGAAAAAATATTACATAAAGATGAATAATCGTTCAGTCAGTGGCATGTTTCTTGCTAGGAATTTTTACCTTTAAATTTCATCCAAACACAAAATAATGATTAAAATTTTACGCCAATTCTTTTGTCTATCTCTAATCATACTTGTTTTTTCGAGTATTAGTTATGCTGGTCGTCGTCCTCCAAAGTGGGTTAAGAACAGACCCGTTTCGTCTGAGTATTATATTGGAGTATCGGTTGTTAGTAAAGATGTAGAAAATTATATGCAACTAGCTAAAAATAAAGCTCTACAAGATTTAGCTTCTCAAATCTCCATAAATATTTCATCCAATTCAGTCCTGCATCAATTCGAAGATAACACGAGTTTCAAAGAGGAATTTGAATCTCAGGTTCGAACTTCTTTGGTTCAGGAATTGGAAGCCTATGAATTCGTTGCCTCATGGAACAACAAAAGAGGAAATGAGTATTGGGAATATTATCGATTATCGAAGAAGCAATATGCTTTATTGCAACTATTGAAGTTGAATAAGGCTAAGAAACTAGCTCAGAATTATTTTGAAGAAGCCAAGAAATATGAGGAGAAGTTGGAACTCATACAGGCGTTAAACTATTACGCTAAATCAGTTAAAGCAATAAAAAAGTATCTGGATAAAGATTTATCGGTGATGACTTTTGATGGCTCGATAAATTTAGGAACTGAGATTTATAAAAGAATCCAGAATATCTATTCAAGAACTCAATTGGTTCCCGTAAATAAGAATATTAAGATTGAAATTTCAACTTCAATTGAGGATCCTTTACTTGTGAAGGCAAATTGGGGATCTGATGAGGGTGAAAAGAAACTGGTCAACTTGCCTCTTACTTTCGACTTTGAAAGTGGTGGTGGTATATTAAATAAAAATGTCACTACCGATGCGTTAGGTTATGCTTCTTCTCACTTAACTCGTGTGACATCAAAACAGAAACTACAAAAAGTTGAAGTGTCTTTAGATCTTTCATCGATACTGAATAAGGATGATGAAGATTATAAGCTTTATCAAATTTTTCTAAGTCCAGATCTAGCCCCTAAGTGCTCAATTATTTTAAATGTAGAACGTTTGAAGGCCTATATGCTTTTTAGTGAGAAAATATTTGGGGAAGATTCCCGTAGATCTATTCTTGAGAATGCGATAAAAAAAGAATTATCCGAAAATTTCTTTTCCTTCACTAGTGATAAAGACAGTGCCAATGTCATTCTTGATGTTAAAACAAACGTCACTAAGGGAGAGATAAAAGAGGGCCGTAACTATAAGGTTCACATTGTTTATCTGGATTGTTTTTTCTCACTGAAAGATATGAAATCGGGTTTTGAGATTTTCAACGATGCAATTTATGAAGTGAAAGGGATGAAACCGGTGAGTTATAATTATGCCGTGAAAGAGGCTTATGAACAAGCTGTAGAAGAAATACACAATACCATTATACCCAAACTGAACCAGTTGGATCTATAATAGATTTTGAAAATTGAAATAAAATTGAAAACTATGAAATTGAATAATTTAAAGCAGACATTTATCCTGGGATTAGGGATAATAATGACAGCAGGATTAATATCTTGTGGTTCTAATGAAAAGTTAGTTTCAACAAAGTCACAGGGTGAAGAATTAATAGAAGTACACTGTACGGGTAGTGATTATCAGAGTGACAAAAAGCATTTTAGAGCCTCTGCAATTGGCGAAAGCTTAGATCAGATGGTATCAAAGAAAAAAGCGGGCACAAATGCACGTGCAGAGTTGGCAACTTTGGTTGCATCAACAATAAAAGGAACCATCGATAATTACGTGAATTCAACAGAACTGAATAATGTTGAACAGGTTGAAGAGCGTTATGAAGGTTTAACCCGTGAGGTTATCAATCAGCAGTTGAATAATATTAAGGTTATTTGCGAAAAGCAGACTCGTACAAGTCAAAACAAATATAAGACGTATATTGCTCTTGAAATGAGTGCTGAAGATTTAGAAAAAGCAATCGAGTTAAAATTATCTCAGGACGAAAAATTGAAAGTTGATTACGATTACAATAAGTTTAAAGAAACTTATGAAGCTGAAATGCAGAAGTTAGAAAGTAAGCAAAGAGGTTTTTAAGTTATCTTGACTGATATAACAAAAACAGCGCTTATCCATTGGGTAAGCGCTGTTTTTGTATCGTATTTCTTTAAATCATACTAATAAGCTGGACACAAACAATTAAAAAGACCATCGCAATAGGGTAAACAGTTGCGTAGGCTATAGCCTGAGCATTGGAATCTGTCATTCCATCAACGGCTGCTAAACCAGGTGTACTGGTCATGCTTCCAGTGAGTGCGCCGAGTAAGTTGAGTAAATTCATTTTCAACCAGTAGTGACCAATAAGTGTTGTGATAAGCATTGGAATAAGTGTAATGAGGATTCCAATTCCGAAAAGGAGCATGCCTGATTCCTGAAAGGTTTCAACCAGTTTCGATCCTGCACTCGTCCCTACTACAGCCAGAAACATAAGTAAGCCCAATTGGCGAAGTAATTGGTTCGCTGTACCCGACATGGTCCATAAAACAGGTCCTGTTTTGCCTATTCTGCTCAGAATAAGAGCAACCATTAAAACACCTCCCGTTAGGCCCAATGAGAATGTAAAATCATCAGAAAAAGAGATTTTAAGTTTTCCTACTAGTACCCCTAAAACAATACCTGTGGCAATAGGGAAAAAATCGGTATCGGATAATTTTTTAACATCGTTGCCAAACAGATGACGGATGTTGTTGATATTTCCGGTTCCGCAAGCTACAATTAACTTATCACCGAAACGAATTACAGATTTTGAGCTGGGTGCAATATCAATACCCGATCGTCTGATTCGTGTGATTCGGGCATTGTAGTTTGAAAGCACATTGAGTTGTCCTATAGTCTTGTTTACAACTTCTTTGTTGGTGACTAGAATCGATTCAACGACATAATCAATGCTAAGAGGAATTTCTTTCTGAGTTTCTTCTCCAATTAAGATCTTAGCTTTCTCAAGTGCTTGTTCGCTTCCAATCAGTTTAATGATATCGTTTTTGTGAAGAATAGTATTGGGACTAGGCACAATGGTTGTTCCCTCATGCATAATACGCGTGATATTGGCTTGAGTCATAGCACGAACCTTTAGTTCACGGATGCTTTTCCCAACAATCTTTTCATTCTCAACAACAAAGTTTCTATTGAATAATTCTGGATGTTTCTTTAAATCTTCGTCCTCTAACTGTTTTGCTTCTGTTTCAATATCTACACCAACCAATTTGGGGTATAGTCGAACAAATAGGATGACGCCAATAACACCAAAAGGATAAGCTATACCATAACCAATAGATGAAAGGGTTGAGTTTGTACTTTCAATAGCAGCTGCTAAGCCAGGTGTACTTGTTAATGAGCCCGTAAGCAAGCCAATAGCTATCTTAAGATCAACATTAAAAGCATAAGCCAGACCGACAGTGATTAGTGATGCACTGGAAATGAGTACGAAGGCCAAAATAATAAGCTGACGACCATTTTTTTGAAATGACTCAAAAAAACCAGGGCCTGCCTGTATACCAATGGTAAAGATAAAAAGTGTAAGTCCTATTTTTTGAATATCGATGGGAATGCTGACTCCAAAGTGCCCAAAAACCAGAGCAACAAAGATGACTGCAGATACGTCAAGGGAGATCCCTTTGATTTTAATATTCCCAATTATAAAACCGATTGCTACTATTAAAAATAGAACGAAATAACTTGATGATAATAAATCCATAGGTGCTAATAAGATGATATGTATTTTATGGCAGCAAAGTTAAAACAGTTTTTTTATAAATAAGAGACGTGTGTCCGATTTGTCGTTTAGTTCTTGTAAAGTGTCGGATGTTATAGAAAATAAAATGCGACTTCCCGATTGAGGAAGTCGCATGAATTTTGATACGAATAATTTTGTTACATTAAGAAATTGAAATCATCTGTTGCTTTTAGTTCATAGGGTTCTGAACCATTTTTGAAAATGCGACAGGCTCTATCTCCAATTAAACTGATTTTGCCATCCTCAACCAAAAACATGGTTGCTTCACGCAAACCTGCCACATACATATCAGGATTAAGAACCAGAAATTCATTGATTCGGTCTTCGCGAGTTTCTCCGCCATGTCCTTCAGGGTTTTTATCCAGATAATGAGGATTGATTTGGAAAGGAATCAGGTTTAATGCCTCAAATCCCAGAGGATCGATAATTGGCATATCGTTGGTGGTCTTAATGGTTGGACAAGTTAGATTTGAACCTGCACTCCATCCAATATACGGCACTTTATCATTTATAACTTTGTTGCGAATAGCATCGGTTAAGTTAAATTTATGAACCATGTGTAATAGGTTCCAGGTACTTCCACCACCCACAACAATTGCTTCAGCGTCCTCTACGGCTTTTATCGGATCTTCGAAATGATGAATCGATACAATATCATGTCCGATTTCGTTAAATCTATGCTTTACTTTAGCCTCATAGTCATCGAATGAAACGGTAACGCCCGCATAAGGAATGAATAGAGCTTTTACGGGTTTACTCCCTAAAAATTCTTTGATATTATTCTTGGGGTAATCTAAATATTCTTCACCAGGATTGGTTGAGTTACTAATTAAAAGAAGTCTCATTATTTTATAATTTAGTTTAAGTATTCCACAAAAACAGAATCCTATTCGTTTGTGATAAGAACAGATTCCGAAAGTCTAAATTTAAATATTTAGAAGGGAATAGCTGTCTTCTTCTTTGATTAATTCGGAGAATTTTCTTTTGGTTAAGGGGCGTCGTGGTACAGTAAAAGTAAACGTACTACCTTTATCAACTTCACTACTAACATTGAACCATCCATTATTTTTGGCAAGAAAGTCGCGGCACAGGGCTAATCCAATTCCGGTTCCCTTCTCGTTAGCCGTACCATCAGTTGTAAATCCTTTATGGATATTCTGAATTTGATCTTTACGCATACCGACACCATCATCGATAACCGATACGCTTACAAAGTGTTCTTTTACCTCTGTTCGAATTTCGATTGCTCCGCCTTTGTTAGTGAATTTGATTGCATTGGAAATGAAATTTCGAAGTACGGTATGCACCATATTTCGATCACAGAAAATATTAACCTTGTTTACTGTCGATGTAAAGAGTTTAATGGTTTTGATTTTACTCAATTCCGAAAGGAGTTCCAGATTTGAAAGTATAATTGAATCCAAGTCGACCATTTCCAAGTTTGGAGCAATTGAGTGACTCTGATTTCTAGCCCAAGCTAAAAGATTCTCAAGGAGTTCGTATGAATTGTCAGCAGAGTGGAAGAGGGATCCCAGAAATTCTTTACTTTCTTTCTCAGAAAGAACAAGGTCATCTTCAGTTAAAAGCATTCTAAGTCCATTGCTAATGTTACCAACAGACCCTCTTAGGTCGTGCGCAATCAATGAAAACATCTTATCTTTTGTTTCGTTGGCGGCTTTTAGGGCTTCTTCACTTCTTTGCAGGGCTTCTTTTTTTGCAAACATTTCTTTTGCATGCTGATCAGCCATACTTTTTTCGAGCTCAAGAATATCGCTTTGTCTTCGGTTGTTACGATAACGAATAAATAAGATGAAAATTCCGGTAATTAAAGCAAGAACAATAGATAGACTCAAAACATACTGACGAAATATCTCAACTTCTTGTTTTTGATTGTTTTCTCTTAGTTTTTGATTTTCAATCTCTTTGTTTCGTGTGGCTTGACGCACCTCCAGATCTGTAATCTTATTACTTTGCTGATCATCAATGATAGAATCTTTATAAGCTTGTGCTTTTTGATAGGTACTTAAAGCCTCAGAGTATGATTTCTTATTTGTGTAGTATTGAGATAAAAAATCATAATATGAACTATACAGTCGGTGCGACTTTAATTTTTTTGCAATATGATAGCCCTTATTTAAATGTGAAAGAGCCTTTTCATTTTCGTTATGTTTTAGGTACAACACTCCCAGATTTAATTCGAATAAACCAACATTGTAGTTTAAACTATTATCCCGATGGTAGCTAACAGCTTCTTTGTAAACCTTAATTGCTCCTAAAATATTACCTGTCTCAGTATAAAATTTACCTAAGTCGTTAAGTGCATCACAAATGAGTTCATCATCATTTATTTCTTTAGCTGATTTCAATCCCCGATCTAAATAATCTAAAGCAATATCATTTCGATTTTGGGATTTATGATACAGACCTATAAGACTCAAGCATCTTGCTAGGCCTTTTTTATCATCTAAAAGATTGAATGTTTTATATGCCTCTTGTGAGAATTTAAAGGATTTCCCATATTTCCCTAATTGATAATAGACAATCCCCAATTGAAGAGCGACTTTGGCATTCGTTTTCAGAAATTTATTTTGGTTTGAAAACCGATAGGCATCAAGAAGAGATGATAGTGATAAATCGTATTGATTGTTGATATGATAGGCACAACCCAAATAATACATGGCTTTTGCAACCTCTTTATTGTAATCGAGGTTTCTAGCCAGAGCCAGAGCTTGGTTTGATAGTTGGATGGCTTGGGGAGGGTCAATTTCCCAATAGCCTTTACTGAGTTCAAGAAAATTTTCTAACCTTTCCCGCCCAGCAGTTTGAGTACACAGTTCTGTAAGACTATCGATTTTAGATTGAGGGCCGGAAATGGCAAAACTAGTCTTAAAAATAAGACAAAAAGTAATGAATATGTAGATAATTCTTTTCACAAATAAGAATTCAGCTTTATGTTAGTTCAAACAACATCTCTTTTTTTGATCAGCTTCAGCATGAATATTGTGTTATCGATAAGATCAAGAACGAGTAGTTGAGTTTTCATGTGCAATATAAAACATTAATCCGACATTTTTTGATGTTCATCATCTTAATATGAGAATTCACAAAAAAAAGAGCGCTATACTAGTCGTAGAGCGCTCTTTGAAAGAATTTTTAATTGATCTAGAATCGAACTAATGTTAAACCGATTGTATATGGGGTCAGTTCCGGTCCTTTATTGTTTCTAAATAAATCGGTCATGCCGTAATTGGCAAAAAGATTGATGGCTCTGTAGCCTAAACGAACTTGTGCACTGTAACGAAAAGCTTGCAGATTATAATCGTCTCTGTCTTTATCTTTATGTGTGTTGCCACTTTTTTTGTATTTTATCTTTGTGTGTGTGCCTAAACGTAAACCACCAACTAAACCTGCTGACATATGTATTTTATGATCATTCTTTACCGGAATTTGAAACTCAAGCAATAATGGAACAGTTAAGTAAAGTGAAGTCAACTTTGATTTTCTCACACTCCAATCCGAATTAATAGGATTGGGATAGATTTTACCATCAATTTCTTGCAGCGTAATGTCCTGATCGAAACGGTAATTATTCCACTCTAACCCCATACCGGTAACCAGACCAATATTGGTTTTGTTTTTTTGCAAACTGATGTCGTATTGAAGGAAGTTAAGGTTTACAGCAATAGATTTTGCTAAGTTCAAATCCATAAAGTCTTTATCAGCTGTAGCGTAGCCTGAATAGTCCGAATTTGCAAAAGCATTAATCCCCATCTCAAAACCTGTCCAGTGACCTCTAAATGTTGGTTTTTTATAGGTTTTTGTTTCTTCATCCCATCGACGCACTTTCTCTATTCGGATTCGAGTCCCGTGCCAGCCATCAATGATGTTGATCTGTTTGCGACCAATTCTGATTTTTGTTGTGTCAGAATCATCTTCAAAGTCACCAATTCCTCTGACCTTTACTTTGGTTCCTTTTCCGGATTCCATCACCTGTATGAAGTCTTTATTAAGCACCTTTATATCAGTGGTGTCCTTGTAAATTGTGTTTCTCTTTTTAGATTCAGGTGCTCTGTATTCCGGTCTTTTAGCTTTTTTCTGCTTTTTGTTTGACCAATTGTCTTCAACTATAATTTTCTTTTTTTTGATACTGTCAGTTTTTAAACTGTCATTAGCAACTTGTGCCTGACTTCCTAAAGTCAGTATTAATGCAAATAATATCAGTAGGTATCTTTTCATATCGTTAAAATTTCAGTCGTTTATTTAAAAGAGAATCTAGATGTGATTCTTTTCCATCAATGGATGTTTGTTTAAATTATTAGTTTGTGATCTGATCAGATTTTAATTTATACTTTGATAAAGTTTAAAATCAATAATAAGACGAAATGGTTGACGATTTGTTACAGGCGATGTGAAGGAATCTTAAATTTATTTTACAGGCGTCGAGAATCCAATGCCATAGGTGTTAAATGCCACTCTTGTTTTGTCAGTCTTAGGATCGTATTTTTTCTCAAGATTGATTTTTTTTCCAGCAAGTTTTCCAATTTTATTAACCCCATAGCTCGCAATCTTAAGCAGAGTTGATTTTTCCTTGACTTCATCGTCACCCTTACTTGCTTTCCATGAGAGCCCCAGCATGGCAAGTCCCGTATTTTCTGTTTTCTCAGGTGTAATTTCCTTGTGTGTAATCAATTTAAGGTTCAACTCAGTTGAATTTTTAATAGGAACAACTTTATTTTCTGCAATAAGTTGTTTGACTTCAATTTTGTCAACCACTTGTTTGGGAGAGATTGCTGCTTTGATGGGCAAAGCATCCATCTTATTAATCTGTTTATTCTGAATTTTCCCTTTAATCTTGTTTGGAGTCGTTTCCTTACTCTTTTTTGTCTTAGAAATATCTTCGGAATTTTTTTCTGTTTCCAATTCTTGGGTAATGCCCTTTTTTACAGAATCTGGTGTTGAGATTTGTATGGGGGTGTTTTGAGAAAATTGGTTGTATTGAGTATCGCCAGGATTTTTCTCAATTTCGCTTGTCCAAACCGTGAAAAGAATGGCAATTGAAGCTGCCGCGGCAAGACTTGTATAAATAAATTGTTTGATGACCAAACCTTTATTTCTTCTCTTCAACCCCTTTTTATCCTTATAAATAAGTGTTGTATCGGCCTTCAGTTTTGTTTTAAAATATAAATCGAGATCAACTTGTTTATCAGGATTTTCGGCTACGAATTCTTCAAAAGCCTTTTTATCATAAGTATCTAAGTCGTTTTCGATAAGAGCAATACAAAAATCATCAAAATTAGTCTGAAAAGGAATGTCTTTTAGAGCAGGTTTATTTGCATTAAAATCAGCAGATTCAAGCGTGAAATCGAAATCACACATTTCATCCAACTCGTCGTGCAAATCCGGATTAAGCGCAAGAAACGACTGCAACGCCAAATTCTCTTCGGCATTCAATTCTCCTTCGATATAATCGATGAAAAATTCTTCGTAGTTATCTCTGTTAATCGTTCTCATTATTTATTCTGACTGTTTTTAGTTCAAATGATACTTTCTAAATGGCCTATATAGTCTTTCATTTTTTTTCTTGCCCGGTAGATATATACCTTAACCTGTGATTCTGACAGCTCTGTAATTTCAGCTATTTCCTGATAATTGTAGCCTTCATAATCGCGGAGTAAGACCACGGATCGTTGGATATCAGAGAGTCGTTCCAGTGCCTGATCGAGTATCTCTTTTAAATCGGTATAATGTTGCGAGTGTGAATAGGTACTCACATCAACCTGATCAAAGTCTTCTTTCCGTTTTTCCCGCCTGATTAAATCAATCATGGTTCGGTAGGCGGTTGTATACAGATACGACTTCACCTTCAGGAAATTAATATTATCGACGTTTCGCCAAAGTTTCTCGAAACTATCTTGTACAATATCACGCGCCTTATCCTCATCTTTAATATTTTTAAGGATAAAACGAAAGACTCCATCAGAGTGTTGATCGACGCTTATATTGTACTCTTCGAGTTTCATAGGTATTCTTCTCTAAAACGAATAACTTTTTGAAAAGTTACAGGGCTTTTAAATAAAATTTAGAAATTAATTTGATGACAACAGATTGAACTGATTTTGTTTTTATCTTCGTGATGCAAAACCATTTTGTAAATTCATCCCAATTTAAACATAAAATTTCAATTGATATGAAGAAACATATTTATGCACTATTTGTTTTTGCACTAGCCTTAGCTTCATGTAGCAAGCCAGCCTCAACCGATACAAAAGCTCAAAATCAACAAAATGATTATCTGACCATGTCGACTCTTTGGTATCAGAGAGCATCGGAATGCAGAGCGTTGTATTATCAAGCCTATAATTTTGCAAAACAATCCTTAGTTGCAAATTTAGCCGAATCAAAAAATAATAAACCCAAAGCCGTTGTGGTTGATATTGATGAAACTGTTCTTGATAATAGCCCTTTCGAGGCTTACTCGATAAGAACGGGTAAAGCTTTTTCAAAGGAATTGTGGAACGAATGGACATCTAAAGCAGCAGCTCGTCCTACACCGGGATCTTTAGAGTTTCTGAAATTTGCTGAATCAAAAGGTGTTGAAACCTTCTATATTTCAAACCGATCGGTGAATGAAACTGCAGTTACGCTTCAAAACCTTAAAGCCTTAGGCTTTCCTTTTGCTGATGAGGCTCATATGCTATTAAAAACTGATACCAGTGTTAAAACTGTACGTCGAAATAAAGTGACAGAAACACATGAAATTCTAATTTTAGCTGGTGATAATATTGGTGATTTTGATGAGCTTTTTGAAGATCGAAGCAAAGAATTTGGCTTTGGTTCGGTGGATGCTCACAAAGCTGATTTTGGTAAGCGTTTTATTATTTTGCCAAATCCAATGTACGGATCTTGGGAAAGGGTAGCCTTTAAAGGTCAGAAAGGTCTGACTCCTGAGCAAAAAAATGACTTGAGAAAAGAGGCATTAATTGGCTATAAAGAATTGGCTAATTAATTCTCAAAATACAATACAAATGAAAACCCCTCAACGAATATTTGTTGAGAGGTTTTTTATCTCGATTTGATCTTGATTTTAGAGATCGAATTTGATGCCCTGAGCAAGTGGAAGATCTGTACCATAATTGATGGTATTGGTTTGGCGACGCATATAGGTCTTCCACGAATCAGAACCCGACTCGCGACCGCCACCCGTTTCTTTCTCACCACCAAAAGCGCCACCAATTTCGGCTCCGGAGGTTCCAATATTCACATTTGCAATCCCACAATCGCTACCCACTGTTGATAGGAAAGTTTGAGCCTCTCTCATATTCATGGTAAAGATTGACGATGATAAACCTTGTGGCACATCATTGTGCATAGCTATAGCCTGATCAAGTGTGTTATATTTCATGATATAAAGCACAGGAACGAATGATTCATCCTGAACAATTTGCCAATGATTTTCGACTTCGCAGAAACTGGGTAGTACATAATTCCCTTTCAGAACTTTATCGCCAAATACAACTTGGCCGCCGGCTTTTTTTACTTCTGCCAGAGCAGTTTTGTAAATCTTAACTGCATCCTTGTCGATAACAGGACCAACCAGTGTGCTGGGATCAAGCGGGTTGCCAATTTTTTTCTCAACCTGAGCATATGCATTTAGTAGACGATTTTTAACATCGTCATAAATATCTTCGTGTATGATTAGGCGTCGGGTAGAGGTGCATCGTTGACCAGCAGTTCCAACTGAACCAAATACAATACCAGGAATAGCCATATCTAAATCTGCCGATGGGGCAACAATAATAGCGTTGTTTCCTCCCAATTCGGCAATGGTTCTTCCCAAACGAGCGCCAACTTTTTCAGCTACTCGTTTCCCAATGGCTGTTGACCCTGTCACTGAGATTAGAGGCACACGTTTATCTTCTATAAAGTTATCACCCATTACCGATGATTTGGCCACAACTAAGTTGAATACCCCCTCAGGCACATCATTATCTTTCAATACTTTTTGAATGATGTTTTGGCAGGCTAATGCACAAAGAGGGACTTTTGAACTGGGTTTCCAAATCACGACATCACCACAAACAGCTGCAATCATCGCATTCCATGCCCAAACGGCTACGGGGAAGTTGAAGGCTGAAATAACCCCAACAACTCCCAGTGGATGATATTGATCCATCATTTTATGATCGGGGCGTTCTGAATGCATGGTGAAACCATAAAGTTGACGCGAAAGGCCGACAGCAAAATCACAAATATCAATCATTTCCTGAACTTCGCCTAAACCCTCTTGGTAGATTTTACCCATTTCGAAGCTGACCAATTTACCCAAGTCTTCCTTAGCCTCACGTAAGGCATTTCCTATTTGTCTTACCACTTCACCACGAGCTGGTGCCGGAACTTTTTTCCATTGTTTAAATGCTTCTTGCGCAGTATCCAGTACTTTTTCATAATCGTTTATATCTGCGTTTACAACTTTTGCAATCTCAGAATCATCAATTGGAGAGTACGAACTTGTTATATTTCCTTTACATTCGAACCATTGGGTTCCTGTTGTAACTCCTGAATTTACCTCTGAAATTCC